>NZ_JBSGAH010000003.1:0-414225 GCF_053600675.1 Streptomyces sp. NPDC005004
GTGAGCGAAGGGGAGAGCGGCTCGGGAACCGGGGAGACCGCGGGCGCCCCCGCCCCCTCCAGCACCCGCACCCGTTCCGCCGACGGGCGCCGGGAAGGGGAGGCCGGGGAGGCCGGTGACGTGGGAGGTCGGGGTGTGGGGGGAGTGACGTACGGGGCAGGGGTGGGTGTCAGTGGATGATGCCGGTGCGCAGGGCCACCGCGACCATGCCGGCGCGGTCGCCCGTGCCGAGCTTGCGCGCGATGCGGGCCAGGTGGCTCTTCACGGTGAGGGCGGACAGGCCCATGGAGACGCCGATCGCCTTGTTCGACTGGCCCTCCGCGACGAGGCGCAGGACCTCGACCTCGCGGCCGGACAGCTCTCGGTAGCCACCCGGGTGGCTCGGGGCACCCGGGGGGCGGCGGTGCATACGGGCGGCGGCGGAACCGATGGGGGCGGCGCCCGGTCGGGTGGGGAGCCCGATGTTGGTGCGGGTGCCGGTGACGACGTAGCCCTTGACCCCACCGGCCAGGGCGTTGCGGACGGCGCCGATGTCGTCGGCGGCGGACAGGGCCAGCCCGTTGGGCCAGCCGGCGGCGCGGGTCTCGGACAGCAGGGTCAGTCCGGATCCGTCGGGCAGGTGGACGTCGGCGACACAGATGTCGCGGGGGTTGCCGATGCGGGGACGAGCCTCCGCGATGGACGAGGCTTCGATGACATCGCGTACACCGAGGGCCCACAGATGGCGGGTGACGGTGGAACGCACGCGTGGATCGGCCACGACCACCATGGCGGTCGGCTTGTTCGGGCGGTAGGCGACCAGGCTTGCGGGCTGCTCGAGGAGAACGGACACCAGGCCTCCTGGGTGGGGGACGGGGCCGGCTGGTGGGGAGATAGCCGGGACGAACCGTGCTTTCAAGGTCACAGTCGTCTTCGGCAGTAAACCCGTCCGCCTTTAGAGAATGATCACGATCTAGTGAGTGCCAATCCGTGCAATTCGGACACGTGGTCGATCATCCGAAGAGCGAATCGGTTCGGGGTGGTGCCATTCGAGTGCGGAAAGTGGCCGTATCGACAAAGAGATGGGCGGAGAAGTGATCACAAAGCAGCGCCCCGTCGTGTCGGCGGGGCGCTGATCGGATCGTGTGTTCGGTGGGCGGTGCCCGGGGCGTCAGCGGGACTGCGGTCCCCGGCGCTGCGGCAGGGTCACCACCGAGGCGTCGCCCGGTCCAGCCGGGGGCAGCCCGCCGACCTGGGCCAGCAGATCGCACCACGCGGCCAGGTGCGCGGCGGTGTCCGGCACCCCGCCCAGGCCCTCGCGCGGCGTCCAGGAAGCGCGGATCTCGATCTGCGAGGCGGCCGGTCGCTCGGCGAGGCCGCCGAAGTAGTGCGAACTCGCGCGGGTCACGGTGCCGCTCGGCTCGCCGTAGGTGAGTCCGCGGGCCTGGAGCGCGCCGGTCAGCCACGACCAGCACACCTCCGGCAGCAGCGGATCGGCCGCCATCTCGGCCTCCAGCTCCGCGCGCACCAGGGTCACCAGGCGGAACGTGCCGTGCCAGGCGTCGTGCCCGGCCGGGTCGTGCAGCAGCACGAGCCGGCCGTCCGCCAGCTCCTGTTCGCCGTCGGCCACCACCGCCTCCAGCGCGTGCGCGAACGGCGCGAGCCGCTGGGGCGCGGGAGTCGGCTCCACCTCCACCTGCGGCCGCAGCCGCGCGCCGCGCAGCGCGTCGACCGCGCTCCGGAACGCCTGCGGTACCGCGCTGCCCCCCGGGTCCTCCATCCGATCGGTGTCCTTCGCGTCGTCCTGTGCGCCGCCGCCGTCCGACGGTCGTCCCTGAGCCGCAGCCATGCGGGGAAGAGTAAGGGGAACGAGACCTTTCCGCAGGGCAAGACACCCATACAGGTCCTGGGACACTTCCCTCGTCCGGGCCGTGCGAGACTTGCGGGGTGAGTGCCAACGCGATCCCCGCCGGCGGGCAGCCCGCAGCGACGTACGACAGTGCCTTCCTCAGGGCGTGCCGGCGTGAGGCCGTTCCGCACACCCCCGTCTGGTTCATGCGGCAGGCGGGGCGCTCCCTGCCGGAGTACCGCAAGGTCCGCGAGGGCATTCCCATGCTCGACTCCTGCATGCGGCCCGATCTGGTCACCGAGATCACCCTCCAGCCGGTGCGCCGGCACGACGTGGACGCGGCGATCTTCTTCAGCGACATCGTCGTCCCGCTCAAGGCCATCGGCGTCGACCTCGACATCAAGCCCGGCGTCGGCCCGGTCGTCGCCGAGCCCGTGCGCACCCGCGCCGACCTCGCCCGGCTGCGCGACCTCACCCCCGACGACGTGCCCTACGTCACCGAGGCCATCGGCATGCTCACCGCCGAGCTGGGCCGCACCCCGCTGATCGGCTTCGCGGGCGCCCCCTTCACCCTCGCGAGCTACCTGGTCGAGGGCGGCCCCTCGCGCACGTACGAGAACGCCAAGGCGATGATGTACGGCGACCCCGAGCTGTGGGCCGACCTGCTCGACCGCCTCGCGGAGATCACCTCCGCCTTCCTCGAGGTCCAGATCGAGGCCGGCGCCTCGGCGGTCCAGCTCTTCGACTCCTGGGCGGGCGCGCTCGCCCCCGCCGACTACCGCGCCTCGGTGCTGCCCGCCTCCGCGAAGGTCTTCGAGGCCGTCGCGGGCTACGGCGTCCCGCGCATCCATTTCGGCGTCGGCACCGGTGAGCTGCTCAAGCTCATGGGCGAGGCGGGCGCCGACGTGGTCGGCGTGGACTGGCGCGTCCCGCTGGACGAGGCCGTGCGCCGCGTCGGCCCCGGCAAGGCGCTCCAGGGCAACCTCGACCCGACCGTCCTGTTCGCCGGGCGCAAGGTCGTCGAGACCAAGGCGCAGGAGGTGCTCGACGCCGCCGCCGGTCTGGAGGGCCACGTCTTCAACCTCGGCCACGGCGTCATGCCCAGCACCGACCCCGACGCGCTGACCCACCTCGTGGACTACGTCCACACCCACAGCGCCCGCTGACGAAACCGCCGCGCTCACCACACCTGACGGGGCCGCGCCCGCCTGCCGAACAGCAGCGGGCCCGGCTCCGGCGGCGGCGGGGTGCCCGCCTTGAGCGGCCACGCCAGCAGCATCCCGGCCACGAAGCCCACGACGTGCGCCATGTAGGCAACCGTGCCGCCCCCGGAGACGCCGTGCCCGGAGGAGTAGACGGCCTGGAGCCCGAACCAGAAACCCAGGACCAGCCACGCGGGCAGCCGCAGCGGCAGGAAGACCAGGAACGGCACCAGCACCCACACCCTGGCCTTCGGATACAGCACCAGATACGCGCCCAGCACCCCCGCGATGGCCCCCGAGGCGCCGATCAGCGGGTCCGTGGAGGAGGCGTTGAACAGCGCGAAGCCGTACGCGGCCGCGTAGCCGCACACCACGTAGAAGAGCAGATAGCGCACGTGGCCCATGCGGTCCTCGACGTTGTTGCCGAAGATCAGCAGGAACAGCATGTTCCCCAGCAGATGCAGCCAGCCGCCGTGCAGGAACATCGACGTGAGGACCGACAGGGCCGGGGACTTGTCGTAGGCGGGCGGTCCCACCACGCACCCCGGGCCGTTCGGGCCCACGCCCGTCGCGCCCGTCGGCACCAGCCGCGGGAACTGATGGTGGATCAGCTCCCGGGGCACGGCCGCGTAGTGGTCCATGAAGGCGTGGAGATGGCACAACTGCGCCAGATGCGATTCCCTGGCCACGGCACCGGCGGCGCCGGGCGTCAGCAGGAAGACGAGGACGTTGGCGGCGATGAGGGCGTACGTCACCACGGGGGTGCGGCGCACCGGATTGACGTCATGGACGGGTATGACCACACAGGACTACTGCCCGCGATGGCGCCCCCGAACCGGTGACGCCCGCCGCGTCCCCCGCGGAATCACCTCCGCCCTTCGCGCACCCGCGCCACCGCCTTGCGCGCCGCCACCAGCACCGGGTCCCAGACCGGGGAGAACGGCGGGGCGTAGCCGAGGTCGAGGGCCGTCATCTGTTCCACCGTCATGGCGGCGGTGAGGGCCACCGCAGCGATGTCGACGCGTTTGCCCGCGCCCTCGCCGCCGATGATCTGGACGCCGAGCAGTCTGCCCGTGTCGCGTTCGGCGAGCATCTTGACCGTCATGGGGGCGGCGCCCGGGTAGTAACCCGCCCGGCTGGTCGACTCGACGACGACCGACGTGTACTGCAGGCCGGCCCGGTCGGCGTCCTTCTCGCGCAGGCCGGTGCGGGCGATCTCCAGGGCGCAGACCTTGCTGACCGCCGTGCCGACGACACCCGGGAAGGTGGCGTAACCGCCGCCCACGTTCGAGCCGATGACCTGACCGTGCTTGTTGGCGTGGGTGCCGAGCGGGACGTGCTGCTCCTGGCCCGAGACCAGGTTCAGCACCTCGACGCAGTCGCCGCCCGCCCAGATGTCCTCGTGGCCGCGCACCCGCATCGCCAGGTCGGTGAGCAGCCCGCCGTGCGCGCCGAGGGGGAGTCCGGCCGCGCGCGCGAGCGTCGTCTCGGGGCGGACGCCGATGCCGAGGACGACGACGTCGGCCGGGTACTCCGCCTCCGAAGTGACCACCGCGCGCACCCGGTTGGTCTCGTCGGTGCGCACCTCGGTGACCTCGGCGCCGCTCACCATGGTGATACCGAGCCCCGTCATCGCCTTGCGCACCAGACGCCCCATGTCCGGGTCGAGCGTGGACATCGGCTCCTCGCCCCGGTCCACCACGGTCACCTCGAAGCCCCGCAGGATCAGCGCCTCGGCCATCTCCACGCCGATGTAACCCGCCCCGACGACCACGGCACGGCGCCCCCGCGCACGGCTCAGCGAGTCGATCAGCGCCTGCCCGTCGTCCAGGGTCTGCACCCCGTGCACCCCGTCGGCGTCGATCCCGGGCAGGTCCGGGCGGACCGGGCGGGCACCGGTGGCGACGACGAGTTCGTCGTACGAGGTCCAGTACGTCTCGCCCGAGTCCAGGTCGTGCGCGCGGACCCGACGCCCTGGCACGTCGATCTCCGTGACCTCGGTGCGCAGCCTGAGGTCGATGTCGCGGGCGCGGTGCTCCTCGGCGGTGCGGGCGATCAGCTTGTCCCGCTCGGTGACCGTGCCGCCCACCCAGTACGGGATGCCGCACGCCGAGTAGGAGGTGAAGTGGCCGCGCTCGAAGGCCACGATCTGAAGTTCCTGGGGCGGTCGCAGCCTCCGTGCCTGGGACGCGGCCGCCATCCCCGCCGCGTCACCGCCGATCACGACCAGCCGCTTCGCCCCGCCCCGCTCGTCACGCTCGCTCATGCGGACACGCTACGGGGCGGGGCGGGCGCACGCTCCGTCAGCTCCCCGAGTGCGGTTCACCGGACTCGGAGACGGGGCGGGACGTGGGCAGGGAACCCGCGGGCAGCGGCGCGGTTCCCGCCTGCCGGGCGCGCAGCCGGGGCCGGACGAGCCGCAGCCACAGGAACGCCAGGACCGCGGCGAGCGCGGCGAAGGGCAGCACGGCGCCCACGACGACGGTGACCCAGCGCAGGGTCGCGAGGAAGGCGCTCCAGCCGCCGGAGAGGGCGTCGAGGAAACCGGGGCCGTCGTCCTTCGCGACGGCCTTGTGCGCGGGCGTCGCGGACAGCGACAGGGTGATGGTCGCGAGGCTCGTCCGGTCCTTCAGGGACGCCTGCCGGGCGAGCAGCGACTCCAGGTCGGACTCGCGGCTGCTCAGCTCGCCCTCCAGCGCGACCACGTCGCTCAGCTTCTCCGCCCGGTCCATCAGCTCCCGCACCCGGGCCACGCTCGCCCGCTGCGACTTGATCCGGCTCTCCACGTCCACCACCTGGTCGGTGACGTCCTCGGCCTTCGCGTCGCGCTCCAGCAGCTTGCCGGTGCCCTGGAGCGTGGTCATCACCTCGTCGTACTTCGCGGTCGGCACCCGCAGCACGACCCGGGTGCGCTCGTGCCCGCGCGCGTCCCGGGTGGTGGTCTCGTTCCCGACGAACCCACCCGCGTCCTCGGTCGTCGTCCGGGCCTCGTCCAGCGCCTTCGGCACGTCCTCGACCTGGACGGTCAGGGAAGCGGTCCTGATGATCGCGCTCGCCGTGATCCGCGGCACGCGCCGGTCCCCGGCCTTGGCGTCGGACGCGTCTGCGCCCGAGCCCGCCGCGCCGCTCTGCCGGGCCGGCCCGTCCGCCAGGGACTTCCCGCCCGCGTCGGATCCCCCTCCCGCCGCACTGCACCCGGCCAGCGCCAGCGAGGCGACGAGCAGAGCCCCCGCCAGACCCCGGGCGGACGAGAACGAACGTGATGCACGCATGGGCTACCCCCGATGTGTACGACAACCGACGCTCCTTGGACGCCGGACCCCGCCCGAACGTTGGACGATCCACATCCCGATGCGGTCACGGTCCGGACACACGGCGGGCACCGGCGCCGCCCCGACCGGGCACACGCCGGTTCGCCGCCCGGGCGCGCGAGGCCCACCGGGCCTGCGAGGTGGTCGTCCTCCAAGGTCCGGTGGACGCCGCGGTGGGGAAGGGTGGCCCGGGACCGGCGCGGCGGTCGGTTTTGAGAGAGTGGGGGCATGAGCGGAACGGGTGAGGGCCAGGTCGTGGTCATCGGTGCCGGGATCGCCGGGCTGGCGGCCGCGTACCGGCTGGTGCGGCGCGGGGCCCGGGTGACGGTGCTGGAGGCGGGCGAGCGGGTGGGCGGCAAGCTGCTGCCCGGGGAGATCGCGGGGGTCCGCATGGACCTCTGTGCCGAGTCGATGCTGGCCCGGCGGCCCGAGGCCGTCGCACTCGCCCGTGAGGTCGGGCTCGGGGAACGGCTCGTCACACCGGCCACCGCGGGCGCGTCCCTGTGGACGCGGAACACCCTGCGCCCGATGCCCAAGGGACACGTCATGGGCGTCCCCGGGACCGCCGGCGTCCTCGCCGGAATCCTCTCCGAGGAGGGGCTCGCGCGCATCGGGCGGGACGCCGAACTGCCGCGCACCGAGGTAGGGGACGACGTGGCCGTGGGGGAGTACGTGGCCGCGCGGCTCGGCCGTGAGGTCGTCGACCGGATGATCGAGCCGCTGCTCGGCGGGGTGTACGCGGGCAACGCGTACCGGCTGTCCCTGCGGTCGGCCGTCCCGCAGCTCTACCAGGCCGCTCGCACCCACGACTCCCTCACCGCCGCAGTCCGCGCGCTCCAGGCGAAAGCCGCCGAGGCACCGCAGTCCGGGCCCGTGTTCGTCGGCATCGAGGGTGGCGTCGGCACGCTCCCGCTCGCCGTGGCCGACGCCGTACGGGCGGCCGGCGGCGAGATCCTGACCGGCACCCCGGCGCGCGGACTGCGCCGGGACGGTACCCGCTGGCGGGTGACCGCCGGGGACCGGGTGCTGCACGCGGACGCCGTTGTCGTCGCCGTACCCGCCGCACCCGCCGCCGCGCTGCTGCGCGCCGAGGCGCCGGGCGCCGCCGCCGAGCTGGCCGCCGTCGAGTACGCCTCCATGGCGCTGATCAGCCTCGCCTACCGGCGCGCGGACGCCGCCCTCCCCGAGGGCAGCGGCTTCCTGGTGCCGCCCGTCGACGGGCACACCGTCAAGGCCGCGACGTTCGCCTCCCAGAAGTGGGGCTGGATCGGGGAGCAGGACCCCGAGCTGGCCGTGGTGCGCGCCTCGGTCGGCCGCCACCGCGAGACCGAGATCCTCGGCCGCGACGACGCCGAGCTGATCGACATCGCCCGGCACGACCTGCGTGCCGCCACCGGAGTGGACGCCACGCCGGTGGCCAGTCACGTCACCCGCTGGACCGACGGGCTGCCCCAGTACCCCGTCGGCCACCACGCGCGCGTGGCCCGCATCCGCGAGCACGTCGCCAAGCTGCCCGGACTCGCCGTGTGCGGCGCGCAGTACGACGGCGTCGGCATCCCGGCCTGTGTCGCGAGCGCCCACGCGGCCGTCGACCAGCTCGGCGGCGACATCACCGGTGTGCGCGAGCTGACCGCCAACCCGGTGCAGAGCCTGCACGGCGGAGCGGGAGAATAGGGACCATGAGTGACGACGCCCCCACCACCGAGCCCGGCCGTATCCCGAACAAGGGCAAGCTGGCCAAGGACCTCAACGAGGTCATCCGTTACACCCTGTGGTCCGTCTTCAAGCTGAAGGACGTCCTGCCCGAGGACCGCGCGGGCTGGGCCGACGAGGTCCAGGAGCTGTTCGACCAGCTCGCCGCCAAGGACGTGACCGTCCGCGGCACCTACGACGTCTCCGGCCTGCGCGCCGACGCCGACCTGATGATCTGGTGGCACTCCGAGACCGCCGACCAGCTCCAGGAGGCGTACAACCTCTTCCGCCGCACCAGGCTGGGCCGCGCGCTGGAGCCGGTGTGGTCGAACATGGCGCTGCACCGCCCGGCCGAGTTCAACCGCTCGCACATCCCGGCGTTCCTCGCCGACGAGACGCCCCGCAACTACGTGAGCGTCTACCCCTTCGTGCGCTCCTACGACTGGTACCTGCTGCCCGACGAGGACCGCCGCCGTATGCTCGCCGACCACGGCAAGATGGCCCGCGGCTTCCCGGACGTGCGCGCCAACACGGTCGCCTCCTTCTCGCTCGGCGACTACGAGTGGATGCTCGCCTTCGAGGCCGACGAGCTGTACCGCATCGTCGACCTCATGCGTCACCTGCGCGGCTCCGAGGCCCGCAGGCACGTCCGCGAGGAGGTGCCCTTCTACACCGGGCGCCGCAAGTCGGTCGCGGACCTGGTGGCGGGGCTCGCCTAGCCGTTGCCCCGGAGGGCGTCCGGGGTGCTGCCGCGTCGCGCCGGTTCGGCGGGGCGCGGCTCCGGGCGCGGGGCGCACGCGGCGCGCCCGCCCGGCAGGCGGCCCTCCAGGAGGTACGCGTCCACATGGGTGTCGACGCAACCGTTGGGCCCGAGCCCGACACCGTGCGTGCCCGCGCCCCGCTCGGTCACCAGCGTGGAACCGGCCAGCCGCCGCGCCATCTCCCACGCCCCCGGGTACGGCGCGGCCGCGTCCCGCTCGGCGGCGAGGATCAGCACCGGCGGCGTCGCACCCGGCGCCGTCCGTACGCCCAGAGGGCGCTGACGGGGTGTCGGCCAGTAGGCGCACGGCAGGTTCGCCCAGACGTTGTCCCAGGTCTCGAGGGGGGGGCGACGCGGGCGAGGCGGGTGTTGTCCCGGTCCCAGACCGCGAAGTCCGTCGGGCAGGGGCGTCGTTGCACTCGACGGCCGAGTAGACCGCGCTGCCGTTCTCGGCCTCCTTCGCCGTCTCCGGGCTCGGCGCGGCGATCCCGATCAGCGGTTTCGCGTCGCCCTTGAGACAGGCGGAGAGCGCCTCGGCCCGGCTCGGCCAGTAGTCGTCGTAGTACGCCTTCACACCCGCGCGGTCACTCCCGCCAGGGCTGGTCGCGGTGGTTGAACGCGGCGCGCAGCTCCGGCTCGGCCAGGGCGCGGACACCGCGCGTGGCGAGGGAGGTGAGGAAGCCCGACTCGCCGCCGTCCCGGTCCCCGCCGAAGCCGTCGTCGTCGCGCTCGTCGTCCTCCCGGTCCCGGCGTGCCGTCAGCGTGTCGAGATGCCGCTGTCCGACCGGGGAGGCCCAGCGGGTGTACGGATGCAGCTCGAAGCGGGCGATGACCAGGAAGCCGAGCGTCAGCAGCAGGGGCAGCAGGAACCACAGGCAGGCCATCAGGAACGGCAGTTCGGTGTCGGACGGCAGCAGCAGCGCGGTCGCGGCGAGGACGGGCACCGCCAGCGTGGCGGCGCGGACCAGGCGGATCGCGGAGGCCACGTCGGTCCCCGACCCGGCGGGCACCGCGAGCCCCGCGTGCTCCAGCCGGTCGCCCAGGTGCCGTATGGCCTCGCTGCGGGCGGCGGCGGTCCGTACGGGCGCTATCCGGGACTGTCCCTCGGGGCCGATGGCGGCTATGACGAATCGTTCCATCTCGTCGTGACCACGCGGGTTCACCACCGTGACCCAGCCGGTGTGCGCGAGCAGCAGCCTGCGCTGCCGGGACATGCGCACCATGGCGAGATCCGCGACGCGCGCGGGGCCGCCGGAGAGGTACGCGGCCTCGTACAGCGTCAGGTCGTGGCGGACGTCCGCCTTGGCGGCGGCGCGCTCGGCGGTCCCCGCGCGTCCGGCGGCCAGGCACAGCCTGGTGCACGCGAAACCGGCGAAACCCCAGGCCAGGAGCAGAAGAAGGACCCAGAACATGGAGTGTTTCTATGCCAGTACGCAGGGTAAACGCCATGGCTGGTTCACCATCTGGGACAGAGTGTTAGCGGTATGTGACGTTCCGTTTTTCCCGCAGGTCAGCGGCCGGGAGTCAGCGCCTCCCGAGCGCGCCGCAGCAGCCGGGCGGCTCCGCCCCGGGGCACCGGACCGACACGGTCCAGCCACCAGGCGCGCAACCGTCGCCGGGCGCGGACGTCCGCCGGGCGACCGGTCTTGAGCAGTTGCCCGGCGAAGTCCAGCGCGTCCTGCCGGTAGCCGCCGCGCATCGGCCGGGAGCGCGCGTAGCCGAGGAACGCCTCCCGGTACCCCTCCCCGAGAATCTCCGGCAGCTCCGGCGCGACCTTCGCCACGACCGAGGCCCGCTTCGCGGCGAGCGCCCGCGCCTGCACGCCCATCCGCACCCGGTCGAACCCCTCGGGCACCGGCGTCCCCGCCACCAGCGCGGACAGCACGGCGGTCTGGGCGACGCCGACGCGCTGCCGGGTCCCGGGGTGGGCGAGCACGGTGACGGTGCGGCGGGGCTCGCCGCCGATGGCGGGCGCGGTCCGGCGCCGGGGAGTCCGTGCCGCCGCGTCCACGGTCGCCCTGATCCGGGTCAACTCCCGCTCCAGTTCGGCTGGTTCGGGGAAGTTGTCGTCCCGTTCCAGCAGCACGCCGGGTGGCGCGACGCGGGAGGCGAGGTCGGCGAGGATGTCCAGCACCGGTTCCGGGACGGGGTGCGCGTGGCTGTCGTGCCAGACGCCGTCACGCTCGTAGCCGCCCGCGACATGGACGTACGCGATGGCCTCCACGGGAAGCTCCGCCAGCGCGCGCGCCGGATCCTCGCCCCGGTTGACGTGGTTGGTGTGCAGGTTGGCCACGTCGACGAGCAGCCGTACCCCGGTCCGCTCGGCCAGCTCGTACAGGAACTGCCCCTCGGTCAGCTCCTCGCCGGGCCAGGAGAACAGCGCGGCGATGTTCTCCACGGCCAGCGGGACCGGGAGCGCGTCCTGGGCGACGCGGACGTTCTCGCACAGCACGTCGAGGGCGTCCCGGGTGCGCGGCACCGGCAGCAGATGCCCGGCCTCCAGCGGCGGAGAGGCGGTGAGCGGGCCGCCCGCGCGCACGAACGCGATGTGCTCGGTGACCAGGGGCGCCCCCAGCGCCTCCACCCGCTCCGCGAGCGCGGCCAGCCTGCCCGCCTCGGGTCGCTCCGCCCCGCCCAGCCCGAGCGAGACCCCGTGCGGAACCACGGTCACCCCCCGCTCCCGCAACCGCGTCAGCGGCTCCGGCAGATGCCCGGGACACACGTTCTCCGCCACGACCTCCACCCAGTCGACCCCCGGCATCGCGTCCACGGCCGCCGCGATCTCCGGCCGCCACCCGATCCCCGCACCCAGTCGCCGCATGACCCCGTCCCCCGTCCGTTTTCCAGTGACGGGGGTATGGCCCCGGCGGATGGCGCCGAATCCAGGTCGCGGCGGCTTCAGAGGAACATTTGAGGTTGCGTGGTCCCGGTCAGCGCAGCGCCGGATGGTCCGCGATCACCGTCGCCGAGCCGGGGGCGATCTCCGTGAAGCCCGCGTCGCGGACCAGCGGGAGGTCGAGGCGGGTCAGTTCGTGCCAGTGGGCGGGTTCGGCGGTGCGGACCGCGAGAGGGAAACCGGCGGCGCGCCAGGCGGCGCGGGCCGGGTCCGGCAGGGCCCACCAGGCGAGTTGGGCGCCGTGGCCGGCCTGCGCCATCGCCTTGCCCGCGGACATCTTGAGGTCCGGGTTGAGCCAGAGCACCGGCAGCGCGGGGTCGGGCGCGGCGGGCGGCTCGGGGTCGTCCAGTTCGGTGCCGGAGACCTGGAGCCTGGCGAGGTCCTTGGGCCAGCCGTCGAGCGGGACGGGCGGGAAGACCCGCACCTCGGCGGAGGTGCCGGTCACCGTGATCCCGTCGAGGGTCCCGGCGCGCCGCCACTCGGCACCGCGCGCCCGCCGGACGACCTTGCGGATGCGGGCGTCCTCCCAGTTCCGTACGGTCTCCGCCCACTCCCCGTCGCCGGCCGACCGCTCGTCGCCGAGCAGCGTCAGCACGGCGCGCGCGGCGGTCTCCAGGGCGTCGGTGCGGGCGGGCGGGGCGTCGCGCTCGATGCGGACGACGAGGGGCAGGACGAACTGGGGCGCCTCGTCGCGGGCGTTGCGCTCGTCCTGGAACGGGCTGGTCTGACTGGTCGCGGGGACCGCGGGATCTTCACTCACGGGAGTCAACCCTACGAGTCGCCGTCCGGCGCCGGGCGGGACGGTCCGCCACGGCCCGGCACCGGACGGCGGCTCGGGACCACCCCGGTGCGACGGTCAGCGGTGGCCCGCCGTCGCGCCGATCATCTGGGACACCTTCACGAAGGTGTACCCCTGCCTGCGTAGCTCCGGCACCACCGCGCGCACGACCCGCTCGGTCGTCGGGGCCGCGCTGCGGGTGCAGTGCATGACGACCACCGAACCGGGCTTCACGCCGTCGAGCACCTGTCGTACGACCGCGTCGGCGTCGGTGGCGAACGCGTCCCCGCTCACCACGTCCCACTGCACCGCGGTGACCCCGGTGGTGTTGAGCGTGCGCAGCGCCTGGTCGTTGTAACAGCCGCCCGGGAAGCGGAAGTACGGCACCGGCTTCGGCACGCCCGCCTTGCGCAGCGAGGCGTACGTCCGGGCGACCTCCGTGCGGATCCGGTCCGGCGCGATGGTCGGCAGGCCGTAGCAGCTCGACGTGAACGCGTAGTGGCTGTAGGAGTGGTTGGCCACCTCGAAGTTCGGGTCCTGGCCGAGGGAGCGGGCCTCGTCGGGATAGGTGTCGGCCCACTTGCCGGTCATGAACACCGTCGCCGGGACCTTCAGCGAGCGCAGGGCAGAGATGAGTCCGGGGTTGTCGAAGCGCTCCCCGGCGGCCGCGCGCGGTCCCTCGTCGGCGGTCATGTCGGCGTCGAAGGTCAGCGCGACGGTCTTGCCCTTGTCACGCGGCCCGTGCGCGAACACCGGCGCCAGACCCCCCGGCCCGGGGGCCATGACCGGGGGGCGCGTGCCGGAGGGCGAGGGGGACGGAGTGGAGGAATGAGCCTGGGCGTGGGCCGGCCTGGCGGTCCCGGAGGAACCCGCGCCACCACAGGCGGCGAGGGTCGCACCGAGGACGCAGACGGCGGTGATACGGCGTGCGTGTGCAATCACCGTAAGAAAGTAGGACTGTACGGAGAGCGGCTCGCCCAATCTCCCGCCGACGCGGCGAGATGGTCACCCGCCCGGCGGGTGTGGGACCGCTCCACGGCCGCTTGACAGGTACGGAGCGGTGCGGCGCGCCGCTCGGGCGGGTTCAGGCACGCTCCGGCGGGTTCAGGCACGCTCCGGCGGAGCCGTCGCCGGGTCGGGTGCCGCGCCGAGGCCGAGCAGAGGGTCGGGGAGGGGGACCGCCTCGGTGGTTTCCGCGACTTCGAGAGGCTCGGCGGGGGCGGGCTGCCGCTTCACCGCCGGCCGGTCGCCGTTCTCCGAGGGGGTGCCCGGCTCCCGGTTGCCGCGTTCCAGGAAGTGGAGCAGTTCCACCGGGATGGGCAGGACCAGGGTGGAGTTCTTCTCGGCGGAGACGGCCATCACCGTCTGGAGGAGGCGGAGCTGGAGGGCGGCCGGGGTGTCGGCCATCTGCTGGGCCGCCTCGGCGAGCTTCCTGGACGCCTGGAGTTCGGCGTCGGCGTTGATGATGCGGGCCCGGCGCTCCCGGTCCGCCTCGGCCTGGCGGGCCATCGACCGCTTCATGGTGTCGGGCAGCGACACGTCCTTGATCTCCACCCGGTCGATCTGGACGCCCCAGCCCACGGCAGGGCTGTCGATCATCAGCTCCAGGCCCTCGTTGAGCTTCTCGCGGTTGGAGAGCAGATCGTCCAGGTCGCTCTTGCCGATGATCGACCGCAGCGAGGTCTGCGCCATCTGCGAGACCGCGAACCGGTAGTCCTCGACCTTGACCAGCGCGCTCGAAGCGTCCACGACCCGGAAGTACACGACCGCGTCCACCCGTACGGTCACGTTGTCCCGAGTGATGCCCTCCTGGGCCGGGATGGGCAGCGTGACGATCTGCATGTTGACCTTGTGCAGGCGGTCGACGAACGGGATCACCAGTGTCAGGCCCGGAGTCCGGGGCTCGCCCGTGAGCCGCCCGAGGCGGAACAGGACACCCCGCTCGTACTGCTTGATCACGCGTGCGGCCGCGGCCAGGTACACCAGAGAGGCGCCACCGGCCACCGCGACGGCACCCACCAGCTCGGCAAGCATGGTGTCCCCCTTCCCCGGGGGTTACCCGAGAGTCGGATCTGTCCGCTGCTGCCACGATATGCCCGGGTCGGCGCCGGAGGCCACGGTCTCGGCGACCGAAGGGGACGGGGAAGGGCCGGGGCGCGTCCGGCACGCCCCGGCCCCCGGCACCGGTCGGTGGCGGCTCAGCTCGTCGTCGGCGTACCCGCCCGCTCGTCCGGCCGTGGCGGCGACGTCATCCGCACCGGCTCCGTACCGTCCGCGCTGTGCCGCTCCGCCCAGCTCTCCAGGGCGCTGCGGCAGGCGTGGTCCAGGTGGAGCAGGCCCGACAGGTCCAGCCGGACCGGGCGGTCCTGGGGCAGCGCCTCCAGACTGTCCAGTATTTTCGGCAGCCGCAGGAAGGTCGCGTTGCCCGACAGATACGCGTCCACCGGACCCGCGCCCTTGTCCACGACCGTCAACCGGATGTGCGAGGACTCCCAGGCCGCCTTGGCGACCGCCAGCGCGAGCCCGACGAGCACGCCCTCGAACATGCCCACCGCCACGATCGACACCGCCGTGACGGCGAGGACCAGCGCCTCGCCCCGGTGCTCGCGCCACAGCGTGACGAGCTGCCGCAGCGGCACCAGCTTGGCGCCGGAGTAGATCAGGACACCCGCGAGCGCCGGTATCGGGATGTACTCGAGGGCGCCCGGCAGCAGCGCGGCGAACAGCAGCAGCCAGACGCCGTGCGCGACCCTGGACAGCTTCGTGCGGGCGCCCGCCTGGACGTTGGCCGCGCTGCGCACGATCACCGCGGTCATGGGCAGCGCGCCGAGCACCCCGCACACCGCGTTGCCCGTGCCCTGGGCGATCAGCTCCTTGTCGTAGGAGGTGCGCGGCCCGTCGTGCAGCCGGTCCACGGCCGCCGCGCTGAACAGCGACTCGGCGGACGCTATCAGCGTGAACGCCACGATCGTGCCGATCACCGCCGGATGCCACAGCTCGCCGAAGGCGCTCAGCGGCGGCGGCTGGACGGCGTCCACCAGTCCGCTCACCCGCACGGTCGCCACCGGCAGGTCCAGCACCGGCACGGCGAGCATCGCGAGTCCGACGGCCGCGAGCGGGCCGGGCAGCGCCCGCACCCGGGCGGGCAGGTGCTTCCAGAACACCAGGACCGCGATCGTGCCCGCGCACAGCCCGAGCGAGGCGAGCGCCTCGCCGTCGCCCAGCGCGGAGCCGAGCCCCGTCGGCAGCCCCGCCATCTTGGCGACACCGGAGTCGGGCGCCTTGGCCGCCATCGCCGGATACAGCTGTCCGGCCACGAGCACCAGACCGATTCCGGCCAGCATCCCCTCGACGACCGAGAGCGATATCGCCCGGAAGTACCGGCCGAGCCGCAGCGCGCCCATGAGCACCTGGAGCAGCCCGGTGACCAGTACGAGCACGCCCAGCAGGGGCAGCCCGTGCTCCTGGACCGCCTCGAAGACGAGCACGGTGAGCCCGGCGGCGGGCCCGGACACCTGGAGGCTGCTGCCGCGCATCATCCCGGTGACCAGGCCGCCCACGATGCCGGTGACCAGTCCCAGCTCCGCCGGGACGCCGGAGGCGACGGCCACGCCCACGCACAGGGGGACCGCGACCAGGAAGACGACCAGGGACGCGGTGAGGTCCTGCCGCAGGTGCGGCCTGCGGGCTATGAGACCGGCGGGACCGCGCCGGCCCGCGGGCGCGCTCACAGGGCCTCGAAGGTGTCGGTGCGCGGTCGGTGCGAGCGGACGGCGCCGGTGTGCACCTCGTAGTACCAGCCGTGCAGGCGGAGCCGGCCCTGTGCGACGCCCCTCTCCACGCACGGGTACGAGCGCAGCCGGAGCAGTTGGGTGAGCACATGGCTCTGGACGCCCTCGGCGACCTCGGGGTCCTCGGCCGCGCCGGACGGGCGCGGGGTCGCGTGCGCCAGCCAGTCGCGCACGGCGGGTACGGCGTCCAGGTCGTCGCCGCGCACCAGCGCGCCGACGGCGCCACAGTGCGAGTGCCCGCAGACGACGATGTCGCGGACGCCCAGCACCTCCACGGCGTACTCGATGGTGGCGGCCTCGCTGGTGGGCCGCTCGGAGGCGTACGGAGGGACGATGTTGCCCGCGGTGCGCAGCTCGAAGAGCTGACCGGGGCCGGCGCCCGTGATCAGGGCCGGGACGACCCGGGAGTCGGAGCAGGTGATGAACAGGACTTCGGGCGCCTGGCCTTCGGCGAGCCTGGCGAACTCCTCAGGGCGCTGACCGAAGGTGCGGGCGTTGTCGATGAGGGGCTGCATGGGTGTGGACTCCTCCTGGCGCGCCTGGGGGCGCGTCGGTCTTGCACGACGTTCGTGGGGGGAGCGAGTGCGCCCTCAGCAGCGGAAGACCTGAAGCACTGCCGGTGAGCGGACTCCGGAGGATCTCGGGACACGGGGGTGCGGGGAACCGGCCACGGGCGGCGCCTCGACGGCCGTGCGCCGGATTATGAGGGGGCGCTCGGGACCGTCCCCGCAGGCCGCGCCGCGCCGCTTGTCGCGGGTGTGCGCGGTGGCGTGGGGCATCCGGGAGCGGCCGGGTTCACGGAGGATCTCCGTGTCGGCCGCCGTCGTCGCCTCGAGGGCGAGCGCGATGCCGGGAGCGTCGTTGGCCTGGGTCTCACCGAGCGTATGCGCGGATGCGAAGGTTCCCGTGGGTGCGAAGAGTTGGAGGGCGAGCAGCGCGGCGGCGAGCAGAGCGAGGACGGAACGAGCCGTCGTACACCGGGACATGCACACCCCCCTGCGGAAACTCGCGTCTCTCGCACGCACCAAGCGCTGGTCAATGGATGGTCAAGAAACACGTTAACCCGGCAACGGGCTTTGCAGGGTTAACGGCGGGTTACGCGCGCAAAAGAGCGTGAAAAGAGCGGGTCGGGTGGCCAAAACCGGCCCCTGACCCGCTCTTTTGCTGATCGTATGTCAGTCGGACGACACGTCGGTCCGATGAGATGTTCAGTCCGTGCGGTCGTCGACCAGACTCTTCGCGTCGCGGGCCAGCGCGGTGAGGCGGGAGATCGCGCGGAAGTACTTCTTGCGGTAACCGCCCTTCAGCATCTCCTCGCTGAACAGCCGGTCGAAGGGCAGCCCCGAGGCCAGCACCGGGACCTCGCGGTCGTAGAGCCGGTCGGCCAGGACGACGAGCCGCAGCGCGGTCGACTGGTCGGGGACCGGTCGCACGTCCGTCAGACACACCGCGCGCAGGTCGTCGGTCAGCGCGCCGTAGCGGCTCGGGTGCACCTTGGCCAGGTGGTCGAGGAGCTGCGGGAAGGCGTCGAGCGAGGCGCCCGCGGTGCGGTGCGCCGCGCGGGTGACCTGCTCGTCGGTGAAGGGCGCCGGGGCCTCGGGCAGGCCCCGGTGGCGGTAGTCCTCGCCGTCGATGCGCAGGGCGCGGAAGTGGGCGGACAGGCCCTGGATCTCGCGCAGGAAGTCGGCCGCCGCGAAGCGGCCCTCGCCGAGCTTGCCCGGCAGCGTGTTGGAAGTGGCGGCCAGCGCCACGCCCGACTCGACCAGCTTGCCGAGCAGGCTGGAGACCAGCACGGTGTCGCCCGGGTCGTCCAGCTCGAACTCGTCGATGCACAGCAGGGCGTGGCCGGACAGCGTCCGCACCGTCTGCTGGAAGCCGAGGGCGCCGACCAGGTTGGTCAGCTCCACGAAGGTGCCGAACGCCTTGCGGGAGGGCTCGGCGGGGGTGGCGTGCCAGAGGGAGGCGAGCAGGTGGGTCTTGCCGACGCCGTAGCCGCCGTCGAGGTACACCCCGCGCGGTCCCGAGGGGGTCTTGGCCGCCTTGCCGCGGCCGAAGCCGAGGAAGCCGCGCCTGGCGGTGGAGGCGTGCACACCGCCGAGCCCGCTCGCGAAGGTCTCCAGCACATGGACGGCGTCCGTCTGGCTGGGCTGGTTCGGGTCCGGGATGTACGTGGCGAAGCGCACCGAGTCGAAGCGGGGTGGCGGCACCATCTCCGCGACCAGACGGTCGGCGGGGACATGCGGCTCACGCGCGCACAGGGACAGCGGGGCCGCGTCGGTCAGCGGACCGGAACCGGAGGCGGTGGTGGAGGACGACACGATTACCCATGCTAAACGTCATGTCAGACTGCACGAATGCGACGCCTGTTCCCTGTGACCCACGAAACAGCAGCCCAGGCCCCTGACGGGGGCGGAGCGGTGCCTGCCGGTTCCGGTGGCGAGTGGCCGCTCGCGGAGCTGGCCGCCGCGTACGCCTACCCGGCGCCGGACCCCGCCTCGCCCCGCCCCTGGCTGCGGGCCAACATGGTCTCCACGCTCGACGGCGCCGCCCAGCACGACGGGCACTCCCAGCCCATCTCCTGCCCGGCCGACATGCGGATCTTCGGCACGCTGCGGGCGCTCGCGGACGTGGTCCTGGTGGGCGCGGAGACGGTACGGCAGGAGGGGTACCGCCCCGCCCGCGCGCGGGCCGAGTTCGCGGCGGCGCGGGAGGCGGCGGGGCAGGGGCCCGCGCCGGCGATCGCGATCGTGACGGCCGGGCTCGACCTGGACTTCTCGCTGCCGCTGTTCACCTCGCCGCTGGTGCCGACGGTGCTGCTCACCGGTGCCGACGCGCCCGCCGATCGGGTACGGGACGCCGAACGGGCGGGGGCGCGGGTGGTCGTCGCCGGTGAGGGCAGGCACGTCGAACCCGGCCGCGCGGTGCATGCGCTTGCCGGGCTCGGTTACACCCGGCAGCTCACCGAGGGCGGGCCGCGGCTGCTCGGGCAGCTCGTGGCGGCGGACGTGCTGGACGAGATGTGCCTGACGCTCGCGCCGATGCTCGCGGCGGGGGACGCGCAGCGCATCGCGGGGGGTCCCCCGGTCGCGGTCCCGTACCGGTTCGCGCTGGCGTCCCTGCTGGAGGAGGACGGATTTCTGTTCGGGCGTTACCGCCGGGCCTGAAAACGGGGCGCCGAAACAGCGGAATCTTCCGTTCCGTTTAGCTTCCGGCGGGCACACTTAGTCCGGCACTACCCGTGCGAGCACGGGGCAGGATGGTTTCCGCAGGTCTTTTTGGGCCCACGGTGGACAGAGGGTCGGCAGATCCTCGAAGGAGAAGAAGAGGCGCCTGGTGTTCACAAGCGTTCTGATGATCGAGAAGGCACTGACGTCGGCCGACGTCGAGTTCGTCACCACCCTGCACGGGGACGAGCCGGTCTTCTTCCATGTGCTGCTCCAGCCGCGCGGCGATCAGGCGGACCGCTTGCTGCGGGCCATCGACGACATCGCGCTCGGCGAGATCGACGAGGCCGTCCACGAGCGCGAGACGCCCGAGGGCGCGGACGCGCGGAACGTGGGGGAGCAGGCGCTCGACGTCTCCGTACGGGCCCTGCGCGCCGCCGGCAGCCGGGCCGAGGGCCGCCTGGTCGAGGACCACCCCCTCGACGCCCTCAAGGCCCTGGTCCAGGAGGTCCACGCCGACGAGGTCATCGTCCTCACCGACCCGCACTACGTCGAGGAGTTCTTCCACCGCGACTGGGCGTCCCGGGCCCGGCACAAGGTGGGGGTGCCGGTGCTGAAGCTGTTCTCGCACAGCAAGGCGTAAGCGCTCCGCCGGATTCGGCGAGGTTCGTGGCGCGGTCCTCGCGGCGGGAGCGGTGGCGGGACGGCGCGTGGTGTGTTCACGGCCGTCGCCCCCGCGGAGCGGTCACGGCGCCGAGGCGTCACCGCGGTACCCCGGCCGGGACCACTGCCGAGCCGCGCCGCGTGAAGCGCATAGGCTAGGGGCGTTCCGGCTCATCGTCCTCTGGGAGAACATCGCATGGCACCCGGCCTTCCTACCGCCATGGACCGACCGCACTTCATCGGCATCGGCGGCGCCGGGATGTCGGGGATCGCGAAGATTCTGGCGCAGCGCGGGGCGAAGGTGGCGGGAAGTGACGCCAAGGAGTCCGCGACGGCGGAGGCGCTGCGCACGCTGGGCGCCACCGTGCACATCGGGCACGACGCCGCGCACCTCGCCGACGACGCCAGCTGTGTCGTCGTGTCGTCCGCGATCCGGCAGGACAACCCCGAGCTGGTGCGCGCCGCCGAGCTGGGCATTCCCGTCGTCCACCGCTCCGACGCGCTCGCCGCGCTGATGGGCGGCCTGCGGCCGATCGCCGTCGCCGGTACGCACGGCAAGACCACCACCACCTCGATGCTCGCCGTCTCCCTGACCGAGCTGGGTGCGCGCCCCTCGTACGCCATCGGCGGCGACCTGGACGCCCCCGGCTCCAACGCCCTGCACGGCGAGGGCGAGATCTTCGTGGCCGAGGCGGACGAATCGGACCGCAGCTTCCACAAGTACGCCCCCGAGGTCGCCATCGTCCTCAACGTCGAGCTGGACCACCACGCCAACTACGCCTCGATGGACGAGATCTACGAGTCCTTCGAGACCTTCGCCGGAAAGATCGTCCCCGGCGGCACCCTGGTGATCTCCGCCGACCACGAGGGCGCCCGCGAGCTGACCCGCCGCCTGGCGGGATCGGTGCGGACGGTGACGTACGGCGAGGCCGAGGACGCCGACGTACGGGTCCTGAAGATCGTGCCCGAGGGGCTGAAGAGCCAGGTCACCGCGGTCCTGGACGGGCGTGAGCTGACCTTCGCCGTCTCCGTCCCCGGCCGCCACTACGCGCTCAACGCCGTCGCCGCGCTCGCCGCCGGCGTCGCCCTCGGCCTGCCCGCCGACGAGCTGGCCCCCGCCCTCGCCGCGTACACCGGCGTCAAGCGGCGCCTGCAGCTCAAGGGCGAGGAGGCGGGCGTCCAGGTGATCGACTCCTACGCCCACCACCCCACCGAGATGACCGCCGACCTGGAGGCCATGCGTGCCGCCGCCGGTGACTCGCGCCGCATCCTCGTCGTCTTCCAGCCGCACCTGTTCTCCCGCACCCAGGAGCTGGGCGAGGAGATGGGCCAGGCCCTCGCGCTGGCCGACGCCTCCGTGGTGCTCGACATCTACCCGGCTCGCGAGGACCCGATCCCCGGCGTCACCAGCGAGCTGATCATCGAGGCCGCGCGCGCCGCGGGCGCCGACGTCACCGCCGTGCACGACAAGGCGGAGATCCCCGACGTCGTCGCGGGAATGGCGGAGCCGGGAGATCTCGTTCTCACCATGGGCGCGGGTGACGTCACCGACCTGGGCCCGCTGATCCTGGACCGCCTGTCGCAGAAGTAAAGGGGCTGAGTCTCATGTCGTACGACGTCGAGAAGCCGGACGAGCAGTGGCGGACGGAGCTGAGCCCGGCGGAGTACGCCGTACTGCGCCAGGCCGGCACCGAACCGGCCTTCACCGGTGAGTACACGGACACCAGGACCGAGGGCGTCTACTCCTGCCGTGCGTGCGGTGCGGAGCTGTTCACCTCCGGCACCAAGTTCGCCTCGCACTGCGGCTGGCCGTCCTTCTACGACCCGAAGGACACCGACGCGGTCGAGCTGATCGAGGACCGCTCCCACGGCATGGTCCGCACCGAGGTCCGCTGCTCGCGCTGCGGCTCCCACCTCGGTCACGTCTTCGAGGGCGAGGGCTACCCGACCCCCACGGACCAGCGGTACTGCATCAACAGCATCTCGCTGCGCCTGGAGCCCACCGAGTCCTAGAGCGACCGTCTGACACCGGCCCCCCTCCGATCGCACGGACGGGGGCCGGTGGCGCGTCGCGCTTCGCCGCCCGCCACGCGCACACCCGCGTACCCGGCCGAAAATGGCAGGAATGGCCTGATGATCTCCGGGTAGGGGAAGCCCGTTCATGCACCAGGTGCCGGAAACATCCGCCGTCTACACTCGGCCGGCACGGTCTGAAGGCTCCTGCCAACCGAAGGGCGCGCGGCGTTTTGATACGGATAGATTCAGTCAGCAAGCGGTATCCGGACGGCACGGTCGCCGTCGACCGGCTCTCGCTCGACATTCCGGACCGTGCGATCACCGTGCTCGTCGGCCCCTCCGGATGCGGCAAGACCACGACCCTGCGGATGATCAACCGGATGGTGGAGCCCAGTGAGGGGCGCATCCTCCTCGACGGGGAGGACATCAGAGACCGACCCGTCAACTCGCTGCGGCGGTCGATGGGTTACGTCATCCAGAACGCGGGCCTCTTCCAGCACCGCACCATCATCGACAACATCGCGACCGTTCCCCGCCTGTTGGGGACGGGCAAACGCGTGGCCCGGGAGCAGGCCGCCGAGTTGATGGAACGCGTCGGGCTCGACAGCGCGCTCGCCCGGCGCTACCCCTACCAGCTCTCCGGCGGCCAGCAGCAGCGCGTCGGCGTGGCGCGGGCGCTCGCCGCCGATCCGCCGGTGCTGCTGATGGACGAGCCCTTCTCCGCCGTCGACCCGGTGGTACGCAAGGGACTCCAGGACGAACTGCTGCGCATCCAGGACGAGCTGGGCAAGACGATCGTCTTCGTGACCCACGACATCGACGAGGCCGTGAAGCTCGGCACGATGGTCGCCGTGCTGCGCACCGGTGGTCACCTCGCCCAGTTCGCGCCGCCCGCCGAGCTGTTGAGTGAGCCCGCCGACCCGTTCGTGGAGGACTTCCTCGGCGCCGACCGGGGTATTCGAAGACTCTCCTTCTTCGCCTCCGGGGAACTGGCGCTGGAGACCCGACCCGTCGTCCCGATCGACGCCGACGCCGAGCGGATCGCCACCGCCGCGAGCGCCCCCTACGTCCTCGTGACCGACGCCGACGGCGCCCCCCTCGGCTGGGCGGAGCCGGACCGGCTCGTCGCCGGAAGCATCGACAAGGACCGGCTTCTCTCCTACGGGCGGCCGTTCCGCCCCGGCACCGACTCGCTGCGCACCGCGCTCGACGGCGCCGTGCTCTCCCCGACCGGCTGGGCCGTCGCCGTGGACGGTGACGGGCGCGCCGTCGGCGTGGTCTCCCAGCAGACCGTCGGCGAGGCGATCCGCGCCGCGCACGACGAGCACCGCACGGACGCGAAGGCCGCGGGATGAACGGCTTCTTCGACCTCCCCAGCGACCTCCAGCACAGCTACGCCGGACTCATCGGGCTGCATCTGCGCGAGGCCCTGCTGCCGGTGCTCGCCGGACTGATCGCCTCGCTGCCCGTCGCCCAACTCTGTGTCCGCTTCCGCTGGTTGTACCCACCGGTGCTCGGCTTCACCACGATCCTGTACGCGATACCCTCCCTCGCCTTCTTCGTCGTCCTCATCGACTACACCGGCCAGAGCGAGACCACGGTGATGATCCCGCTCGCCGTCTACAGCCTCGTGGTGCTCGTCCCGGCCATCGTGGACGGCGTCCGCTCGGTGCCCCCGGAGACCCTGGCCGCCGCCGAGGCGATGGGGCTGGGGGCCGTACGGCGTTACTTCCAGGTGCAGTTACCCATCGCCGTACCCGCGATCCTGGCCGGTCTCCGGGTCGCCGCCGTCTCCAGCATCTCGCTGGTCAGCGTCGGCATGCTCATCGGCAACCAGGGCGCCCTCGGCAACATGCTCAACGACGCGAACATCTACCACCGGCCCGCCCTCGCCGTGAACTCCGTGATCACCACAGCGGTCGTGGCGACCCTCGTCGACGCGGCCCTCGTCGCGCTGCGCACGGTGCTGACCCCCTGGATGCCGACGAAGGACGCCGCCCGGTGAACGTACTCGACTTCGCCCGCGCCTTCTTCGAGGACAACGCCCACTGGCACGGCTACGACGGCATCCCCACCCGGCTGCTCGAACACGTCGGCTACTCGGTGGAGGCGCTCGTCCTCGCCGCCGTGATCGCGCTGCCCGTCGGCCTGATCACCGGCCACCGGGGACGCGGCGGCAACGCCATCGCCCTGGTCGCCACCGCCGCGCGGGCACTGCCCAGCTTCGGCCTGCTGGTGCTCATGTTCTTCTGGCTCGGCTTCGGCGTGCTGCCCGTGATGATCCCGCTGGTCATCCTCGCGATACCGCCCATCCTGGTCACCGCCTACGAGGCGATCCGCTCCGTCGACCCCTCCCCGGTGGACGCGGCGCGCGGCATGGGCCTGACCGAGACGCGCATCCTCTTCCAGGTGGAACTGCCCGTCGCGCTCCCGGTGATCCTCGGCGGACTGCGCACGGCGGCCGTCCAGATCGTCTCCACCGCCACCATCGCGGCCTACGTCAGCTTCGGCGGCCTGGGCCGCTACATCATCGACGGGCTCTACCAGAAGGACTACGAGAAGGTCGTCGGCGGCGCCACCCTGGTCGCCGGGATGGCGGTGGCCACCCTCGTCCTCTTCTGGGCCCTCTCCCGCCTGGTGGTCTCGCCCGGCGTGCGAAGGAGCAGCTGAACCATGCCGGGTGTCCAGCACCGAACCGCACAACTCCCCACTAATCGAAGCCAATTGGTGACCATGACGCACTTGACTGGCCAGGAGCACGCTGGCTTGGATCGACGGGTGACTACCGACAACCGCATCAGCGGGCCCACCCGGAGGAACCGAGCCGTGGCGGCGGCCGCGCTCGTGGCGGCGACGGCGCTGCTGGCGGGCTGTGGTTCCTCCGGCAAGAGTTCCGACGACAACCCGCTGACCGGCGGCGACAAGCCCTCCGCCGGCACCGTCGTGGTCGGCTCCAACAACTTCGCCGAGAGCATCCTGCTCGCCGACATCTACGGCGAGGCCCTCAAGGCCAAGGGCGTCAAGGTCTCCTACAAGCCCAACATCGGCAGCCGCGAGACGACGTACCGCGTCCTCAAGAGCGGTGACATCTCCGTCCTGCCCGAGTACAACGGCGCCCTGCTCGCCTACCTCGACCCCAAGGCCACCCCGAAGACGGCCGAGGAGACGACCAAGGCGATCGAGGCCAAGCTCGACCCCAAGCTGACCCTGCTCAAGCCGTCGGCGGCCGAGGACAAGGACTCGGTCACGGTCAACGCGGCCACCGCGAAGAAGCTCAAGCTCACCGACAAGTCCACCATCGCCGACCTCAAGGGCGCGGCGAAGGACCTCGTGATCGGCGCCTCCCCGGAGTTCCAGACCCGCCACCAGGGACTCGTCGGACTGAAGGACGTGTACGGCCTTCGGTTCAAGTCCTTCAAGGCGCTGGACGCGGGCGGCCCGCTCACCCAGGCCGCGCTGAAGAAGAACGACGTCCAGGTCGCGGACATCTTCAGCACCGACCCGATCATCGCCAAGGAGGAGTTCGTCGTCCTCCAGGACCCCGAGAACCTCTTCGGCTTCGAGAACGTCCAGCCGCTCGTCCGCAAGGGCGCGCTGACCAAGGAGGGGGCCGCCGCGCTCGACGCGGTCTCCGCCAAGCTGGACACCGACACGCTGCTCGACCTGGACACCCAGGTGCAGAACCAGCACAAGGACCCGCTGGACGTGGCGCGCGCCTGGCTGAAGTCCGCGGGGCTGAGCTGACGGCACCTTGAGCTGACGGCGGCAGCCCGACCCGACCCGGAACGCCCGGCGCGCCCACCGCCGCCGGGCGTTCCGCCTGTCCCGGCCGTCCCGCCTGTCCCGCCCGGCACGGACGGGCCGCTCCGGCGACCTACACTGGCTCCCCGGAAACCGACGGACACGGCGAGATGCGGCGCGAGACGCCCAGGAGGACGAGCACAGTGGCGACACCGCCCGGCACCGGCCGGCAGGACCCCTCCCCGGAGGTGTTCGCGGAGGCGGCGGCCGCCTTCGGGCTGCTCGCCTCACCGGCCAGGCTGCACATCGTGTGGGCGCTGGCCCAGGGCGAGAGCGACGTCACCGGGCTCGCCGAACGTGTCGGCGGCGCGCTGCCCGCCGTCAGCCAGCACCTGACCAAACTCAAGCTCGCCGGACTCGTCCGCTCCCGCCGCGAGGGCCGGCGCCAGGTGTACTTCGTGGACACCCGCGAGCAGGCCGCCCTCGTGGACGTCGTCCACCGCCTCGTCGGCCTGACCGCCCGGCAGCAGGACGGGCCCGCCGCGCCCGTACGCCGACTGCACGGCCTGTGAACCCGTGCCGGACACAGCACTCGGGCTGCTGCGGCGCCTGGAGACCGGACCGCGCGGACTGACCGACACCGAGGCGGCCGCACGGCTCGTCGCTCTCGGCGAGAACGCCCCCGCCCGCCCCGCCGCACCCTCCTGGCCGCGCCGCTCGGCCCAGGCCCTGCGCGACCCCTTCACCGCCCTGCTGCTGACCCTCGGTCTGGTCTCGGCCTGTGTCGCCTCCTGGCGCACCGCCTCCGTCATCCTCGCCCTCGTCGCCGTGAGCTGCGCGCTCCGCGTCACCGGCGAGCGCCGCGCCGACCGAGCCCTGGCCGCGCTGCGCGGGCTCGTCACGGGCACGGCCACCGTGCTGAGACGCACCGACGGGGCGACCGAGCCGCGCGCCCGCGAGGTGCCGGTCGCCGACCTGGTGCCCGGCGACGTCGTACGGCTCGGCCCCGGCGACCTGGTGCCCGCCGACGTACGGCTGCTGCGCGCGCGGGGGCTGAGCGTGCGCGAGGACGTGCTGACCGGCGAGTCCGCGCCCGTGCCCAAGCACGCCGCGGACCTGCCCGAGCCGGGCGCCGAGGCCCATCTGTGCTTCCAGGGCTGCGCGGTGGTCGCGGGCAGCGCCACCGCCGTCGTGGTGGAGACCGGCCCGCGCACCCGGTTCGCCGCCGCCGGACAGGCACCGGTGCGGCGCGAGCCGAGCGCCTTCGACCGATCCGTGCACGGCATCTCCTGGGTGCTGGTCCGCTTCGTGCTGCTGACCCCGCCCCTCGTCCTCATGGCCGCCGCCGCGCTGCACGGCCGGGGCGTGGCCACGCTGCCGTTCGCCGTCGCGGTCGCCGTCGGGCTCACCCCCGAGATGCTCCCGGTGATCGTCACCACCTGCCTGGCCCGGGCCGCCACCCTGCTCGCCCGCACCCACGAGGTGGTCGTACGACGCCTGCCCGCGCTGCACGACCTCGGCGCCGTCGACGTGCTGTGCGTGGACAAGACCGGCACCCTCACCCAGGACCGCCCCGTCGTCGCCGCCGCGCTCGGCCCCGACGGCGGCACCGACCCGGAGGTGCTGCGCTGGGCCGCCGTCGGCGCCTGGTGGACCCTCCAACTGGCCGAACCGCCCGCCCCCGACGCCCTGGACGAGGCGCTGCTGAGCGCCGCCGGGCCCGTCGGCGAGGAGTACGACGGGGTCGCCGCGCTGCCCTTCGACCCGGCCCACCGGATGGCCACGGCGGTCGTCACGGGCGGCCTCGGACGCCATGTGCTGGTGACCCGGGGCGCGGTGGAGGACGTACTCGACCGCTGCGCGCTGCCGGAGGAGGAACACCGGCGGCTGCTCGCGCTGGCCGCGCGGCAGGCGGAGGCAGGGCTGCGGGTGCTGGCCGTCGCGACCGCCGAACGCCCGGCCGTCGTACGGTCCTGTCGCGCGGCCGACGTGCGCGGGCTCACCTTCCGGGGGCTGGTCGGCTTCCGCGACGAGCCGGCGCCCGGTGCCGCCGAGGCCCTGCGCGAACTCACCGCGCTCGGCGTCACCGTGCACGTCCTCACCGGCGACCACCCGGCCACCGCCGCCCGCGTCTGTCGCGACCTGGGGCTCGACGTGGGGGACGTGGGGACGGCGTCCGGTGCCGTGGCCGCGGGCGGGGCCGGGGGCGTACGCGTCGTCGCCCGCTGCACCCCCGAGGACAAGGCGCGCGTCGTCAGCGGGCTGCGCGAAGCCGGGCACACCGTCGGCTTCCTCGGCGACGGTGTCAACGACGTGCCCGCGCTGCACGCCGCCGACGTGGGCATCGCCCCGCGCGGTGCGGTGGCCGTGGCACGGGAGAGCGCCGACGTGGTGCTCGGCCGCAAGGACCTCACCGCGATCGGACACGCCGTCGTCGCGGGGCGGCACAGCAGCGCCAA
This sequence comes from Streptomyces sp. NPDC005004, assembly GCF_053600675.1. NCBI lineage: Bacteria > Bacillati > Actinomycetota > Actinomycetes > Kitasatosporales > Streptomycetaceae > Streptomyces > Streptomyces sp. NPDC005004. The sequence goes on from NZ_JBSGAH010000003.1 coordinate 28,302, forward strand.
CATCGCCTCCTATCTGCGCGTCACGCTCTCCTCCAACCTCGGCAACGTCCTCGCCATGCTCGGCGCCGGGCTCCTGCTGCCCTTCCTGCCCATGCTTCCGGCGCAGGTGCTCGCGCAGAACCTGTGCTTCGACGCGGCCCAGCTCGCCTTCGCCCACGACCGCCCGGACCGCGCGGCGCTGCGCCGGCCGACCAGGCTGCGGCCGCCCGCCTTCCTGCGTTTCATCACCGGATTCGGGCTGCTCAACACGGTCGCGGACCTCGCCACCTTCACCGTGCTCGCGCTCGCCCCGCACGGGAGCGCCGCGCTGGACGACCGGATGCTGTTCCACTCGGCCTGGTTCACCGAGAACCTGCTCACCCAGGCGCTGGTGATGGTCCTGCTGCGCACCGGACGCCGGGTGGCCGGGCGCCGCCGGCCCGGCCCGGTCGGCTGGTCGGCCGCCGCCCTGGCCGCCGCCGGGCTGCTGATCCCGCTCTCCCCGCTGGGCACCTCCCTGCGCATAACCGGTCTGCCGGCCGTGCACTACGCGCTGCTCGCCGCCGTCCTCGGGGTGTACGCCCTCGCGCTGACCGTGGCCCGCGCGCGGTACGACCGGCGCGGGTCAGGGTCAGGGTCGTCTCAGCCGTAGGTCAGGTTGTCGCACGGGTTCTCGTCCGCCGAGCGGGCGCCGTCGGCCACCGTGCTCGGCACCTTGGCGGGGGCGGCGGAGGCCGAGGCGGCGGTGGCGTACGACTGGCCGAGGACCACGTTGATCCGGGCCGCGCCGATCTGTTCGAGCGTGGCGCCCGGGAACGCCTTGGCGACGGTCCGCGCCTGGCTCTCCAGGCCGGGGCCGTACTGCACGACCGTCGTCGCGTGGTCCTGCGAGGTCGCCGTGGCCGTGCCGGTGACGGTGAAGCCGTCGGCGGTCAGCATCTGGGCGCCCTTGGCGCCGAGTCCGGTCACCGTGGTGCCGTTGTAGACGGCCACGCTGATGCCGGCGCCGGAGACCGGCTCGGCCGAGGCGGTGGGGGAGGCGGCCGCCTTGGCGCCCTTGCTCTTCCCGCCCTTCTTGCCGCTGGCGTCCTTGCCGTCGATCGTGCGGTCGTCCTTCAGCGCGGCCCACAGTTCGCTCGCGTCCGGCTCCACCACCGCGACCCGTGAACCGGAGTACCGCCAGGGGATGGTGATGAACTTGGTGTTGTGCAGGTCGATGTCCTTCATCGACATGGCGAAGGAGAGCAGTTTGTCGGCGGAGCCGAGGCCGGGGTCCACGGTGAGCGACTTGGTGGCCGCCGTCGCCAGCGGCAGCAGCCGGGTCGGGGTGAAGCCCTTGCTCTTGACCTCCTTCAGCAGGCTCGCGATGAACGCCTGCTGCCGCTTGATGCGGCCGATGTCCGAGCCGTCGCCGATGCCGTGCCGCAGCCGTACGTAGTCCAGGGCCTGCTTGCCCGCCACCTTCTGCTCCCCCTTGGGGAAGAGCAGCGTGCCCCGCGTGGTGCGGTTGGGGTTCAGGTCTTTCTGGTACACGTCGTTCGGCAGACACACCTTGACGCCGCCGACGACCTGGGTGAGCGAGGCGAAGCCCTTGAAGTCCACGACCACCGTGTGGTCCACGCGCAGCCCGGTGAGCTGCTCGACGGTGTTCTGGGTGCAGGCCGGGTTGCCCTTGTCGGTCTCGCCGACGGAGAAGGCCGCGTTGAACATGGTGTTCTGCCGGGTCTGCGTCCAGGTGCCGTTCGGCAGCCTGCACGGCGGGATGGTGACCAGGGTGTCGCGCGGTATCGACACCGCGAGTGCGTGCTTGTGGTCGGCGTATATGTGGAGCAGCAGAGTGGTGTCGGAGCGCCCTATGGCGGTCTTGTCGCCGCCGCCCAGGGCCGCGTTGCCGTCGGTGCGCGCGTCCGATCCGATGACGAGCACGTTCTCACCCTTGGACGAGCCCGCGGCGGGCCGGTTGTCGGAGAGACCGCCGGAGTCGAAGGTGCGGATGTCGCCGTCGAGCTTGAGATACAGCCAGCCCGCCCCGGCGGTGACCAGCACGGCCAGCGACAGGAACACCACGAGGACCGTGCGCAGCCTGCGGCCGCGCTTGCGGCGCTGGTCGCGGGCCGTGGCGCGCGGGGACTCCGCCCCGTCACCCGGGCCGCCGCGACCGCCGCGGTCGTCGCGGTCGGCACCGCGTCGTCGCGACGGTGCCGTGCCCCGGCTGCTGGTGATACTCATCGGCGCCCTCTTGTGTCTCACCCTGGGTTGTACAGTTGCGCAATGTAGCAATCATTGCTGAGCGGGTCGGCGGCGCGGGCGCCCCGGCCGTCAGGAACCACGTGAGAAAAGCACGTGAACACCCGTGAAAGAGGGAGGGCGGTCATGCTCCGCAACGGACTCGAACCCTGGCACCTGCTGGTCGTCGCGATCGTATTCATAGTGCTGTTCGGCTCCCGTAAGCTGCCGGACACCGCCCGCGCGCTCGGCAAGTCGATGCGCATCCTCAAGAGTGAGGCGAAGGCGATGAAGTCGGAGAGCGCCGTGCCCGGCGTCGACGCCGCTACTGCTGGTCCGGCCGGTACGGCCGCCGAGGCGAGCGCGACGGAGGCGCCGACCGTCCGGTGAACGTGCCGCGCCCCGGGCCGGGTTCCCGTTTCACCTGATCGAAGGACGGGCCGCCCACGGCGTTCCACCGGTCGTACGACATCCGGCGCCGGAAACCGAGTCGGCTTCCGGCGCCGGCGCGCGGCCTCGGCCCGGCGGGTTCAGGCCGCCTTCTCCACGCCCTCGCTCAGGTCGTTGGTCAGGGCGCGGGACCGCTTGCGGCGCTGCCGCCGGGAGACGCGCGGCTCCTGGTCGGGGAGCCAGCCGAAGGCTAGGCAGGCGCCGGTCGCGCCGAGGAGCAGCCCGATGAAGAAGCCGCCCAGGTTGGACGTGAGCCAGGTCCCCAGCGCGCACAGGATGCCGGTCAGCGAGTAGAAGAGCCGCTGTGCGGGGTTGAACAGGATCAGCAGCCCGAGCAGCACCATCAGGGCGGGCAGCAGATAGCCGGCCACGCCCTGCATCCCGATGTGCATGACGACCTTCAGCGAGGCCTTCTCGGTGAGCAGGATCTCCACTCCGCCCAGGGCGAGCAGCAGCCCGCCCCAGAACGGCCTGCGGCCCCGCCAGTCGTGGAAGGCCGCTCGCGTGGACCGGTCGGGACGCCCCGGCATCAGCAGCCCGAGTCGCTGAAGCGCAGGTTGAGCCCGGGCAGCTTGAACACGCCCGCCGTGGTGGCGTAGTTGGTCTGCCGCAGGTTGGCGATGTGCACGGTGTCGGCCTGCTGGCTGAACACGCCGATCGGACCCTTGGCGTTGGCCTTGGTGAGCGTGCTCGCGTCGTTGCCGATCTCGATGTTGTCGAACGAAGCGTCGCCCGACAGCTTGGTCGAGTCCGTGGTGAGGTCCGTCGCGGACACCCGGGTCTTGCCGCTGCCCGCCGTGATGAGCAGGTTGGTGCCGCCGAGGTCGACGCTCTGGCACAGCTTGGTGAGCTTGGCGCTCTTGATCGCGGACGTGACGACCAGCACCTGGCCGCCGGTGTCGCCCGCGTTGGGGCTGCCGTCCGCCATGTTGTCCAGGCCGCCGAACTGCTCGAAACCGGTGCCGTCCAGCTCGGTGGCCGTGACGGTGAACGGCATTCCGGAGATCGCGAACTGCACACCCAGCGCTCCCTGGGCGGTGAAGACCGCGAGACCGGCGGCGACCAGCGTCGCGGGCACCGCCAGCACGGCGGCCCGGCGCAGCCGGACCCGTCCGCGTCTCCCGCTCCCGGCGGGGGCCGGGTCCGGGGAGGACGCGGGAGAACCGCCGTCCGGGTTCTCGGGGGTGTGGTCGGCGGACGCGAAGTCCGGGGACGAGGCCATGTCTGCTCCCATGGGCACGGATCAATGCGGGGTGGGCTTCAGGTGGCGCGGTGTCCTGGCGCGGACAGCGGCTGCCGCGCACGCCGTCCCCGTACTCCCGGCGGGTGCGAGGGCTGTTGTGTTACGCGGCGGTAGCCTGCCAGGAAGTTACCGCCGGTTACTTTGAAGGGTCAAGGGAGTTGTGAAAAACGGGTGTGGAAACCGCGCACACCGCCCGGAACTTGCTGGACGCGCGGTTGCGGACGGCGAGCCCGACCCTCGTTGATTCTCTCAATTGCCTTGCGGTGTATTGACGTTGACGAACCATCAGGTCTACAACTCTCCCTGGTTTCCCCCTGGGTCCGTGGCGCCGGACCCGCCGCGCGGCGTCGTCCGCGTTCCCGGCACCAGTCCGCTCCGGCAGCCGCCCCGCGACCCCTCCGGTCGCCGTTCCACGGCCGGCCCCGCCCGCGGCATCGCACCCCGGCACCGTCAGCGCCCCACTCCTCACTCCCCCCACGCCGAAGAGAGGCACTCGTATGCGCACCCGCACGCTCCTCGCCCTCGCCACAGCCGCCACCGCGCTCGCCCTCACCGCGGCCGCCCCCGCCTCGGCCGACGGCACCGCCGTCCTGACCACGGGCGGTCCCGGCGGCACCGCCGTCCCGGTCGGCGACACCCTCAGCGCGCCGCTGGCCTCCGGCACCTCCGCCACGCTCTACTCCAGCGCCACCGGCACCAGCGGAGTCGTCTGCACCTCGTCCCGGTTCACCGCGAGCGTCACCGGCAACCCGGACGCGCCCGGCACGGCCACCGAGTCGGTCACCGGGCACAGCTTCGACAGCTCGAGCTGTTCCAGCAACGTCACCGGCGTGCTCGGCGTCAGCGGCATCACCGTCGACAACCTGCCGTACACCGCGTCGGTCGCCTCGGACGGCACCCTCACCGTGCTGCCCGCCGCCGGGTCCACCATCCAGACCACGGTCAAGCTGCGCACTCTGCTGGGCAGCATCACCTGCGTCTACCAGGCGCCGAGCCTGAACGGCAAGGCCGACAACGCCGACAGCAGCATCGCCTTCACCAACCAGCACTTCACCAAGGTGTCCGGCTCGTCGCTGTGCTTCGCGAACGGCTACTTCACGGCCAAGTACGCGCCGGTCAGCGACAACGGGGCGGCGGTCTCCGTCAACTGACGCCGCTCACGGGAACGTTCAGCGTCGTCGCAGACGGGGCAGGAACGCCACCGCCGCGGTGATCAGCAGCACCCCCGCCGCGCCGGCCGCGAGCAACGGAGCCGAGGGGCCCGCCTCCGCGCGGGTCGCCTCGGCCACCGGCGTGCCGTCGTCCGAGGTGACCGGCGCGTACGAGGCGTCCTTGCGCGGCTCGTCGGCCACGCTCGCCGACGGGCTGGGGGAGGCCGAGGGCTTGTGGTGCGCGCGGGAAGGAGAGGCGGACGGCTTCTTGGCGGGCTCCTTCTTCTCCGCCTTCGCGCCCGCGCCGGAACCGCCGCCGGACGCCGAGCCCGTGCTCGCCCCCGAGCCGGACGCCGACCCCGACCCCGATCCGGAGAAGACGACGTCGGAGCACGAGTAATAGGTGTCCGGCGTGCTGCTGGTCTGCCAGATCGTGTACAGCATCTGACGGCCCGTCCGGCCGCTCGGCAGGGTCGCCCGGATGTGATAGGCGCCGTTCGTCAGCGGCGGGTCCTTGACCTCGGCGAACGGGGTGGCGGGCAGATCGGACCACTTCAGCGGCTTCGACGGGTCGTAACCGGGCTTGGACAGATACAGCTTGAAGGTGCCGGCGTGCGCGATGGGGGAGGTGTACGTCATCGTCATCCGCGCGCCCGACGTCAGCCGGGTGGCCGGGAAGTCCGCGCGGGCGATGTCCAGACCCCGGTAGGCGGCGAGGTTCCCGCTGCACAGCTTGCCGTCCGGAATCACCTGCCGGTCGCGGCCGTTGACGTTCGGGACCCGCAGGTTGTCCCACGCGGTGAAGGGCGCGCCGCCGTTCGCCGCGATCGCCGCCCGGCAGGCGGCCGTACCCGCGCTGCCGCCGTCGGGGGAGCAGGCGTACACCCGGCTGACCGGGGCGGTGGGGGCGCCGTGCGCCAGGGCGGGGGCCGCCGCCCAGGGCAGGAGCAGCAGCGGGGCCGTCGCGGCGGCCGCCGTGACGCTCAGGCGGGCGATGGTCCGGGTCGACCGGGTCATCCGGGACGCCTCCTCGGCAGGCGCGGGAACAGGGCTCTCCCCACCAGTACGCGGGAGGGGCGCGTGCCGTTCAGACCGACCGCGCGGGCTGTTTTCCACGCGCGTAGCGTCACCGTGCTCATGTGCCGGGTGGGTATGCGCACATGGCTCGATCCGGACCGGACGGCACAAGCGGAGCTCCTCAACTCCCTTGTCGGCATGGGAAAACACCGCGCAGCGCGCCGTTGAGCGGAAGCGGGGACCGTCTCCGCGGAAGTGGCCGAAATCCATTCTGTCTTACTGGACTCCCGTTCCCCTGCGGTGAGTTATCGTATGCGCGGGGTTAAAACAAACCGCGTGTCCCGTTCGTTCATGAGAGGGGTCGGTCGATGGCGAGGCAACTGCGCGCTGAACAGACCCGGGCGACGATCATCGCGGCCGCCGCCGATCTCTTCGACCGGCAGGGCTACGAATCCACCAGTCTGAGTGACATCGTGGGGCACGCCGGTGTCACCAAGGGCGCGTTGTACTTCCACTTCGCTGCCAAGGAGGACCTCGCCCACGCGATCCTGGAGCTCCAGGCCGCCGCCGTGCGCCAGGTGGTGGCCGACGCCGAGAGCCGGGGCCGCTCCTCCCTGGAGTGCCTGATGCGCACCACCTTCGGCATCGCCCGGCTCGCCGTGGACGACCCGGTGCCGCGCGCCGGGCTCCGGCTCGTGACCGCCGATGTGTCCGTACGGCCGCCGCTGCGTCATCCGTTCACCGAGTGGCTGGAGTTCGCGTCCCGGAAGTTCGCCGGTGCCGTCAAGGACGCGGACCTGCACCCCGACGTGGACGCCGGCACCGTCGCGCACTCCCTCGTCTGTTTCTTCGTCGGCACCCGGGTCGCCGGGCGGTCCATCGAGCCGGTCGCGCGGCTGCCACGCCGGGTCGCCGAGATGTGGTTCCTGATGCTCCGCGGCCTGGTCCCGGTGCACCGCCGCCCCCGCTATCTCGCCCTCGCCACGCAACTGGAGCGGGAGATCAGGGCCGCCTGACCGGCGGGGTACGGTGACGGCATGTCCGACGCCCCCACCGCCCCCGTGATCACCGGCGACGAGCCCGGCTCCTTCCCGCACAGCGTGCTGGCCGACCGGCACCCCGCGATCATCCGTCAGGTGCGGGACGCCTCTCCCTACGGCCCCGCGCAGCACCGGGCGCTGGACGACCTGCTCCGCGCGTGCGCCGACGGCGTCATCCAGGACCTGCCCGAGGGCACCGACCCCGACGACCGCGCCCGCTGGCACGCCTGGGGTCTCGCCCGGTACGTGGGGAAGTCCTGGTACGAGGTGCCGTGGCTGTGGGCCGAGAGCTACTTCTACCGCGCGCTCCTCGACGCCGTCGGCTACTTCGCCCCCGGCCCCTGGCAGGGCGTCGACCCCTTCCGTCCCGTCAAGTACGCCGAACTCGGCGCCCCCGAGACGCGGGAGGAACTGGCCGCGCTCGACGCGCTCCAGGAGAAGACGGCCGAGGAGCGGGGCCGCGCCCTGCTGCACGGCTCCCTCTGGGGCAACCGCGCCGACCTCAGCTTCCAGCTGTCCGCCGAGGGCGCGGAGTCGCGCGACGCCACGCCGGGCCTGGTCGCCGACGACAGCGACGCCCTCTGGTCGCTGCTCCCGCCCGACGACACCGGCACCCTCTGCCTCGTCGCCGACAACGCGGGCCGTGAACTCGTCCCCGACCTGCTGCTGGCCGCCCACCTCCTCGACGAGCACCGGATCGCCCGCGCCGTCCTCCACGTCAAGCCGTGGCCCTACTACGTCTCCGACGCCACGACCGCCGACCTGGTCGACGCGCTGACCCGGCTGCGGTCCGCGTCCGGCGCCGCCGCCGCGTACGGCGACCTCCTCTGGGCGGCCATGGCCGACGGCCGCCTCTCCGTACGCACCCATCCCTTCCTCGCCTCCCCGCTGCCGTACACCGAGCTGCCGGACGACCTGCGCGCCGAGTTCGCCGCCGCCCGGCTGACCCTCTTCAAGGGCGACCTCAACTACCGCCGCCTGGTGGGCGACCGGTGGTGGCCACCCACCACGCCCTTCCGTGACGTGACCGCCTACTTCCCCGGCCCCGTCGCCACCCTGCGCACCCTCAAGTCCGACGTGATCACCGGCCTGTCGGCCGCCACCGAGGCCGATCTGAACGCCGCGGAGGGCCGGTCCTGGCGCACCGGTGGCACCCACGCGCTGATCCAGGTCAACCCCGGGGAATGACGTGGGGGCGCGTGGTCGTCTCCCCCAACGGCGGGATGTGTTACGGAAGTTCCCGATCGCGGGGATGGTTCACGCGATGGTGTGATCGTCCGCTGTGCGGCGGATGACCCGTTCGGCCGACGGGCAGGACCCGCTCATGACGCAGCCGTTCGAACTCCCGCCCTTCTACATGCCGTATCCCGCGCGGCTCAACCCCCACGTCGACGAGGCGCGCGCCCACTCGACCGCGTGGGCGCGCGAGATGGGGATGCTGGAGGGCTCCGGGATCTGGGACCAGGACGACCTGGAGGCGCACGACTACGGCCTGCTGTGCGCCTACACCCACCCCGACTGCGACGGGCCCGCGCTGTCCCTGATCACCGACTGGTACGTGTGGGTGTTCTTCTTCGACGACCACTTCCTCGACATGTTCAAGCGCACCCCGGACCGCGCGGCCGGCAAGGCCCACCTGGACCGGCTCCCCCTGTTCATGCCGCTCGACCTCGAAACCCCCGTCCCGGAGCCGGAGAACCCGGTCGAGGCGGGCCTCGCGGACCTCTGGGCGCGCACGGTTCCGGCGATGTCCGCGGACTGGCGCCGCCGCTTCGCCGTGGCCACCGAGCACCTGCTCAACGAGTCGATGTGGGAGCTGTCCAACATCAACGAGGGCCGGATCGCCAACCCGGTCGAATACATCGAGATGCGCCGCAAGGTGGGCGGCGCCCCCTGGTCGGCCGGACTCGTGGAGTACGCGACGGCCGAGGTGCCCGCCTCGGTCGCCGGGACCCGGCCGCTGAGGGTGCTCATGGAGACCTTCTCCGACGCCGTCCATCTGCGCAACGACCTCTTCTCCTACCAGCGCGAGGTCGAGGACGAGGGGGAGAACAGCAACGGCGTCCTGGTCGTGGAGACGTTCTTCGGCTGCACCACCCAGCAGGCCGCCGACACCGTCAACGACGTCCTGACCTCACGCCTGCACCAGTTCGAGCACACCGCGCTCACCGAAGTCCCCGCCGTCGCCCTGGAGAACGGGCTCCGTCCGGACGAGGTGGCCGCCGTCGCCGCGTACACCAAGGGGCTCCAGGACTGGCAGAGCGGCGGCCACGAGTGGCATCTGCGCTCCAGCCGCTACATGAACAAGGGGGCGCGCACGACCTCCCCCTGGGCGATGCCGAGCGGCCCGGGCGCCTCCGCGGCCGACGTGACCGCCCTGCTGGCATCGGCGGCGACCGAGCGGCTGCGGCGGCACACCCATGTGCCGTTCCAGAAGGTCGGACCGTCGCTGCTGCCCGAGTTCCACATGCCGTTCCCGCTGGAGCTGAGCCCACACGTCGACGCCTCGCGCCGCAACCTGGTCGGCTGGTGCACCCGGATGGGCATCCTCGGCGAGGGAGTCTGGGACGAGGACAAGCTCGCCGCCTACGACCTCGCGCTCTGCTCCGCCGGACTGGACCCCGACGCCACCCCCGAGGGCCTCGACCTCAGCGCCCAGTGGCTCGCCTGGGGGACCTACGGCGACGACTACTACCCCCTCGTCTTCGGCCACCGCCGTGACCTCGCCGCCGCCCGCCTCACCACCGCCCGGCTCTCGCGGTGCATGTCCCTGGAGGGGCCGCCGGCGATCGTCCCGGCCAACGCGATGGAGCGCGCGCTGATCGACCTGTGGGAGCGCACCACGGCTCCGATGACCGCCGAGCAGCGGGTCACCTTCAAGGCCGCGGTGGACGTGATGACCGAGAGCTGGGTGTGGGAGCTGTCCAACCAGCTCCAGAACCGCGTCCCGGACCCGGTCGACTATCTGGAGATGCGCCGCGCCACCTTCGGCTCCGACCTCACCCTCAGCATGTGCCGGGCCGGCCGGGGTCCCGCCATCCCGCCCGAGGTCTACGCCAGCGGACCGGTGCGCTCGCTGGAGAACGCGGCCATGGACTACGCCTGCCTGCTCAACGACGTGTTCTCGTACCAGAAGGAGATCGAGTACGAGGGCGAGATCCACAACGCGATCCTCGTCGTGCAGAACTTCTTCGGCGTCGACTACCCGGCCGCGCTCGCCGTCGTCCACGACCTGATGACCCAGCGCATGGAACAGTTCGAGCACGTGGTCGCGCATGAACTCCCCGTGCTCTACGAGGACTTCCGGTTGTCCGAGGAGGCGCGCGCGGAGATGGCGCTCTATGTGCTCGACCTCCAGAACTGGCTGGCGGGCATCCTCAACTGGCATCGCTCGGTGGACCGTTACAAGGCCGAGTGGCTGAGCGGCAGGGCCCACCGATTCGTCCCCGGGCAGGCTCCGGCGCGGCTCCAGCTGATCGGCTGACGGCGGCTCCCGCCCCCGCGGACGGACCGGTGACCGGGTCCCGCCGGCTCCCATGGGCGGGGCGGGTCAGGCGGGTTGGGCGGCCCGCGTGGCGTGCTCGACCGCGGCCCCGCCCAGCGCCCGGATCATCGGGTGCGGGCGGGAGCCGTCGCCGTACAGCTCCGGCTGGAACAGGGAGGCCAGGAAGAAGGGGTGGTCCGGGAGTTCGGCGACCCGGACCTGCCCGTCGGTGTCGTGCCCGGAGAACCGCAGGCCGTGGGCGCGCAGCGTGTCGAGGTGACGGGAGGGTCCGTAGGAGCAGAAGTACCGCTCGACCGTGCGCGGCGCGCCGATCACCGACTCTGCCAGGGAGCCCGGTTCCAGGACGACCGTCGCCTCGTGCCCCACCAGGGAGCAGGCCAGCGGCTCGATCAGGAGATCCTCGGCGCCGGGGTCGTTCTCGGCGTGCGCGACACCGGTCAGCCCGCAGGCGTTGCGCGCGAACTCCAGCAGGGTGTGCTGGAAGCCGCCGCACGTGCCGAGGAACGGGATGCGCTCCTTCCGCGCGGTGCGGACGGCGGCGAGCACCCCCGCCTCGCTGCGGTAGGGGCTGCCCGGCAGCACCCACACCGCGTCGAAGCCCCGTACCGCGCCCTCGGTCGCGGCGTCCTCCGAGGGAATCCAGTAGGCGTCCAGGACCAGCCCGTCCCGCTCGGCGAGGGCGTCGAGGAGGCGCGGGATCCGGGTGTGGGAGACGACGTTGGGGGAGCGGTCGCCGACGAGGGCGACGGTGGCGGTGCGAACCGCGGTTTCGGTCATGACAGCCATCCTGGGCGGCTGTCGTGGTTCACGTCCAACGATGATTCACGCACGATCGATAAGCGGTGCTGATGGGCGTGGGAAGCTATGGATCATGGACCCGCATCTGCTGCGCACCTATGTCACGGTGGCGCGACTCGCCTCCTTCTCCGCCGCCGCACGGGAGCTGGGGTACACGCAGTCGGCGGTCTCCCAGCACATCGCCGCCCTGGAGCAGGACCTCGGCGCCCCGCTGCTCACCCGTCGCCCCGTCGTCCCCACCCCGGCGGGCCACCGTCTGCTGGAGCACGCCGCCCCGCTGCTGCTCCGCCTCGACGCCGCCCGCGCCGACGTGATCCGCCTGGCCGCGGCCCCGCCGAGCGGACTGACCCTCGCGACCACACCGACCGCGCTCGGTCCCCGCGTGCTCGCCGCGCTCCCGGTGTCCGGGGTGAGCGTCCAGGTGCTCGGCCGGGACGAGATCCCCGCCGCCGTCGCCACCGGACACGCCGACCTCGGCCTGGTCGACGGTCCGGCGGCACCCAGCGACCCCCTGCAGTTGCCCGACGTGGCGCCGCTGACCTCGCACGCCGTCGCCGAGGAACCCCTCGCCGTCCTGCTGCCCTGCGCCCACCCCCTCGCCGGGCGCCCCGGACTGCGCCTGGCCGACCTCGCCGACGCCCGCTGGATCGACGCCCCCGACACCGCCGTACCCCTCGCCCGGCTGCGCGCCGTGAACGGCGGCGGCGCCTTCCGGACCGCGCTGGCGTTCGCGGGCACCGATGTGCGGACGCTCACCGCGCTGGTCGCGGCCGGTCACGGACTGGCGCTGCTGCCCCGGTTCGCGGTCGCCGCCGTACCCGGCGCCGTCGCCGTACCGCTCGCCGCGCCCCGCCTGGTCCACCGCACCGAACTGCTGCACGCGGCCGGGCTCGCGGGTGCTGCCGGGGACCTGGTCGGGCGGCTCGCGGGCGAGCGGTGAGAGCCCTCGCCGGTTCCCGGCGCGGAGTCACCCGTTCGTGGCACGTCGGAGGCGTCCGGCGTGGGTAGGCCACCAGCGGAGGCGAACGAATCATGGAACAGAGTGTGTTGCGAGCCGGGCCGATGCCCGGACGGTGGCGCGGCGAGAGCGTGCGACCGGAGCCCGTCGAGCAGGCGCCCGCCGGCCGTCCGCACGGTGCGCGGCGGCGGGGGCGGCGGCTGAGGAGCGTGGTGTTCTCGCTGGCCGTCGGCAGTGTGCTGGTGCTGTCCGGGATCGGCCTCGGCGCGGTCGGCACCAGCGCGCTCGGCCTGGGCGTCCACGGTGGGAAGCCGCGGCACGCTGGTCCACCGGCCGCAGCCCCAGCCCCCACCGCCCCCGCGGCGTCCGGGACCGCCGACACCCGGTCCGGCGCCACGCTCGGTCTGGAGGCCGTGGACGACGGGCGGCGTACGGGCGCGCTCGTCACCGCCGTCCACGTACCCGGCCCCGGCTACACGGCGGGACTGGTCCGCGGCGACGCCCTGGTGCGCTTCGGCGCCGCCCCGATCGCCACGGCCGCCGACCTGGCCCGCGCGGTCGCCCGAGCGCGGCCGGGCGCGGAGGTCACGGTGACCGTGCGCCACCGGAACGGGGTGGAACAGCGGCTGACGGCGGTGCCGGGAGTGGTGACCTGACCGCCCCCGCCGGAAAGTCGCTGGTCGGCGGTGCCGTCGGCCGCCATGATGACCCCGTGCCGCCCCTCCGCCCCGCGCGCCACCGCCGCGCCGTGCCCCGACCGGGTCGCGCGCGTCCGTGCGGGCGGGCAGGATGCTGCCCGGCACCGCTTCGCACCCGCACCCCGACAGCGCCCGGAGGCACCGGATGACCGGTAGTACGCCCGCGCCCTTCACCGCCGACGACTACCGGGCCCGCATGGCCCGCGCGACCCGGGAGGCGGCCGACGCCGGACTCGCCGGGCTGCTGGTGGCGCCCGGACCCGACATGGTGTGGCTGACCGGGTACACCCCGCCCGCCGTGACCGAGCGGCTCACCCTGCTGGTGCTCGTGCCCGGCGGCGAACCGGTGCTCGTCGTGCCCACGCTGGAGGCCCCCGACGCGGAGGCGGCCGCCGGATCGACCGCCCTCGGACTGCGCCCCTGGACCGACGGCGTCGACCCCTACGCCGTGACCGCCGCCCTCCTCGACGGCCGGGGCCGCTTCGGCGTCAGCGACAACACCTGGGCCATGCATCTGCTCGGCTTCCAGCGCGCTCTGCCGCACAGCTCCTACGCCGCCCTCACCGACGCGCTGCCCATGCTGCGCGCGGTCAAGGACGCGGCCGAGGTGGAGCTGGTCGCGGCGGCCGGGGCGGCGGCGGACGCGGCGTTCGAGGAGATCCGCAAGGTGCCCTTCGCCGACCGCCGCGAGTCGGACGTGGCCCAGGACCTCGCGGACCTGCTGCGCCGCTTCGGGCACTCCCAGGTGGATTTCACCATCGTCGGCTCGGGCCCCAACGGCGCCAACCCGCACCACGAGGTCGGCGACCGTTTCATCCGACACGGCGACATGGTCGTCCTCGACTTCGGCGGCCTCAAGGACGGCTACGGCTCCGACACCACGCGCACGGTCCACGTCGGGGAGCCCACCGACGAGGAGCAGCGCGTCCACGACCTCGTGCGCGCCGCGCAGGAAGCCGGTGTCCAGGCCGTACGGCCCGGCGTCGCCTGCCAGGAGGTGGACCGCGCCGCCCGCGCGGTGATCACCGAGGGCGGGTACGGCGAGTACTTCATCCACCGCACCGGGCACGGCATCGGCGTCACCACGCACGAGCCGCCGTATCTGATCGAGGGCGAGGACCAGCCCCTGGTGCCCGGCATGTGCTTCTCCGTGGAGCCCGGCGTCTACCTGCCCGGCCGCTTCGGGGTGCGCATCGAGGACATCGTCACCGTGACCGAGGACGGCGGCCGTCGCCTCAACAACACCACGCGCGAGATGGTCATAGTGGACTGAGGGACCGAGGAGACAGCCCAGCGACCGCATACCGGAACGGCCGGCCACGACCATGACCCAGGCACCCGCACCCACCGTCGACACCGTGCGCGCACTCGTCCGCTCCCTTCTCAAGGAACGCGCGCTGATCAGGGAGGACGGGACGCCCGACGACAGCTCCGCCGGCCTCGAGGTCCGGCCGGTCGCGGGCGGTGACGGCTACACCTGGTGGGTCGGCGCCCGGCATGTGCTGCGGCTCGCCCCCGACCGGGAATCCGCCGCCCGGCTGCGCCGCGAACCGCGCCTGCGCGACCTGGTGCGGTCCCGGGTGCCGGTCGCCGTCCCGGCCGGACTCGCACACGGCGACTGGGTGCCCGGCCTCGCCTGTGTGCTCGACGCCCGGCTGTCCGGTGGCAGCGGCGACGAGCACGAGGTGTCCGCGCTCGGCGAGGCCGACCTCGCCGGACTGCTCTCCGGACTGCGCGAGGTGGCCCCGCGCCAGGCCGAGACGCTCGGGGTGCCGCGTACGCCGCCGCGCTCCCTGGAGGCCCTGCGCCGCATCGCCGCGCACACGGCCGTACGGCTCGCCGCCGCCGACGAGTTCGACCACGCCCGTTTCCAGCCCTTCCCGCCGACGGCCGCCGTCCGGCTCGCCGCGCAGCACGGCACCGCCGTGCTCACCCACCACGGGCTCACCGGCGCGCGGGTGCTCGTCGGCACCGAGGGCCGGGTCCGCGCCGTCCTCGGCTGGGGCGGCGCGGCCGTGGGCGACCCGGCCGAGGACATCGCCGGGCTCGCCGCCGCCGTCGGCGCCCCGGCCGCCGTCCGCGCCGCGACCCTCGCCGGGTACGGGCCCCGCCCCTGTCTGCGCGGCCTGTGGCTGGCCCGCTGCGACACCCTCGTCCAGCTCGCCGCCCGCCTCGACGGCCGTACCGCCGAGGACCCCGCCCTGCTGCGCGCCCGGCTGCGGCGGGCCTGGGAGCCGATCCTGCTGGAGCGGGTCACCGAGTTCGAGTGAGCGCGGCAGGTCGCGGGTCCTCGGTGGGACCGGTTCGTTCAGACCCGTGTCAGCACCACGCAGGACTCGCCCGGCACCCGCAGCCGCCCGTCCTCTCCCGGCGCCTCCACCTCGTCCCACGCGGCGAGGACCTCCATGCGCCCGCTGCCGAGCGGGACGGACACCGGCTCCTTGCCCAGGTTCACCGCCACCCGTACGTCCCCGCGCCGGAACGCCAGCCAGCGGGCGTCCTCGTCGTAGGCCACGTTGGTGCCCGCGAGACCGGGACTCGTGAGGTCGGGGTACTCGTGGCGGATCGCGATCAGCCGCCGGTACCAGTCGAGGACGCGGGCGTGTGCCGGCTGCTCCGGCTCCGACCAGTCCAGGCAGGACCGTTCCCTGGTCGCCGGGTCCTGCGGGTCGGGCACCTCGTCCTCGGACCAGCCGTGCGCCGCGAACTCCCGCCGCCTGCCCCGCCGTACGGCCTCGGCCAGCTCGGGATCGGTGTGGTCGGTGAAGTACTGCCAGGGCGTGGCCGCCGCCCACTCCTCGCCCATGAACAGCATCGGCGTGAACGGCGCGGTGAGCGTCAGCGTCGCCGCGCAGGCCACCAGACCGGGGGAGAGCTGGGCCGAAAGCCGGTCGCCCTGCGCGCGGTTGCCGATCTGGTCGTGGGTCTGGGCGTAGCCGAGCAGCCGGTGTCCGCCGAGGCGGGCGCGGTCCAGCGGGCGGCCGTGCCGACGGCCCCGGAAGGTGGAGTACGTGCCGTCGTGGAAGTAACCACCGGTCAGCGTCTTGGCGAGCGCGGCGAACGGCGCGGCCGCGAAGTCCTCGTAGTAGCCCTGGGACTCACCGGTCAGCGCGGTGTGCAGGGCGTGATGGAAGTCGTCGTTCCACTGGGCGTGCAGACCGAGGCCGTTCGCGGCGCGCGGGGTGATGTACCGGGGGTCGTTCAGGTCGGACTCGGCGATCAGGAACAGCGGCCGGCCCACCTCGGCGGCCAGCGCGTCCACCGACTCCGACAGCTCCTCCAGGAAGTGCCGGGCGCGGGTGTCGTGCAGCGCGTGCACGGCGTCCAGCCGCAGCCCGTCGAGGCGGTAGTCCCGCAGCCATGCCAGCGCGCTGTCCCGGAAGTACGCGCGCACCTCGTCCGAGCCCGGCGCGTCCAGGTTCACCGCCGCGCCCCACGGCGTCTGATGGGTGTCGGTGAAGTACGGCCCGAACGCGGGGAGATGGTTGCCCGACGGGCCCAAGTGGTTGTGCACGACGTCCAGGACGACACCGAGACCCAGCTCGTGCGCCAGGTCCACGAACCGCTTCAGCGACTCGGGGCCGCCGTACGGCTCGTGCACCGCCCAGGGCGCCACGCCGTCGTAACCCCAGCCATGGACACCGGGGAACGAGGACAAGGGCATCAACTCCACGTGCGTGACGCCGAGTTCTGCGAGATGGGGGAGGCGGTCCGCCGCCGCGTCGAGGGTGCCCTCGGGGGTGTAGGTGCCGACGTGCAGCTCGTAGAGCACCGCGCCCGGCAGCCCGCGTCCCGTCCAGGGGGTCCGCCACCGGTAGCGGTCGTGGTCCACGACCGCGCCGAGCCCGTCCGGGCCGTCCGGCAGGCGGCGCGCGCGGGGATCGGGCAGCTCCGGTCCGTCGTCCAGCGCGAAGCCGTACCGGGTGCCGTCCGCCGCGTCCGCCTCCCCCCTCCACCATCCCGCGCGCCCCGGATCGCGCGCCAGCGTCTGCCGAGCCTCTCCGCACCGGAGCGTGACCCGTTCTGCCTGTGGTGCCCACACCTCGAACTGCACGGACGGTTCCCCTTCGTCTGCTCCTCGTGAGGTAGTCCGTCCATCGTGCCGCGAAAGCGATCAATCCGCCGTCGGATCAGGGCTTTCCGGGCGGGTGTCGCGAAAGTGCGCACGAGCCCGCCCGCGCGCGCCGGGCACGGAGCTCCCGATCTGGACACCACGGGCCGCCTGACCGACAATCAGCAGCGTGACGTCGTCCTTCGAGTTCCCTGTCCGCGCCGCGCGGATCTCCGACGCGGAGCGCGACAAGGTGCTGCGGGTCCTGCGCGAGGGCGCCGCCCTGGGCCGGATGTCACACGACACCTTCCTGCAGCGCATGGAGCTGGTCCTCGCCGCGCGCAGCCACGCCGAACTCGCCGCCGTCACCGCCGACCTGCCGGGCGGAAACGGCTTCGCCCGCGCCCTGTTCGGCACCGTGGAGGCCGTCTCCGGCTTCACCGTACGGCTCCGCAGGGCCTGGCAGGCCGAGCGGCTGCCCAAGCTCCTGCTGCCCCACCCCGGGCACGGCCACCCCCTGCGCATCGGCCGCGACCCGGCCAACGGGCTCCGCCTCAACCACGACACCGTCTCCCGCGTCCACGCCGAACTCCGCCACCAGGGCGGCCTGTGGGTCCTGCGCGACCTCGGCTCCACCAACGGCACCACGGTCAACGGCCAGCGGGTGCTCGGCGCGACGGTGGTGCGCGACGGTGACCAGGTCGGCTTCGGGAAGGTCATGTACCGCCTCTCGGCGAGCTGAGGGCGCGCGGACCGGCGTTCTCGAGCCGGGCACCTCCTTACCGAACCGGTGTTCCCCTCCGGGTGCCCGCGTCTCCCGTTCGGGTGATCCCCGCTGCGGAACCCGCCCGGCCGTGCCGATGCACCGGGCATGACCCCTCTCACCCGTGCGACAGCGGCGGCCGGTGCCCTGACGGCCGCCCTCGGCCTCCTCGCGGCCTCCCCGGTCTCCGCCACCCCCCGCCCCGCCCTGCCCGGCGACTGGCTCCACCTCACCGTCAGCCAGGGCGAGACCCTGGCGCCCGGCTCCCGCCACGCCCTCCTGCTGTGCGACCCGCCCCGGGGCATCGCCCACGCGGCGCAGGCCTGTGCCCAGCTCGCCGCCGCAGGAGGCGACGTCGGCCGCATCCCGCCGAAGGACGTCTTCTGCACGATGCTCTACGCCCCGGTGACCGCCCACGCCTCCGGCTTCTGGCACGGCCACCGGGTCGAGTACACCCACACCTTCTCCAACGGGTGCGTCATGTCCGCGCAGACGGGTGAGGTGTTCGCGCTGGACGCGTGACCCGCCGGCCACGGGACCTCCTCAAGGACCTTCCGCGTCTCCGTCCTCGGCCCGCTCCAGCAGCGCCACCGGCAGCGGGCCGAGGAGGTCCGCCACCGGTACGCAGCCCTTGAACTCCCGGTCCGGCGTGAGGACGTCCCGCCAGCGGCCCGGGGGCAGGGAGAGGGTCGTCTGCCGCCAGCCGCCGGACTCGGCCAGGCGGAGGGACAGCCGGGTCACCACCGTGATCACCTCGCCGGAGCGGGAGAAGGCCAGGCAGTGGCCGGCGGCCGGGCCCTCGGCGGTCAGCGGGGCGTACGTGCCCGTGCCGCCGAAGGCGTCCGGGCGGCGGCCGCGCAGCCGCAGGGCCGCCGTCGTCAGGGCGCCCTTCTCGCCTGGGAGCTCCGCGGGGAAGGCGGCCGGGCGGCGGTTGTCCGGGTCGACCAGGGCCCGGTACTCCGCCTCCGTGCCCTGGTAGACGTCCGGGACGCCCGGCATCGTCAGATGGACCAGCGCGGTGGCGAGGACGTTGGCGCGGATGTGGGGGTCCAGGGCCTTGCGCAGGGCCGCGACGCGTTCGCCGGGCGGCCCGCAGGGGCCCGCCGAGACGAAGGCGGTGACCGCCTCCTCGTAGGGCGCCTCGCGTTCCGTCCAGCTCGTGTACAGCCCCGCCTCGCGCACGTGCTTCAGGAGGTACTCGCGGACGCGTTCCTCCTCCGCCGGGCCCAGGCCGAACACCGTCTGCCAGGCGGACCAGGCGAGTTGACCGTCGGGGGCCTGGTCGCCGGAGCGGGCCAGGTCCGCGAGGAGGGCGGCCCAGCGGCCCGGGCACTCGCTCAGCACCGCGAGCGCTGCCCGTACGTCGGCGCTGCGCTTGGTGTCGTGCGTGGTGACGACCGTGCCGGTGTCCGGCCAGTCGGAGGCCAGGCGCGCACAGTACGCGTGGAACTCCGCCGGGGAGACACCCGGCCGGCCCGGATCGCCGCCGACCTCGTTCACCGACAGCAGCGGCACATAGCGGTAGAAGGCCGTGTCCTCCACGGACTTGGCGCGCAGCGCCGACGCGGTCTGGGCGAACCGGGTGCGGAACTTGGTGAGTTCGGGGACCGAGCCGTCGTCCTCGCCGGTCAGCAGCGCCCGTACGACGTCCACCGCCTCGGCCTCCTCGGCCACGGCGAAGGCGCGCCGGGCCTCGGCGGCCGCCTCCCTCGTGATCACGGCGGTGGCGTCCTCGGAGGCGTACGGGCGGTAGACACGCAGCCGGACGAGGAGTTCCTCCAGGGCCGTGCGCAGGGCCCAGGGGGCGCGGTCGCGCAGGGCGAGGTCGGGGGAGGCGGCGCAGAGGCGGACGGCGGCGCGGGTGAGACGGTCGGTCTCGGCGGCCAGCTCGTGGGTGAGCACCTTGTAGGCGGCCCGGCGCACGGTGGCGTCCCAGTCGCCGCCCCGGTCGGCCTGCGGGATCGCGAACGCACGGTAGTGGTCGAGGAGTTCACCGGCTCCGGCGGGATCGGTGAAGAGGCCGTCGACGTGGCGGAGGGCGTCGTAGCCGGTGGTGCCCGCGACGGGCCAGGAGGAGGGCAGCCGTTCGCCGTCGGCGAGGATCTTCTCGACCACGGTCCAGCGCCCGCCGGTCGCCTCGTGCAGCCGCGCCAGATAGGCGTCCGGGTCCGCGAGGCCGTCCGGGTGGTCCACGCGCAGCCCGTCGATCACGCCCTCGTCGAGCAGCCGCAGGATCGTGCCGTGGGTCGCGTCGAACACCTCGGGGTCCTCCACGCGGACCCCGATCAGCTCCGAGATGCTGAAGAACCGGCGGTAGTTCAGCTCGGTGCGGGCCAGCCGCCACCACACCGGGCGGTACCACTGCGCGTCGAGCAGCTCCGGCAGCGGAAGGTGCTCGGTGCCCGCGCGGAGCGGGAAGACGTGGTCGTGGTAGCGCAGCACGTCGCCGTCGGCGACCAGATGCTGCCGCTCGCCGCCGACCGGGCCGCCCAGCACGGGCAGCAGCAGGCGGTTGCCGCGCACCTCCCAGTCGATGTCGAACCAGCGGGCGTACGGCGACTCGGGGCCCTCGCGCAGCACCTCCCACAGGGCGCGGTTGTGCCGGGGGGCCATCGCCATGTGGTTGGGCACGATGTCCACCACCAGGCCGAGCCCGTGCTCCCGCGCGGTGTGCGCGAGCGAGCGGAGCCCGGCCTCGCCGCCCAGCTCCTCGCGCACGCGCCCGGGGTCCACCACGTCGTATCCGTGGGCGGACCCCGGCACGGCCTCCAGGACCGGGGAGAGATGCAGATGGGAGACGCCGAGTTCCGCCACATGGGGGACGGCCGCCTCGGCTGCGGCGAACGGGAACGAGGGCTGGAGCTGGAGTCGGTAGGTGGCCGTGGGCACGCCCGGCCGGGGTCGCGCGGCAGCAGTCATGCAGTGCTACGTACCCCGTGTGCCCGGTTTCGTGTCACCGGTCCCCGTACGGACCAGCGGCGACCCGCGCGGACCGGCCATGCGCCCGCGCGGACCGCCCTGGTCCCCTCAGGCGGGCCGTTGCAGCACGGTCATGCTCCGGTCCGGCAGGGTGATCCGCTCGCCGCCCGCCACCTTCGGACCCGTGTTCGGCGGCACCCCCTCCGGCCGGGCGGTGTCGACCACCACCTGCCACTGCCGGCCGTGGTCGGCGGGGACCAGGAAGTCCAGCGGCTCGGGGGAGGCGTTGAACATCAGCAGGAACGAGTCGTCCGAGATCCGCTCCCCCCGCGGCCCCGGCTCGGAGATCGCGTTGCCGTTGAGGAACACGGTCAGCGCGGACGCGGGCGCCGAGTCCCAGTCCCGCTGGGTCATCTCCTCGCCCTCGGGGGTGAACCAGGCGACGTCCGACAGCTCGTCGTGGGTGCCCTCCACCGGGCGGCCGTGGAAGAAGCGGCGCCGCCGGAACACTGGGTGGTCGCGCCGCAGCCACACCATCGCCCGCGCGAATTCCAGGAGTTGGCCGCCGTCGTCGGACCAGTCCACCCAGGACAGCTCGTTGTCCTGGCAGTAGGCGTTGTTGTTGCCGCGCTGGGTGCGGGCGAACTCGTCGCCGTGGCTGATCATGGGCACGCCCTGGGACAGCATCAGTGTCGCGAGGAAGTTCCGCATCTGCCGGGCGCGCAGTTCGCGCACCTGAGGGTCGTCGGTGTCGCCCTCCGCCCCGCAGTTCCAGGACCGGTTGTGGCTCTCGCCGTCCCGGTTGTCCTCGCCGTTGGCCGCGTTGTGCTTCTCGTTGTACGACACCAGGTCGTGCAGGGTGAAACCGTCGTGACAGGTGACGAAGTTGACCGACGCCAGCGGGCGGCGGCCGTCGTCCTGGTAGAGGTCGGAGGAACCGGTGAGCCGGGAGCCGAACTCCGCGAGCGCGCGCGGCTCACCCCGCCACAAGTCCCTTACTGTGTCGCGGTACTTGCCGTTCCACTCCGTCCACAGCGGCGGGAAGTTGCCCACCTGGTAGCCGCCCTCGCCCACGTCCCAGGGCTCGGCGATCAGTTTCACCTGGGAGACCACCGGGTCCTGCTGCACCAGGTCGAAGAACGACGACAGCCGGTCCACCTCGTGGAACTGCCGGGCCAGGGTCGCCGCGAGGTCGAAGCGGAAGCCGTCGACGTGCATCTCGGTCACCCAGTACCGCAGCGAGTCCATGATGAGCTGGAGCACGTGCGGGGAGCGCATCAGCAGGGAGTTGCCGGTGCCCGTGGTGTCCATGTAGTAGCGCGGGTCCTCGGTCAGCCGGTAGTACGAGGGGTTGTCGATGCCCTTGAACGACAGGGTCGGTCCCAGGTGGTTGCCCTCGGCGGTGTGGTTGTAGACCACGTCGAGGATCACCTCGATGCCCGCCTCGTGCAGCGCCCGCACCGCCGACTTGAACTCCAGGACCTGCTGGCCCCGGTCGCCCCAGGAGGCGTAGGCGTTGTGCGGGGCGAAGAAGCCGATGGTGTTGTAACCCCAGTAGTTGGTCAGGCCCATGTCGGCCAGGCGGTGGTCGTTGACGAACTGGTGGACCGGCATCAGCTCCAGGGCCGTCACCCCGAGCCTGGTCAGATGCTCGATGATCGCCGGGTGGGCGAGGGCCGCGTAGGTGCCGCGCAGTTCCTCCGGCAGACCGGGGTGCCGCATGGTCAGGCCCTTGACGTGGGCCTCGTAGATCACCGTGTGGTGGTAGTCGGTGCGCGGCGGACGGTCGTCGCCCCAGTCGAAGTACGGGTTGATCACCACCGAGGCCATGGTGTGCGGCGCCGAGTCGAGGTCGTTGCGCTGGTCGGGGGCGTCGAAGTGATAGCCGTACACCTCCTCGCCCCACCGGACCGCCCCGCTGACCGCCTTGGCGTACGGGTCGAGCAGCAGCTTGGCCGAGTTGCAGCGCAGCCCGCGCTCGGGCTCGTAGGGACCGTGGACACGGAAGCCGTAGCGCTGGCCCGGCATGATGCCGGGGACGTACGCGTGCCGCACGAACGCGTCGCTCTCCCGCAGTTCCACCGCCGTCTCGGAGCCGTCGTCGTGCAGCAGACACAGCTCTACTCGGTCCGCGGCCTCCGTGAAGACCGCGAAGTTGGTTCCGGCGCCGTCATAGGTGGCACCGAGTGGATACGCCTCTCCAGGCCAGACCTGCATGGACACGACTCTTTCAGGTGGGCGGCCCCGCTGGGGGCGCGTCGGCGGCGAGTCTCCCCGAAAGTGAGGAACCCTCAGAGGACTACCCCGTCTGGCGCTCCCATGGCGCCTCGGTTGCGAGCCGGTCGGATATCGGCCGGGAAACGGTCCGGGGTCAACACGGGTTTCCGTCGTGTCGCCCCCGGCGCGAGGACGCTCCGGCAGCGCCCGCACCTGCGCGGACGCGCCCGCCGCGGCGCGTTCACCGCTATGAATCCGCTCACTCCCGCCACCCGCGCCGCGCGGAACGGCCACTGCCCGACCGGAAGTTGGGAAACCGACCTGTCCATCCGGCTGCACCGCCCACCGCTCCCGGAGTACCCTTCCTTGATCGTTGGGACGGGGAAGGTCCGGGGGACGGAAGGCGGTGCAGGGTGGGGTCGGGAGGGCTGGAGCTGCCCCCTGGTGGCGAGGGTCACGAGGGGAGCTCCACGGACGTCCCGCCCGGCGCGGTGTCCCTGGCACGGCCGATGGACGCGGGGTCGATCGGACCGGAACTGGACTGGGACGCGAGCGCCTGGCTGGAGGTGCGTACCCGCGCCCAGCGGGCCGGCCGGGCCTACATCTGGCTGAACCTCGTCGAACAGCGGCTGCGCGCCGTCGTGGCCGCCGTGCTGCGCCCGGTCTACGAGCCCGTCCACGGCGACGACTGGGTGGTGGCCGCCGCCGGACCCGCCGGACAGGAATGGGTGCAGCGGGCCGTCGCGGTGCGTGAAGTCAGCCGCCGCAAGGGCTACTTGCTCGACCCGGCCGACGACAACGTGCTCAGTTTCCTGACGTTGCCCCAGTTGCGCGAGCTGATGGTGCAGCACTGGCCCTGCTTCGAGCCGTACTTCGACGAACGCCGCGACCTCGAACTCGCCCTGGACGAGCTGGAGGTGACGCGCAACGTCGTCTCCCGCAACCGCGCCCTGTCCGAGGCGGTCCTCGGTCAGGCGGAGCGCGCCTCGGCCCGGCTCCTCGAACTGCTCGGCGCGGGCGGCGACGTGCCCTCGGCGGGCCGCCTCCGGGTGGACGCGGTCGAGGACCTGGTCGGCGACCGGTACGCGGACGTGGTGGCCGTCCACCCCGACCGGGTGCGGCTGATGCGGCAGTTCCCGGCCGAGGACCTCTTCGGCGGGGCCCGCCGCCTGGACGCCATCGGCATCGGGCTCAACCTGCTCGTGCAGAACTTCTCCGGACGCCGCCTGGTCCGGCTCGCGGAGACCGGCTGCCGGGTACGGCTGCTCTTCCTCAACCCGGCCTCCAGCGCGGTCAAGCGTCGTGAGCGGGAACTCGGCATGAAGCGCGGCGAGTTGAGCCGCTCGGTCGAGATGAACATCCTGCACATGCGCCGGGTCCGCTCCCGGCTGCGCGACCCCGGCGCCTTCGAGATCCAGGTGTACGACGAGACACCGCGCTTCACCGCCTACCTGGTGGACGGCGACGGCGCGGACGGGGTCGCCGTGGTGCAGTCCTACCTGCGCGGGGCGCGCGGCATGGAGTCGCCGGTGCTGGTGCTGCGGGGTGGCAGCCGGGTGGTCCGCCCGGACCAGGTGGGCGAAGCCGGTCTCTTTCCCACCTATCGCGAGGAATTCGACCTGGCTTGGGCAGATTCGCGCCCGGTGTCCTGAATCGTCCCCTCGTGGGGCGGGGGCCCACCCCGGGCTGTCAGTGCCGCGTGCCATGGTGGAGGCCACTGGGGGAACGCACCACCACGAAAAGGGGGACCACCCATGACCTGGCACCGGCAGACGCTGACCGCTTTCGACCTGGAGACGACCGGAACCGACCCGCAGGAGGCACGCATCGTCACGGCCTCCGTCCTGGAGGTCGGCGCGGGCGAACTCCTCGGCCACCGGGAATGGCTCGCGGACCCGGGCGTGGAGATCCCGGCGGACGCGGTCGCCGTGCACGGCGTCACCAACGAGCGCGCGACCGCCGAGGGGCGTCCGGCCGACGAGGTCGCCGACGCCGTCGCGTCCGCCCTCGTCTCCTCCTGGCAGTCCGGTGCCCCGGTCGTCGCCTACAACGCCGCCTTCGACCTCACCCTGCTCTCGGCCGAACTGCGCCGCCACGGTCTGCCGTCGCTGTCCGAGCGGCTCGGGGGCGAGCCCCTGGGCCCGGTGGTCGACCCGTACACGATCGACCGCTGGGTGGACCGCTACCGCCGCGGCAAGCGCAACCTGGAGGCGGTCTGCGCCGAGTACGGCATAGTCCTCACCGCCGCCCACGACGCCTCGGCCGATGCCCTCGCCGCCGCCCGGCTCGCCGTGGCGATAGCCGAGCGGCACCCGAAGATCGCCGCGCTCGGCCCGGCCGAGCTGCACCGGCGCCAGATCGAGTGGTACGCGGCCTGGGCGGCCGACTTCCAGAGATTCCTGCGCCGCAAGGGCGACCCGGAGGCCGTGGTGGACGGGACCTGGCCGGTGCGGGAACTGGCGGCGGAGCGGGTCTGAGACGCCTGCTGGAGCCCCGGGCTCAGAAGGGGTACCAGCGCACCGACTCGTCCCCGTCCCGCAGCGACGCCACCCGGCGCTCGAAC
This sequence comes from Streptomyces sp. NPDC005004, assembly GCF_053600675.1. Taxonomy (NCBI): domain Bacteria; kingdom Bacillati; phylum Actinomycetota; class Actinomycetes; order Kitasatosporales; family Streptomycetaceae; genus Streptomyces; species Streptomyces sp. NPDC005004. The sequence continues at coordinate 53,880 of NZ_JBSGAH010000003.1, forward strand.
TCCGCCAGCGCCTTGGGGTTGGCGGGCGCGTGCTGGGCCACCCAGGCGCAGCTCGCGGTCTCACGGGCTCCGCGCAGCACCGAGCAGCCCTCCCACGCGCGCACGTCCCAGCCGTACGCCTCCGTGAAGGCGTCGTACTTCCCGGCGGGCAGGCCGTAGCGGTCGCGGGAGAGGGCCATCACCACGAGGTCGTGCTCGCGCAGGTCGGCGGAGAAGGTCTCCAGGTCGACCAGGACCGGTCCGTCGGGGCCGATGTGCACATTGCGCGGCAGGGCGTCGCCGTGGATCGGCCCGGGCGTCAGACGCGGCGTCAGCGCGGCCGCCGCCGGGGCGAAGCCGTCGCGCCGCGCCCGCAGATACTCCGCGTCCGCCGGGTCGATCGCGTCGCCCGCGAGCCGCAGCCAGCGCTCCACCCCGCCCAGCAGCTCGCGGGGCGGCAGCGCGATGGGCGGCGCGGGCAGCGCGTGCACGATCCGCAGCAGCCGCGCCAGATCCTCGGGCTCGGCCGGGCGTACGGCGTCGGGCAGCCGGTGCCACACGGTCACCGGGTGGCCTTCCACGAGCAGCGGCTCGGGCTCGGCCGCGCGCACCGCCGGCACGCGCTCCCCGGCCAGCCAGCCCGCGACGGCCAGCTCGCGCCTGGCGCGCTCCAGCAGGCTCTCGTCCCGGCCGACCTTGACCACGAGGTCGCCGGACGCGAAGACGGCGTTCTCGCCGAGGGCGAGGAGCCGCGCGTCCCGCGCCGGGCCGGGCAGCACCTTCGCCGCGGCCAGTACGTCCCGCGCCCGCGCCTCGTCCATCGTCCGCCTCCGTGTCCCGTTCCCACGTCCGTGCCGGGTGCCCTGCGCCCCGGTCTCCGGTCAGTCTCGCATTCGCACAGGTCGGGCCGTGTGCGCGGTCCCTTGACGCGATGGCGGCCCTTCGCAACCATGAACACGCCAATCCTGGGGGCAAAGGGGCTGACGGGGGCTGATGCCATGACGACGGTGGCCGAGGCGGCCGCACGGCCGGGCACGCGCCCCGCGCCCGCCCGCGACCACGGCGCCTGGTTCCTGGTGCTGCCCGCCCTGATCCCGATCCTCGTGCTCAGCGTCGGCCCGTTGCTCTACGGCATCCTGCTCGCCTTCACCGACGCGCAGTCCGGCCGCACCGCCGCCACCCGCTGGACCGGCGTCCTCAACTTCCAGGACCTGCTGCACGACACCCTGTTCTGGGAGTCCTTCCGCATCGGTCTGCTGTGGGCCGTCGGGGTCACCGTCCCCCAGTTCCTGCTGGCACTCGGCCTCGCCCTGCTCCTCGACCAGGACCTGCGGCTGCGCCGCCTCGCCCGCGCCCTCGCGATCGTCCCCTGGGCCATGCCCGAGGTCGTCGTCGGCGTCATGTGGCGCCTGGTCTACAACCCGGACGCGGGCGTCCTCAACGAGACGCTGCGCGACCTCGGTCTCGGCGCCGGCCGGGACTGGCTCGGCACCCTCACCACCGCGCTGCCCGCCGTCGTCGTCGTCGGCGTCTGGGCCGGGATGCCCCGCACCACCGTCGCCCTGCTCGCCGGACTGCAGAACGTGCCCCGCGAACTGCGCGAGGCGGCCGCGGTGGACGGCGCGGGCGCCTGGCGCCGCTTCCGCGCGGTCACCTGGCCCGCGCTCAGACCCGTCGCCCTCGCCGTCACGTCCCTCAACCTGATCTGGAACTTCAACGCCTTCGCCCTGGTCTACGTCCTCACCGGCGGCGGACCGGGCGGCCGCACCCGGCTGCCCATGCTGTTCGCCTACGAAGAGGCGTTCCGCTATGGCCAGTTCGGCTACGCGGCGGCGATGGGATGCGTGATGGTCGCGGTGATCTCGGTCCTGCTCGCGGTGTTCCTCGCCGGACGGCTGCGCGGGGGCGAGGACCGGTGAGGACCCGCCCCGCCGCGCGCGCCGCCCAGTACGCGGCCCTGCTCGCCTATCTGGTCTTCCTGGCCTTCCCACTGCTCTGGCTGCTCTCCACCGCCTTCAAGCCGCCGCGCGAACTGGCCTCTCTGCACCCCACCTGGATCCCGCGCCATCCCACCCTGGCCAACTTCCGCCGCGCCCTGGACGAACAGCCACTGGCGCACGCGGCGTCGACCTCCCTGCTGGTGGCGCTCGCGACCGCCGTCGCCGCCGTACTGATCGCCACCCCGATGGCGTACGTGATCGCCCGGCGCCCCGGGCTGCTCTCCCGCGCGGCCACCGGATGGGTGGTGGTCAGCCAGGCGTTCCCCTTCGTGCTGCTGATCATCCCGCTGTTCCTGGTGCTCAGGAAGGTGCGGCTGATCGACTCGGCGCCCGGGCTCGTGCTGGTCTACGTGGTGTGGTCGCTGCCGTTCGCGCTGTGGCTGCTGGTCGGGCAGATGCGTTCCGTGCCGGTCGAGCTGGAGGAGGCGGCGGCGGTGGACGGCGCCGGGCGGGTGCGGACGCTGGTGTCGGTGACGGCGCCGCTGCTCGCGCCGGGCATCGTGGCGACGGCGCTCTTCGCGTTCGTCACCGCCTGGAACGAGTTCTTCTTCGCGCTCGTCCTGCTCAAGAGCCCCGGCAAACAGACCCTGCCGGTCGTGCTCACCCACTTCATCGGCGCCGAGGGCGTCGCGGACCTCGGGCCGCTCGCCGCCGCGTCCTTCCTCGCCACCCTGCCCTCCCTGGTCTTCTTCGCGCTGGTCCAGAAGCGGCTCTCGGGCGGTCTGCTCGCCGGGGCGGTGAAGAGCTGATGCCGACGCGTACCAGGATCGCCGCGGCCGCCGTCGTGCTCCTCCTGCTGCTCGCGGGCTGCTCCTCCGGCCGGTCCGGCGGCGACGGCGGGATCGTGCTGCGCTTCCAGTCCCTCGCCTGGCAGCCCGAGTCCGTGGCCGCCACGAAGGAACTGGTCCGGGAGTGGAACGCGCGTCACACCCGCGTGAAGGTCGAGTACGTCCAGGGCAGTTGGGACTCGGTCCACGACCAGTTGCTCACCTCCTTCGAGGGCGGCGAGGCCCCCGACGTCATCCACGACGCCTCCGACGACCTGGCCGACTTCGCCCACGGCGGCTACCTCGCGGACCTCACCGGACTGCTGTCCTCCCGCCTCAAGTCCGACATCCCGGGGAGCAGTTGGGACACGGCACGCTTCGGGGACGGTCTCTACGGCGTGCCCTTCCTCCAGGAGCCGAGGGTGCTCATCGCCGACGCGAAGCGGCTGCGTGCGGCAAAGGTGCGCGTGCCGACTCCGGAACACCCGTGGACCTGGGCGGAGTTCAGGGCGGTCACCAAGAAGCTCAGCGGGTCCGGCACCTACGGCGTGGCCTGGCCCCTCAAGGAGCCCGTCTCCGCGACGCTCAACCTCTCCCTCTCCGCGGGAGGGCGCCTCTTCCACCGGGGCGCGGACGGGAAGGTGAGCGTGCGGTTCGGGGCCGGTGACGCCGTCGTGCCGCGCACCGTCCACGACCAGGTCGCCGTCGACCACAGCGCCCCCGCCTCGACCCTGGGCAGCGGCGGCTCCGACACCCTTCCCGGCCTCTTCGGCGGCAAGTACGCCATGGTCCCGCTCGGCTTCTCCTACCGCCAGCAGGTCGCACTCCAGGCCCCCAAGGGCTTCGACTGGGAGGTGCTGCCCGCGCCCGCCGGGGCCGACGGGCTCACCCAGGGCGTCAGCCCGCAGACCCTCTCCATCGCCGCCGACTGCCCGCACAAGAAGGAGGCGGCCGCCTTCCTCGACTTCCTGCTGCGCCCGCGCAACATGGTCCGCCTCGCCCTCGGCGACTGGATGCTGCCCACCGGCACCCAGGCCCTGAAGGACCCCGCCCTGCACACCCGGAAGAACGGCTGGGCCACCGGCACCGCCCTCGCCGCCCACCTCAGGCCCGCCCCGGCGCAGTCGGTGCGCGGCTACCCGGAGTGGAAGGACAAGGTGGCCACCCCGGCCTACCAGGAGTACTACTCCGGTTCGATAAGCCTCTTCGAACTGCGTCGCCGGCTGGAACGGGACGGCAACCTCGTTCTCGCCCGCTACCAGCGCTGACGCGGTGTCCGATCCGCCCTTCGTAGATCCACTTTGCGGGGACGAAAACTTGTTGAACAAGTCACAGCCGCGTGTAGGAGTTGATCCGGGCCCGCTCGATCCGCGAGAGTTCCGACGTACCGGTCCTGCCGGTCCACGGCCGTCGTGCCCACCCCCACGGGGCACGACGGCCCTTTACGGTGGGCGGATGACGACGACCTACGCGGCGCTGCTGCGCGGCATCAACGTCGGGGGCGCCAAGAAGGTCCCGATGGCCGACCTGCGCACTCTCCTGACCGGCCTCGGCCACGACGGCGTACGGACCCATCTCCAGAGCGGCCAGGCGGTGTTCAGCACCGAGAGCCGTGACGAGGCAACGCTGGCAGCCGAGTTGAGCAAGGCCATCCACGAACACTTCGGCTTCTGGGTCGAGGTGATCGTGCGCGACCACGCCTACCTGAGCGCCGTGGCCGACGCCTGTCCCTTCCCGGCGGACCAACTCGCCCCCAAGCAGCTCCATCTCACCTACTTCTCCGAGCCGGTCACCGCCGACCGCTTCTCGGGGATCGACCGAGCCGCTCACCTCCCCGAGGACTTCCGCCTCGGCGACCGCTGCCTGTACCTCTACGCCCCGGACGGCCTCGGCCGCAGCAAGCTTGCCGAGGTGCTGGCCCGGCCGCGCGTCACCAAGGGGCTGATCGCCACCTCCCGGAACTGGAACACCGTGCGCAAGCTGGTGGAGCTGACGGCGCAGTGAGCGGGCCGCGTCGGAGCGAGCACGTCAGAGACCGAGATGTCAACCCCACGCCTGCGGAATGAACTTGGCCGATAGTCGACGTCCCGGCGTCACGGTACGAGAGTGAAAGGTGGGAACGGCCACCGAAAGCCGCTGGACACATGGCGCACGGTGACGGGGGGATCGGTTTCCGGCCTGCTCCTCCCCTGTTTCCGGCCCCCGATCCCGTGGCCGGAACCCGCACGGGCACCCGCCGTCCCGATACCGTCGGCCTACGGTCCCGGATCAGGAGTGAGGACAGGTCTTGAGCACGTACGACCAGCACGGCAACGCGCCCGGCGGGTACGCATACGAGGCGGCGGCCCGGGGATGGCTCGAACTGGAGACCCTGATCGAGTTGGCCGAAGGACTCACCGCCGCGCTGCACGCGGAGTATCCGGCGCTCGTCGGCTACGGCGAGTCGATCCAGGCCGAGCTGGCGCTCTCGGCCGAGGACGGGCTGCCGCCCAACCGCGGCCGGATCCGCTCCGCCCTGGAGGCGGTCAGCATCGGCGCCGGAGCGGGCACCGGCAGCCTCACCTACACCCAGCGGCTCATCAACGGGCTCAAGCTCTGACCGCCGGGGCGCCCGCTCAGACCCCCACCGGCGCCGGGAGCGAGGCGGCCGCCCAGGCGTAACGCTCCAGCAGCACGCGCGCCACCTCCGGCGCCGGGCCCAGCACGTCGGCCAGCACGTCCGCCTCGGCCGCACCCCGCGCGATGCGGTCGGGGAGGAAGCCGGGGGCCAGCACGTACGGCGCGACCGCGACCCGCTCGCAGCCGAGCGCGCGCAGCTCCCGGACCGCGTCCTCGGTGCGCGGCAGAGCGGCGGAGGCGTACGCCGGCCGCACGGCCCCCCAGCCGGTGCGCCGCCACTCCCGCGCCATGCCGTCGATCACCGCGAGCGCCTCCGGGTCCGAGGACCCGGCCGAGGCCAGTACCACCCCGGTCGCCGCCCGGTCGGCGCGCCGGACACCCGCCTCGTACAGACGGCGCTCCAGCGCCCCGATCAGCAGCGGCGACGGGCCGAGCACCTCGGCCTGGCGGATCCGCAGACCCGGCGGTGCCTCCCGCAGGACGGCCGGGATGTCCGCCTTCGCGTGGAAGGCGCGGGTCAGCAGCAGGGGCTGGGCCACCACGTCCCGCACCCCGCGCGCGGCCAGCGACTCCAGCACCTCGCTCGCGGAAGGGGCGTCGAAGTCCAGGAAGCCCGTCTCCACGTGCAGACCGGGCCGCAGCGCACGGACTCGCGCGACCAGCGCGCGGACGGTCGCGGCGTGCCGCGGATCGCGGCTGCCGTGGGCGACGACGAGGAGAACGGGCGTGTGGAACATGGGACTTCAGCTCTTCACCAGCAGGCCGCGGCTGCGCAGCACCCACCGCTCCAGCGGACTGAAGAGCAGCAGGTCGATCGCGATACCGACGAACAGGATCAGCAGGATGGCCTCGAACACCATGGCCATGTCGAGGGCGTTGCGACCGTTCTCCAGCAACTGGCCGAGACCGACGCCCAGATCGGGGAAGGACGCGATGATCTCCGCCGCCATGAGCGAGCGCCACGCGAACGCCCAGCCCTGCTTCATCCCGGCGACGTAGCCGGGCAGGGCGGCGGGCAGCAGGACGTGCCGGACACCGCGCAGTCCCGAGGCGCCCATGGTGCGGCCCGCCCGCAGGAACAGCGGGGGCACCTGGTCCACCCCGGACACCAGGCCGTTGGCGATGGAGGGGACCGCGCCGAGCAGGATCACGGCGTACATCATCGAGTTGTTCAGGCCCAGCCACATCACGGCGGGCGGCACCCAGGCCACCGAGGGCAGCGACTGGAGCCCGGACAGGATCGGGCCGATGGCCGCCCGGACGAAGCCCACCCGCGCCACCAGCAGCCCCAGCGGGGTGCCGATGACCAGGGCGAGGAGGAAGCCGAGCAGACCGCGCGAGACGCTGGTCCAGATGTAGCCGAGGAGCTTGCCCTCCAGCCAGTCGTGCTGGACGACGTGCCACACCGCCGACGGCGGAGGCAGCTTGGTCGGGTCGTCGACGACCTTGAAGGTCACCAGCGCCTGCCACACCACCAGGACCAGCAGCACCGCGGTGAGGGGCGGCAGCACCTTGGCGGTCAGGGTCCGGCGCAGCGGCGGCCGGCCGGGGGACGCCGTCTCCAGCGCGTCCAGACCCGCCTCCACTCCGCCGTCGGCGGTGGACGTGGGCTCGGGGGTGGTCGTCGTGGTCTCAGTGCCTGCCATGGCGGCTGATCTCCCCCCGCAGTACTTCGGTGATCTCCAGGGACAGCTCCGCCACGGGGGCGTCCTCGATGCGGCGCGGCTGCGGGATGTCCACCGTCCACTCGCGGGCCACCCGGCCGGGGCGTGAGGACAGCAGCACCACGCGCTGCGCGAGCCGTACCGCCTCGCGCACGTTGTGCGTCACGAACAGCACCGACAGGCCGGTCTCCGCCCAGATGCGGGTCAGCTCGTCGTGCAGCACGTCCCGCGTGATGGCGTCGAGCGCGGCGAACGGCTCGTCCATCAGCAGCAGACCGCTCTCCTGCGCCAGCGCACGGGCGAGCGCCACCCGCTGGCGCATACCGCCGGACAGCTCGTGCACGCGCTTGCCGTACGCGCCGTTCAGCCGCACCAGACCGAGCAGCTCCTCGGCGCGGGTACGCCGGTCGGACTTCGCGACGCCCCGCAGTTTCAGGGCGAGTTCGATGTTCTTGCCCGCCGTGAGCCAGGGGAAGAGCGCGTGCTCCTGGAACATCAGGGCGGGGCGGCCGTCCGTCGCGATGGACCCGGTGGTGGGCCGGTCCAGGCCCGCCACCAGGTTCAGCAGCGTGGACTTGCCGCAGCCCGAGGCTCCCAGGAGGGTGACGAACTCGCCCGGCGCGACGTCGAGGCTGATGTCGTCGAGGACGGGCTGCTGCCCGCCGGGGCCGTCGAAGGACTTCGATACGTGCTCGAGGCGGGCGGCGTACTCGGTCGCCGGTCCGGCCTTGGCGAGCGTGGTGGCCATGGTCGTCACCTCCTGGGAATCGTCGGGTTCCGGGTCAGCTCGTGCCGAGACCGGCGGCGTCGACCTTGGGCTCGCCCTCGGCGCCCAGGACCTTGTTGAGGATCGTCAGGTCGTAGATCCCCTTGAGGGCGGGCTTCTCCAGCAGACCCGCCTTGACCGCGTGGTCGGCCTCGGTGTTCAGGGTGGCCGCCAGCGGGTCGTCGGTGACCTGGATCGACTTCCAGGCCGGGTCGAGCACGTCGGCGGGCAGCGCCTTGCCGGAGTCGGCCTCCAACTGCTTGTTCGCCGCCGCCTTCGCCTCGTCCGGGTGGGCGTTGATCCACTTGTTGGTGCGCACCGAGGCCCGCAGGACCGCCTCGACGGCCTTCGGGTGGGCCTTGAGGAACTTCTGCGACACGATGATGTTGGTGATCACGAACTTCTTGTCCGGCCACAGGTCGGACTCGTCGAGCAGCACCTTGCCGCCCTCCGCGACCAGCTTCGACGCGGTCGGCTCCGGCACCCAGGCGCCGTCGATCGAGCCGTTCTTGAAGGCGTCCGGGGTCACCTTGTTGTCGCTGCGGACCACGGTGACGTCGCCCTTGCCGCTCTGCGCGTCGACCTTCCAGCCCTGCTCCGCCGCCCAGTTGAGGAACGCCACGTCCTGGGTGTTGCCCAACTGCGGGGTGGCGATCTTCTTGCCCTTGACGTCCTTGAGGGACTTGACCTTCTTCGGGTTCACGACCAGCTTGACCCCGCCGGACGCCGAACCGCCGACGATCTTCAGGGACTTGCCGCCGGACTTGGTCCAGCCGTTGATCGCGGGGGACGGGCCGATCCAGCCGATGTCGATGGAGCCCGAGTTGAGCGCCTCGATCTCGGAGGGGCCCGCGTTGAAGGTGGCGTACTGGGCCTTGGTGGCGCCCAGTTCCTTCTGGAAGGTACCCCGGTCCCGGCCCACCAGGGCGGTCGCGTGGGTGAGGTTGCCGAAGTAGCCGATCTTCACGGTGTCGAGACCGTCGATCTTCTTCGCCCCGGCGGCGACCTTCTGGGCGGAGTCGTCCTTGGCGGCCTCGGAGCCGTAACCGCAGGCGGCGAGGGCCACCAGGGGAAGGACGGCGAGCACGGGGAGGACCCGGCGGGGGAGCGGTACGCGAGTGGCAGGCACGGGAGGCTGTTCCTCTCGTCGGCCCGGCGGTCACGGAACTGTCAGTCCGTGGCCGGGAGTTCGGCATGGGGTTTTCGTCTGTGCCGGGACGGGTCCGGGTGGGGGGTCAGGGCGCGCGAGCGGTGCGCGTACGTCAGCGCGCACATCGCGCGACCCCGCCCTGCCCGCTGCCGAGGGCGCCGCTGCCGACGCGGCCGCCCTCCTTCGCGAACGTCGAGTAGAAATCGGGAGAGTTCATGTCAGAAGTCCCATCCCTCGTCCTCGGCCGCGTCCTTGACGGGCTCCGGGGACGCGAACGACTCGCCGACCATGCCGGCGGTCAGCGTGGTGCCGTCGCTCGGGTCGATCAGGATGAAGGAGCCCGTACGGCGCGAGTCGGCGTAGGAGTCCACCGGCAGCGGCTCGGCCGTGCGGACCGTGACCCGGCCGATGTCGTTGGCCACCAGCCGCTCCGGGTGCGGGTGCAGCGAGAGGTCGGCCAGGGTGAGCCGGGACGGGATGTCCTTCACGATCGCCTTGACCGTACGGGTGCCGTGCTTGAGCAGCACCCGGTGCCCGACGGTCAGCGGCTGGTCCGCGACATGGCACACCGTCGCCTCCACGTCCCGCGTGACCTCGGGCGCGTCCTTCACCGGGACGATCAGATCGCCGCGCGAGACGTCGATGTCGTCCTCCAGGAGCACGGTCACCGACTGCGTCGTCCACGCCACGTCCACCGGCACCCCGAGCAGATCGATCCCCGCGATCCGGGTCGTGCGCCCGGACGGCAGCACCGCGACCTCGTCGCCCACCCGGAAGGTGCCCGCTGCGATCTGGCCCGCGTAGCCCCGGTAGTCGGGGTGCTCGGCGGTCTGCGGGCGGATCACGTACTGCACCGGGAGACGGGCGTGGCAGTGCGCCAGGTCGTGGCTGACCGGCACCGTCTCCAGGTGCTCCAGGACGGTCGGGCCGCCGTACCAGTCCATGCGGGCGGACGGCTCCACCACGTTGTCCCCGGCCAGCGCCGAGATCGGGATCGCGGTCACCTCGGGCACGCCCAGCTCGGTCGCGTACGCCGTGAACTCCTCGGCGATCTTGGCGAAGACCGGCTCCGCGTAGTCCACCAGGTCCATCTTGTTCACGGCCAGCACCACGTGCGGCACCCGCAGCAGCGCGGCGATGGCGGCGTGCCGGCGGGTCTGCTCGACCACGCCGTTGCGCGCGTCGACCAGGATCACCGTCAGCTCGGCGGTGGACGCGCCGGTCACCATGTTGCGGGTGTACTCCACATGGCCCGGCGTGTCGGCCAGGATGAACCGGCGGCGCGGGGTCGCGAAGTAGCGGTACGCCACGTCGATGGTGATGCCCTGCTCCCGCTCGGCGCGCAGCCCGTCGGTGAGCAGCGCCAGGTCGGGCGCCTCCTGGCCACGGCTCACCGACACCCGCTGCACGGCCTCCAGCTGGTCGGCGAGGACGGACTTGGAGTCGTGCAGCAGCCGTCCGACGAGCGTGGACTTGCCGTCGTCGACGGAGCCGGCGGTGGCGAACCGCAGCAGGGTGGTGGCCGAGAGCGCCTCGGTCGTGATCGTGCTCATGGCTAGAAGTACCCCTCCCGCTTGCGGTCTTCCATCGCGGCCTCGGAGAGCCGGTCGTCGGCGCGGGTCGCGCCGCGCTCGGTCAGCCGGGAGGCGGCGATCTCCGCGATCACCGCGTCCAGCGTGGCCGCGTCGGACTCGACCGCGCCCGTGCAGGACATGTCCCCGACCGTCCGGTAGCGGATCAGGCGCCGCTCCACGGACTCGTCGTCCCTCGGGCCGCCCCAGTCGCCCGCCGTCAGCCACATGCCGTCGCGCCGGAACACCTCGCGCTCGTGCGCGAAGTAGATCTCCGGCAGCACGATCTCCTCGCGTGCGATGTACTGCCACACGTCCAGCTCGGTCCAGTTGGACAGCGGGAAGACCCGGACGTGTTCGCCCGGCGCGTGCCGGCCGTTGTACAGGTTCCACAGCTCCGGGCGCTGGCGGCGCGGGTTCCACTGCGAGAACTCGTCCCGCAGCGAGAACACCCGCTCCTTGGCCCGGGCCTTCTCCTCGTCCCGGCGGCCGCCGCCGAAGACCGCGTCGAACTTCGCGCTGCGGATCTTCTCGGTCAGCGGCAGCGTCTGGAGCGGGTTGCGGGTGCCGTCCGGGCGCTCCTTGAGCACACCCCGGTCGATGTAGTCCTGGACGGAGGCCACATGGAGCCGCAGCCCATGTGCGGCAACCACACGGTCCCGGTACTCCAGCACCTCGGGGAAGTTGTGTCCGGTGTCCACATGGAGCAACGCGAAGGGCACCGCTGCCGGGGCGAACGCCTTCAGCGCGAGATGGAGCATGACGATGGAGTCCTTGCCCCCGGAGAACAGGATCACCGGGTTCTCGAACTCGCCCGCCACCTCGCGGAAGATGTGCACCGCCTCGGACTCCAGCGCGTCCAGGTGCGAGAGGGCGTACGGGCTGTCCGTGCCCTCGTCGCCGCCCGTGACCTTGGCGACGGTCGTCATGCCAGTCCCCTCTCGCCGAGCAGCGCGCGCACCGCGGCCGCGGACTCCGGCACGCTCTGCTCCTGGGTCTCGATCCGCAGGTCCGGCGCCTCGGGCGCCTCGTACGGGTCGTCCACACCGGTCAGCCCGGTCAGCTCCCCGGCGGCCTGCCGGGCGTACAGCCCCTTCACGTCCCGCTCGCCGCACACCTCGACCGGGGTCGCCACATGCACCTCCAGATAGGGCGTGCCGTTCTCGGCGTGCCGCTTGCGCACCGCCTCGCGGCTGTCCGCGTAGGGCGCGATCACCGGCACCAGCACCAGCACGCCGTTGCGGGCGAGCAGTTCGGCGACGAAGCCGATGCGCTGGACGTTGGTGTGCCGGTCCTCGCGGCTGAAGCCGAGCCCGGCGGAGACGAACTCGCGGATCTCGTCGCCGTCGAGCACCTCCACCCGGTGTCCCCCGGCGCGCAGCGCCCCGGCCAGTTCGGTGGCGATGGTGGTCTTGCCCGCGCTCGGCAGACCGGTGAGCCAGACGGTGGCTCCGCTCGTCACGTGTCGCTCCTGAGTCGGTTCGGTCGTCATCCGTGCAGTCCGCACTCGGTCTTGGCCCGCCCGGCCCAGCGTCCGGCGCGCGCGTCCTCGCCCTCGAGGACCCGGCGGGTGCAGGGGGCGCAGCCGACGGAGGCGTAGCCGTCCATCAGCAACGGGTTGGTCAGGACGCCGTGTTCGGTGACGTAGGCGTCCACGTCGTCCTGGGTCCAGCGGGCGATGGGGGAGACCTTGACCTTGCCGCGCCGGGCGTCCCAGCCGACGACGGGGGTGTTCGCCCGGGTCGGGGACTCGTCCCGGCGCAGTCCGGTCGCCCACGCCTGATAGTCCGTCAATCCCGCTTCCAGCGGCTGGACCTTGCGCAGCGCGCAGCACAGGTCGGGGTCGCGGTCGTGCAGCTTCGGGCCGTGCTCGGCGTCCTGTTCGGCCACCGTCCGGGCGGGGGTGAGCGTGATGACGTTGACGTCCATCACGGCCGCCACCGCGTCCCGGGTGCCGATGGTCTCCGGGAAGTGGTAGCCGGTGTCCAGGAACACCACGTCCACGCCCGGCCGCACCCGCGAGGCGAGGTGGGCGACCACCGCGTCCTCCATGGAGGAGGTGACGCAGAACCGCTCGCCGAAGGTGTCCACCGCCCAGCGGAGGATCTCCGGCGCGGACGCCTCCTCCAGCTCACGTCCGGCCTGCTCGGCCAGTCGCTGCAACTCGTCGTTCGTACGCCCTGCTCGCGTGGCCGTCATATCTGCCCGTCCCCTCCGTCGTCGGATCGCCGCAGTCCCCGGGCGAGCAGCCCGAGGAACTTGAGCTGGAAGGCCCGGTTGCAGGCCCCGCATTCCCAGGCTCCGTGTCCCTCCTCGCTGGGGCGCAGGTCCTCGTCACCGCAGTAGGGGCAGTAGAACGGCGCGGCACGCTCGCTCACGACAGCGCCTCCTCGGAGGCCCGGGCGGCCCAGACGGCGAACCGCTCGCCGTCCGCGCGTTCGGCCTGGTAGCGCTTGAGCACCCGCTCCACGTAGTCCGGCAGTTCCTCCGACGTGACCTTCAGACCGCGGACCTTGCGGCCGAAGCCCGCCTCCAGGCCGAGCGCCCCGCCCAGGTGCACCTGGAAGCCCTCCACCTGGTTGCCGTCGTCGTCCAGGACCAACTGGCCCTTGAGACCGATGTCCGCGACCTGGATACGGGCGCAGGCGTTCGGGCAGCCGTTGATGTTGATGGTGATCGGCTCGTCGAACTCCGGGAGACGGCGCTCCAGTTCGTCGATGAGCGCGCTGCCGCGCGCCTTGGTCTCCACGATGGCGAGCTTGCAGAACTCGATGCCGGTGCAGGCCATCGTGCCCCGCCGGAACGGCGAGGGACCGACCTTCAGGTCCAGCGCCTCGAGCGCCGCCACCAGCGACTCGACCCGGTCGGCTTCGACGTCGAGCACGATCATCTTCTGCTCGACGGTGGTCCGCACCCGGCCCGAGCCGTGCTCCTCCGCGATACCGGCGATCTTGGCGAGCGTCGCGCCGTCGACCCGGCCGACCCGCGGCGCGAAGCCGACGTAGAACAGGCCGTCCCGCTGCCGGTGCACACCCACGTGGTCCCGCCAGCGCGCCACCGGCTGCTCGGGCGCGGGGCCGTCCAGCAGCGGCCGCTTCAGGTACTCGTCCTCGAGGACCTGACGGAACCTCTCCGCGCCCCAGTCCGCGACCAGGAACTTCAGCCGGGCGCGGTTGCGCAGCCTGCGGTAGCCGTAGTCACGGAAGATCGAGATGACGCCCTCGAAGACGTCGGGCACCTCGTCCAGCGGCACCCAGGCGCCGAGGCGCACACCGATCTTGGGGTTGGTCGACAGTCCGCCGCCCACCCACAGGTCGAAGCCGGGCCCGTGCTCGGGGTGGACGACGCCCACGAACGCGATGTCGTTGATCTCGTGCGCCACGTCCAGCAGCGGCGAGCCCGAGATCGCGGACTTGAACTTGCGCGGGAGGTTGGAGAAGTCCGGGTTGCCGATGATCCGGCGGTGGATCTCGTCGACCGCCGGGGTACCGTCGATGATCTCGTCCTCGGCGATGCCCGCGACCGGCGAGCCGAGGATCACGCGGGGCACGTCGCCGCACGCCTCGGTCGTGGACAGGCCGACCCCTTCGAGCCGGTTCCAGATCTCGGGCACGTCCTCGATGCGGATCCAGTGCAACTGGATGTTCTGCCGGTCGGTGATGTCGGCCGTGCCGCGCGCGAACTCCTCGGAGACCTCGCCGATCACGCGGAGCTGCTCGGTGGTGAGACGGCCGCCGTCGATCCGCACCCGGAGCATGAAGTACTTGTCGTCCAGCTCCTCAGGCTCCAGCACCGCCGTCTTGCCGCCGTCGATGCCCGGCTTGCGCTGGGTGTACAGGCCCCACCAGCGCATCCGGCCGCGCAGATCGTTCGGGTCGATGGAGTCGAAGCCGCGCTTGGAGTAGATCGTCTCAATGCGTGTCCGCACATTGAGACCGTCGTCGTCCTTCTTGAGCTGTTCGTTGCCGTTGAGCGGGGTGTGGTGTCCCATCGCCCACTGGCCCTCGCCGCGGTGACGGCCGGCCTTGCGGCGGGGCGCGGAGGCGGCGGGAGGCTGGGGGGTGGCGGCCATGGTTCTGGAGTCCTTCGACAGCATCGGACAGGGGCCGGCGCGCAGCGCCGTCGATGAGGGGTGGTTGTCGGGCGACGGGCGGGAGGCTCTGGCCTGCGCACGTGCGCGCGCACGGGGGAAATTCACGTGCGCGGCGATGCGCGAGAAGCGAAAAGAGAATCGGCAGGGCTGGTGTGTCAGCTCGCCGGACAGATGGCGCTGGACATGCGGCCGAGATCGACATGCCGTCGACTCACCAGGGCGATTCCCGTTCCAGACATGACGGCAGCGTTGCACGCGGATCTCCGGGCAGTCCACCGTTGTCCGGATTGTGGACGCATCCATTCTGCATGGCGAGACGGACGGGGAGCCTCCGCCGGGCCCGTCCCGCCGTGCGGCTCATTCCGTGAACGCGCCGGGCCACGGTCCGGGCGTCGCCGCCGTCTGCTCCAGCGCGACCTCGGTGTCGAACAGGGCGAAACCGCGTCGCTGGTAGTTGGCCAGCGCGAACTCGCCGTCCTTGCTGCACGTGTGCACCCACACCCGCTTGGTCGGCGGGAGTCCCGGCCACCGCTCGGCCAGGTCCCAGGCGCGAGCCGTGCCGTACGACAGCAGATGGCCGCCGATGCGGCGCCCCCGGAAAGCGGGCAGCAGCCCGAAGTAGGCGATCTCCACTACGCCGTCGCCCATCGCGTCCAGCTCCACATATCCGGCCGGAGTGCCGTGGTCGTACGCCACCCATGTCTCCACCCCGGGCTGCTCCAGATACTCGCGCCAGCGGGCGTGGCTCCAGCCGAGCCGGTCGATCCAGTGGATGTCACCGCCCACCGAGGCGTACAGGAAACGGCTGAACTCCGGCGAGGGCACCTCGGCGCGCACGATCCGCAGGGCGTCGCCCTCGGGAGTGGCGGCGGGGAGGAGATCGCCGGGGGAGTTCTGCTCCAGGGACCAGGTGGTGACAGGGACGCTGTTCATGACGGCCAGAGAATCATCGGCCGCGCCGGACTGTCGATCCCTTGCGTCACACTCGCCCCGGGAGGCTCGCCCCGGAGTCAGTCCAGCGACTTCTCCAGCCGCGCAAGCGGCACCGCGAACAGCATCCGGTCCGAGAGCGACCACACCTCACCGGTCTCCTGCCAGTACGACAGCGAGCCCGCCGAATCGGTCCAGCAGTGGCGGGAGGCGTCCGAGCCGCAGTGGGCCGCCGCCGCACCCCGGGTGTCCTGACGCCACAGTCCGCCCCGGCCGTCCGGCTTCGGCTGCGTCTCCACGTACCAGGACGACACATCCGTGCCGGGACGGTGGTAGGAGAGCACACCCCGAACGGCACGCGCCCGGGTCCGGAGCACCTCGACCGCGTCGGCGCGGCCGGTGGCGTCGGTGGCGAGGAGACCGCCCCGCGCGGGCGCGTTGCTGAACGCGTACCGCCACAGCCGGGTGCGGCGCTCGCCGGACGCCGAGGTCCGCTCGCCGGCCACCAGGCTGTCGGGCGAGGTGCCCCGGTCCAGTGAGAGCGGGCCGGGACAGGGCGGCCCGGAGGCGCCGCAGGGTCCGTCGTGGAAGCGGTACGAGCCGATGGCGGGCATCACGTACCGGTAGCCGCCCGCCGACCAGCCGTGCGGCACCCGGCCGATCGCGGGCTCGTCCACGGTGGTGCGCTGGATGCGGTCGAGGTCGTAGACATAGAGCGCCTCGGCACCCGTGCGGCCCGCGCTGACCAGCAGTTTGTTGTCGTACCAGACCATCCCCGAGATCCGGGAGTCCAGCCCGCGGTAGTCACGGCCGCCGTTCTCGGGCACCACCAGGAGGACCCAGCGGTAGACGGGCCGGGCCGGGTCGTCGAAGTCCACGAAGGCGACCCGGGCGAGGCCGCGCTCGGCGCCGGGCCCCCGGGTCGTGCTGTGGCTCCAGCCGGTCAGGACCACCCGGTGCGTGCCCCAGACGCCATCCTCGTCAGCGTCCCCGGAGGTGGTCACCGAGGCGGGACGCCAGGCGGTGTCGCCGGTGTCGGCGCGATCCCAGCAGTAGGAGCGGGTGGCGGCCGGGGTGAGGGGCAGGGTCGCTCGCTCCTCGGCGTCGCAGGCGGCGCCCACGCGCATCGTGCGGTCCGCTCCGCGCAGCACGGCGTCCACACCCACCGGGCGGCCCATGGAACCGGCGAGCCGGTCGAGCGTGGGCGCGGGCACCAGGTGTTCCTGGAGGCGCGGCGAGGCGGTGTCCGCCCGCCCGGTGAGCGGTTTGAGCGCGCCCGGATCGCCGGTGACCGTGGCCTGCGAGGCGCTGATCAGCGTGGCCGCGGCGGTGAGGGCGAGGCCGGTCCCGGTCAGGACCGCGCGCAGGGCCATGCCTCGTCTGCGCCTGCGGTGTCTGCCGCGATGCTTCATGTCTCCTCCCGAGGCGGTCCAACTGCGCCCTGCGATCGTTGCGTTGATCGCGAGGCCGTTGGGCGGACCCGTCAGGGATGCTACGGCAGCGAGCGCCGCTCCGGGGGGAGGACCCCGCAAATCCGGGGAAGGCGCCCGCGTTCGGGGGGCGTTCACCCTACTCTGTTCGGGTCGGCTGTTCGCACTCCGCCCCGGCGGACGCCCCCACGGGACCGCGCAGCCCCGCCAGCGCGGGCGCGGTGGAGTGGGGCAGCAGGTCGGCCGGCTCCTCGGGGAGCAGCACCTCCACGTCCGCGTCCTCCCGGAACCGGTAGGGCCGGTCCAGCAACAGCGCGCCCAGATAACGCCGTACGCGCGACATCTCCGCCCGCACCGTCACCGTCCGGGACGCGTCGCCGAACAGGTCCTCCGCGAGACCGGCCGCACGGCGCCCCGCGCGGTGCTCGGCGAGCAGCAACAGCAACTCGGCGTGCCGGGCGCTCAGTTCCCGCGACCAGGGAGCGGCGCCCCCGGACACCGTCAGCGTGCGGCGGTCGGGACGCGACAGGTCGAGCGTCAGCCGCACCCCGGCCGCCGTCTCGTCCGCCGCCCGCACCAACCAGCCACCGGCCAGCGGCTCCACGGCGCACGAACCCAGCGCGGCGAGCCGGCGGCGGCCCGGCGAGAGGGAGTTGGGCAGCGCGAGCCGGCGGACGTAGGGCATCCCGGTCACCGCCGCGGTCCAGCCGTCGCGGTCCACGACGAGGGCCCGCCCCTCCAGCCGGGCCAGCACCGGCGCCCCGACCGTGCGCAGCCGCTCCAGCGAGGTCAGATGCAGGTCGCGCAGCCGGGCCTCGGCGAGCTTGGCCACCGAGTTCACCCAGGCGAGGGTCGCCGGGTGCATGGTCTCCAGCGGGCCGCTCACGTCCACCACGCCGAGGAGCCGGCCGTCCCGGGGGTCGGTGATCGGCGCGCCCGAACAGGTCCAGGAGACGTGCGAGCGGACGAAGTGCTCGGCGCCGAAGACCTGCACCGGCCGCCGTACGACCGCCGGGGTGCCCACGCCGTTGGTGCCGACCGCGCCCTCGCGCCAGTCGGCCCCCACCTCGAAGCCCAGCGCGTCGGCCTTGCGCAGCACCGCCGGGGCGCCCTCGCGCCACAGCACGCGGCCCTCGGCGTCGGCGACGACCATGATGTGCCGCACCACGTCCGCGACCGACAGCAGACCCTCGCGCAGCACGGGCAGCACGTGCCGCAGCGGAGAGTCGCGCCGTCTGCGCCCCACTTCCTCGGCGGACAGCAGCCGCGAGCCCCGGCCGTGTTCGGGGTCGACGCCGCCGCGCAGCATCCGTGCCCAGGACTGCTCGATCACCGGCCGGGGCGCGATCCGCGCCCGCTTTCCGGCGAGTCTCGCCTCGCGCACCTCGTTCAGCACCAGCGCCGCCTGTGCCGCGTCCACGGCGGCCAGGCGCGCCATGTTCATGGGCGGGTCCACCACTTGCGCCTCCCGGAAGATAGGCGTCCAACACATGTGTCGAGCCAACCCGGCGGCGGCTTCCGGGCCAGTGGTTCCCCATACTGCCGTCGAGTGGGGGTCGAACACACCGCTCCGCGCACTCTCGGCAACAAGTTGCAACCTCCTGCAACCCTGGTGAACGGCACGAGGGGCGCCGACACTTGAGCCCTGCGCCGCCCCCGGGCGGTGCGTTCGCCCTCCAAGGGGCCCGAGGTGCGGGGGTGGTGCCGTGTCGGCGCAGCACCACCCCCGCGGCCCGGCGGACCTCCGCCGCCCGAGATCCCCGGCGCCGCCCGGCACGCACGGACCGCCCGGCCGGCCGTACCCGCCCCGGCACATGCGCGCTCATCGGCCTCGCGGCACAGGCGTTTCGCCCCGCGAGGTGAGGGCCGCGCGCCGCGGCGGATACCGTTAGGACGTGCAGTCAGCAAGTGAAACCCCCGAGCGGCTCCGGGGCCGCCTCCACCGGGCCAGAGCCCTTTACCGGAACGTCTCCAAGCGGAGGACCGCCTGGCTGCTGCTGACGGACACCGTCAATTCCTGCATGGAGTACCGCATCCTGGGCCTCGCCGCCGAGGCCGCCTTCTTCACCCTGCTGTCCGTCCCGCCCCTGCTGCTCAGCCTCATCGGTCTCCTCGGCTACGTCGACGACTGGACCGGCGCCGACACCATCCACAGCCTGGAGACCAACCTCCTGGAGGCGTCGCGCACCGTCCTGTCGAACAAGGGCGTCACGGAGATCGCCGAGCCGATCCTGAACGACGTGATGAAGGGCGGCAGACCCGACGTCATCTCCATCGGCTTCCTGTTCGCCCTGTGGTCGGGCTCCCGCGCGGTGAACGTCTTCATCGACACCATCACCGTGATGTACGGCCTCGACGGCGTCCGGGGCATCGTCAAGACCCGCATCATGGCGTTCCTGCTGTTCATCGTGGCCCTGCTGATCGGTTCGGTGGCGCTGCCGCTGATGGTGGCGGGCCCCGACGCGGTGGTGGGGGTGCTGCCCTGGTCGGCGACGGTCGTCCAAGTCCTCTACTGGCCCGTCGTCATCGTCCTGTCCATCGTCTTCCTGACCACGCTCTACCACGTCTCCGTCCCGGTGCGCTCGCCGTGGATCGAGGACGTGCCAGGGGCTCTGGTCGCGCTCGCCATGTGGGTGCTCGGCAGCCTCCTGCTGCGGGTGTACCTCACCCACACCATCGAGGGCGCCACCATCT
Organism: Streptomyces sp. NPDC005004; assembly: GCF_053600675.1. NCBI lineage: Bacteria > Bacillati > Actinomycetota > Actinomycetes > Kitasatosporales > Streptomycetaceae > Streptomyces > Streptomyces sp. NPDC005004. The sequence goes on from NZ_JBSGAH010000003.1 coordinate 73,543, forward strand.
ACGGCTCCCTGGCGGCCGCCGTCGCCGTGCTGCTGTGGATCGGTGTGTCCGCCTTCGCCGTGCTCGTGGGCGCGGCGGTGAACGCCGCCATCGACCGGGTCTGGCCCGCGGCCGCCACGGCCGCCGCCCGCGAGGCGAACGAACGCCAGCGGGAGGTCCAGATCGCGGAGTACGTGGCCCGGGCCGCCGCGGCCCGCGAGAGCGACCCGGACGACCCCGACATGCCCTCCGAGTTCCCCGAACGCTGGTCCCGCTTCCTGCCGCCCGAGGACATCACCGGACGGCTGCGCGCCCACGCCAGGAACACCCACCACACGCCCAAGGGCGGGACGGACCGGGGGCGTCCCGAGCGGTGACATGGGGGCGCGGACCAGCTGGCCCGCGCCCGCCGTGGCGGCCCGCCGTCCCGGCGGACCGCCGTCCGTTCGCAGTGCCTTCCACGGGTCCGTGCGAGGGAATACACCCGCCCTGCGCGGCGCTCTGGCATGTGGTGCTCTCCTATGTGGTGCCGTGTGTGATCGCCACACGCTCTGTGTGTGATCGGCACATGTGCGCGGCGAAGGGCTGGTGGGCGATGACCGCAGACCGCACGGACCCAGTGGTCCGCACGCTGCACGGGGCCGTACGCGGCCGCTACGAACAGCACATCGCGGTGTTCCGGGGCATTCCGTACGCCGCACCCCCCTTCGGCCCCCGCCGCTTCCGGCCGCCCGAGCGGCTCGAGTCCTGGGGCGGGGTCCGCGACGCCGGGGACTACGGTCCGACCGCGCCGCAGGTGCCGTACTCCGAGGCGTTCTCCGGCTACCTCTCCGACCCGGTCGTCCCCGGCGACGAGTGCCTCAACCTCAACGTCTGGACCCCCGAGCCCGGCCCCGGCGCCCGGCTCCCCGTCCTGGTCTGGCTGCACGGCGGCGCGCTGACCAGGGGCTCCTCGGGCGTACCGGTCTACGACGGCGGCGCCTTCGCCCGTGACGGGGTCGTCCTCGTCTCGGTCAACTACCGGCTCGGCGTGGAGGGCTACGGCCTGTTCCCGGACGTACCCGCCAACCCCGGCCTGCGCGACCAGCTCGCCGCGCTGGCCTGGGTGCACGAGAACGTCGCGGCCTTCGGCGGCGACCCGGACAACGTCACCCTGGCCGGCCAGTCGGCCGGTGCCATCAGCGCGGGCGTCCTGCTCGCCGTCCCCGGGGCGCGGGGGCTGGTCCGGCGGGCCGTGCTGCAGAGCGGCGCACCGGAGGTCTCCGAGCGCGACAAGGTGCGGCGGATGGTGCGCCGTATGGCCGCCCGGCTGAAGGTACCGGCCACCGCGGCCGCCTTCGCCGCCGTCGACCGTGACCTGCTGCTGCGCGCCCAGGCCGAGGTGGGGCGGCTGAGCAGCCCCGTCCTCGGCGGTCCCGCCTTCGGCATCGTCCCGGACGGCGACCTCGTGCCCGCCGATCCGCTCCAGGCGCTGGTCGACGGCACGGCGGCACCGGGCGTCGACCTGCTCATGGGCTGGACCCGGGACGAGTACCGGCTGTGGCTGGTCCCGGGCGGGCTCGTGGAACGCGTCGACCGGCTCGGCGCCGTCGCGCTGGCCGGGGCCATGGCCCGCTGCCGGGTCGGCCACGAGGTGCCGCGCGGCTACCGCGCCCTGCGCCCGGGAGCGGGCGCCGCGGAGATCGTCGGCCAGATGGTCACCGACCACATGCTGCGCGTGCCCATCCACCGGATCGCCGACGCCCGGCCCGGCACCTCGCACCTCTACGAGTTCGCCTGGCCCTCCCGGCGTCCAGGGCTCGGCGCCTGCCACGCCCTGGAGCTGGGCTTCGTCTTCGACACCGGCGAGGTCCCCGAGTCCGTCAAGCTGGCCGGGCACGGCGCGCCGCAGCACCTCGCCGACACCATGCACGCCGCCTGGGTCCGCTTCGCCGCCACCGGCGACCCCGGCTGGCCCGCGTGGGACGCCACCCACCCCGTGCGCGTATTCGACGACGGCGACGGCCCCGACCTCGCCCTCGGCCCCCGCGACGCCGAGATCGCCCTGTGGGCCACCGCCCCGCCCCTGCAGGACCCCACCCCCGCGACCTCCATCGTCCGCATCCCCCGCACCGACCTCTCCTCGGCGGTACGCCGCCTGCGCCGGTCGTCGGCCACGCGGAGACACTGAGGGCTTCGGGGCACGGCTCCTCCGCCTGGGCGTCGCAGCCGTCACCGTGCGACGCCGAGGCGCCGGTGGAGACAGGCGCGCTGCCGCGGCCGCCGTCCGGCCTGGACGCACACCTGTCGCCGCTCCGACCGCCGGACACGGACCGTCGGACCGGCCGGCTCCGCCGCCGGGCCCGGACTCCCGCGTGCGGGCAAGGGCCCGCTGCGCCCGCGATCACCGTCGGGGCCGTGCGCGCCCGGCCACCGGCCCGCCCGGCGAGGCCCGTCCCGCGAGGCACGCCCCCCAGAGCCCGCCGGCCCAGCCGCCGCCGCTCAGCGCCACCGCGCCAGGCGCCCCGCCACCGCCCCGATCGTCTCCGGTCCCACCCGGCAGCACCCCCCGATCAGCCGGGCGCCCGCCGCGCGCCACGCCTCCACCAGGCCGGTGCCGAAGGTCGCGCTGCCGTCCCACGTGCGGGCGTCCGCGTCCCAGGACTCGCCGCTGTTGGGGTAGACGACGACCGGCTTGCCCGTCACACGCCGGGCTGTGCGGACGGCGGGCAGCGCGTCCTCGGGGGCGCAGCAGTTGACGCCGACCGCGATCACCTCGTCCACGTCGGCGGCGAGCCGGAACGCCTCCTCCAGCGGCTGCCCCGCCCGCGTGTGCCGCCCGGAGACGGTGTACGACAGCCACACCGGCACCCCGAGCCCGCGTACCGCGCGCAGCAACGACTCCGCCTCCACGGTGTCCGGCACCGTCTCCAGGGCCAGCACGTCGGGTCCCGCCTCCGCCAGCACCTCCAGGCGCGGCCGGTGGAAGCGCTCCAGCTCCGCCGCGCTCAGCCCGTACCGCCCCCGGTACTCCGAGCCGTCCGCGAGCATCGCCCCGTACGGTCCCGCGGACGCCGCCACCCAGAGCGGTCGTGTCACGTCCGCCGCACGGGCCGCCTCGCGCGCCAGCTCCACGCTCGACGCCATCAGCCGCGCAGCCGCGGCCCGCCCGATCCCGCGCCTGCCGAAGCCCTCGAAGGTGGCCTGGTAGCTCGCGGTGATCGCCACGTCCGCGCCCGCCGCGAAGTAGGCGAGGTGTGCCTCGGTCACGGCCTCGGGCCGCTCGGCCAGCAGGCGGGCCGACCACAGCTCGTCCGAGAGGTCGTGCCCGGCGGACGCCAACTGGTTGGAGAGACCGCCGTCCAGCACGAGCGGCCCGGCGGTCAGGGCCTCGGCCAGGGAGGGGGTGCCGCGCGTACCGGGATCGCTGCTCATGCCCCCGAAGCTAGTCCCCCGAGCAGCACCTCGGTCAGCCGGTCCGCGAACTCCACCGGATGCTCCAGCGTGCCGAGATGCCCGCCCGGGAACTCCAGCGACCGGCTGCCGAACCGGGAGGCCAGGAACTCGGCGGACCGACGTGGCAGTTCACCCCGCGAGTCCGCCCCGACGGCGAGCGTCAGCCGTTCCGGCTCGTCCGGCGCGGCGGGCACGTACGCGGTGAACGGCCGCAGCACATGCGCGAGGAAGACCCCCGTCGGACCCTCGGGGCGCGGCCGGCCGTCCCCGTCCAGTGCCGCGATCAGCTCGCGCCGCCGCTCCTCCCCGTCCGGCAGCACCAGCGCGCACGGCGGTTCGTGCGCGACCACGTGCGCCAGCCGGCCGGGGTGCCGGGCGAGCAGGTCCAGGGCCGCGATGCCGCCCGAGCTGGTGCCGAACACGCAGGCCCGCTCGCCCGGCGGCAGCACCTCCGCCAGTACCCGCCGCGCCCCGCCGCTCCAGTCCTGCGGCCGCTGGTGGGCCACCGGCAGCCCCAGCCGCCCGTGGGCGAGGCCCAGCGGGTCGTATGTCACCACGGTGAACCGGCGGGCCAGCCGCTCGGTCAGCGGGCCCAGCCCCATGGGATGTCCGGCGCCGCCCGGCATCAGCAGCAGCACGGGACCGCCGCCGCTCACGTCGTGGTACGGCCCCTCACGCATCGTCCGTCTCCCGCGGCCAGTGGGTCAGCGCCCGGTGCAGGGCCTGCACTCCCTTGTCCCAGGAGGCCGTGACGTCGCGGTCCGCGCCGAAGCCGCCCGCCGACTCCAGGACGCAGTAGCCGTGGAAGGTGCTGCGCAGCAGGCGGACGGCGTCGGTGAGGTCGGGTTCGGTGAGGCCGTAGGCGCGGAGCATCCCGTAGGTGATCTCGGCGGTCCGGCGCAGGGCGGGGGAGCCGGCGATCAGGGACTGGTCGACGCGGATCTGGGTGGCGGCGTAGCGGCCGGGGTGTTCGAGCGCGTAGGAGCGGTAGGCGCCCGCGAACGCGGTCAGCGCGTCGCGGCCCGCGCGCCCGGCCACCGCCGCCGCGATGCGGTCGATCAGTTCGCCGCCCGCGTGGAGCGCGAGCCGGGTGCGCAGGTCGTGCAGGTTGCGGACGTGCGAGTAGAGGCTCGCGTCCTTCACGCCGAAGCGCCGCGCGAGCGCGGACAGCGTGACGTTCTCGAAGCCGGACTCGTCCGCGAGTTCGGCGGCGGCCGCGACCAGCCGGTCCACGGTGATGCCCGCGCGGGCCATCGACCCACCTCCCTAGGATTCCTCGGCTGAATCCTAGGGTATCTAGGAAGTCGTCACGGCAACTCCAGCGCCTCCCGCACGAACTCGTTGGTGAACTTGCCCGTCGGGTCCAACTCCCGCGCCAGCGCGCGGAAGTCGGCCAGGCGCGGATACCGTTCGCGCAGCACCTCAGGGGGCGTGGCGAACACCTTGCCCCAGTGCGGGCGCGGCGCGAACGGGTCCAGTGCCGCCTCCACCGCGCGCACGGCGGGCAGGACGGCCGGCAGGTCGTCCACCCAGGTGAAGTGCAGGGCCGCCGAGTCACGGCCGTAGGCCGGGCTCAGCCACTGCGTGTCGGCGGCGATCGTCCGGACCTCGCAGGTCAGCAGCGGCCCGCGGACCTCCGCGCGGACGTCCTCCAGCGCGCGCAGCGCGTCCGTGGCGGCGGTCCTCGGCAGCAGGTACTCCGACTGGTACTCGGCGCCGCTGCTCGGTGTGAACTCGGCCCGGAAGTGCGGCAGTCGCTCGTGCCACGGTCCGGCCACCCCGAACTGACCGGTGCAGTTGACGGCGGGCATCCCCGGCACCGGATGCTCGGCCTCGGTGGCGGGCGCCGCCCACGGGAAGTCCACCGGCGCCTGATCGGTGCGCCGCTTCACCCACACCGTGCGGAAGCCCGGCGCCCGCCAGTCGGTGAACAGGCTGACGCTGTACGCCGCTCCGGCCACCGCCTCGAAGTCCAGCCCGTCAAGCGTCAGTTCGGTGAAGACGTGCTGCTCCACCTCGTACGCCGGTTCCAGGTCCAGGGTGAGCGCGGTGACCACCCCGAGCGCGCCCAGGGAGGTCACCGCGCCGTCGAACCCGGCGTCACCACGCGTGAGTTCCACGGTCGTGCCGTCCGCCGTCAGCAGCTCCACCGTCCGCACCGCCGACGCGAGCGGGGCGTTGCCGATGCCCGAGCCGTGCGTGCCGGTCGCCACCGAGCCCGCCACCGAAATGTGCGGCAGCGAGGCCATGTTGGCCAGCGCCAGCCCCCGCGCGTGGACCGCGCGGGCGAGTTCGGCGTAGCGGACGCCGCCCGAGACCCGGACCGTACGGGCCTCGGTGTCCACGTCGACGACCGGTGGCAGAGCGGCCAGCGAGACGAGGACGCCCTCGCCGCCGGGGTCGGCGACCGTGTTGAACGAGTGGCCGCTGCCCAGCACCCGTATCCGCGCGGCGGCGGCCACCAGGGCCCGCAGCGCGGCCACGGACTCGGGGCGGTGGAACTCCTTGGCCGTGTAGGTGATGTTGCGGGCCCAGTTGGTGACCGCCCGCCGCCCGGCCGTGCGCGCCTGCTCCGTCATCGTCGTCGTCCTCCCCGAGAGTGCTCTTCGGCCCGACCCTCTCACCCCGCGGCCCTCCGGGGAAGATCGCTCAGGGGCGGCGCACCGCACGTCAGAGGCGCCGTACCGGCGCGGACACCACGCGCCGAGGTGCCCCCGGGACGCCTCCACCGGGAACGGGGGCATACGGTGAGGGGTGAACGCCTGAGCCGGGAGGAGAAACGGATGGGCAGCCGTACCGCGCTGGTCGAGGATCTGATGGAGCGGTTCCCGCATGTGCCGCGGGAAGCCGTCTTCAAGGAGGACCTGCTCCGGGGCGGAGTCGCCTTCGACGCCTCGGCCCTCAGCGACAACGAGGACGGCGAGGTCAAGCCGAAGTCGTACTTCATCTTCTCCTTCGACCACGGCACCCTCCCCGAGCTGGGCGAGGCCGCGCTGCGCAGGCCCCCGGAGGAGATCATCCTCACCGGCGGCCCCTACGACCTGCGCCGTACGGTCGTCTCCGTACGGGTGAACCCCGCCTCCCCCTACCGGGTCGCCGCCGACGAGGAGGGGCAGCTCGGCCTCTACCTGGACGGCAAGCGCATCTCCGACGTGGGTGTGCCCCCGATGCCGGAGTACTACCGGCACACCCTCTCCAACGGGAAGTCCGTCATGGAGGTCGCCCCCACCATCCAGTGGGGTTACCTGATCTACCTGACCGTCTTCCGGGTCTGCCAGTACTTCGGCGCCAAGGAGGAGTGCCAGTACTGCGACATCAACCACAACTGGCGTCAGCACAAGGCGGCCGGGCGGCCGTACACCGGCGTCAAGGACGTGGAGGAGGTCCTGGAGGCGCTGGAGATCATCGACCGGTACGACACCCAGAAGGCGTCCACCGCCTACACCCTGACCGGCGGCGCCATCACCAAGACGGTCTCCGGCCGCGACGAGGCCGACTTCTACGGCCACTACGCCAAGGCCATCGAGGAGCGCTTCCCCGGCCGCTGGATCGGCAAGGTCGTCGCCCAGGCGCTGCCCAAGGCGGACGTGCAGCGCTTCAAGGACTACGGCGTGCAGATCTACCACCCCAACTTCGAGGTGTGGGACGAGTACCTGTTCAAGATGTACTGCCCCGGCAAGGAGCGGTACGTCGGCCGCGACGAGTGGCACAAGCGCATCCTGGACTCCGCCGACGTGTTCGGCGCGCGCAACGTGATCCCCAACTTCGTGGCGGGCGTGGAGATGGCCGAGCCCTTCGGCTTCAAGACGGTCGACGAGGCCATCGCCTCCACCACCGAGGGCCTGCGCTTCTTCATGTCGCACGGCATCACGCCCCGCTTCACCACCTGGTGCCCCGAACCCACCACCCCGCTCGGCAAGGCCAACCCGCAGGGCGCGCCGCTGGAGTACCACATCCGGCTCCTCGAGGCGTACCGCAACACCATGGACGACTTCGGTCTCTCCTCCCCGCCCGGCTACGGCCCGCCCGGCCCCGGCAACGCGGTCTTCTCCGTCAGCTCCTTCATGGACAGCCTCCCGGCCCAGACGCCGGTGGAGGTCTGACGGCCGGACCGGACCGACAGCGAGGGGCGCCCGTGTTGAACACGCGGGCGCCCCTGTCCGTATCCCCGGGAGGAGTGGCGGCGCGCGGTCACACCGGGCAACCGGAGGCTCACCGGATTCGCACGGTCCGCTTGTCAGCCGCCGTAGTGGCGTGAAAAGCTCCTGCCGCCGCGGGGTATCGCCAACTCCATCGCCTCTGTGGTGAGTTGACCTCGTTCGTGGACGCGGGAGTTCGATTGTCCGACCTGCCGACCCCTCAGGACGCCGACGAGACCGCGCTGTTCTCCGAATGCTGGGACGCGGTCCTGTCGTACGCGGACCTGTGCACCGCCGGCTCCATGACGGCACGCCGACTGGCCGACGAAGCCTTCACCCTGGGTGTGCGCCGACTGCGCGCCGAGGGAACCGCCGTACGCGGCCCGGGCCGTCGCCCCGCCCGGCTGCCCGTCGTCCCCGAACTCCTCACCGCGGTACGCGAGACGGCCGCCGTGTGGGAGGGCGAGGGGCAGGGTCAGGGACTGGACCCCGACCTGCGGCTGTGGCTCAACTCCGACGCCGCCGCGCGGTATGCGGGACCGCCCCTCGCCCGGCCCGTCGCGCTGCGCGGCCTGCGGGACATGCCCGAGGCGGACGCCTCGCTGCTCTGGCTCGCCGAGGTCGAGGCGCTCCCGCTGAGCGTGCTCGCCCGGCGCCTCGGCCTCGACCCGCAGACCGTGGGCACCGAACTCGAACAGGTACGCGTGCTGTTCCGCGAGCGCTGCCACCGCGCCCACCGGGACACCCCGCTGGACGCCGAGTGCCGCAGCTACGCCCGGCTGCTCGACGCGGTCACCCGCTCGCCGGGCGCCGAGGAGCCCGAGGACCTCTCCCGCCACCTCGCCACCTGCGTGCCGTGCGCCGAGGCCGCCGCCTGTCTGCGTCTGACGGGCGGAGCCCTGCCCGCGGCCCTGGCCGGAGGCGTCGTCGGCTGGGGCGGGCTCGCCTATCTGGAGCGCCGCCGCCGGGCAGCCGAGGTCCGCCTCGGCGCGGGCGGACCGGGGCGCACCGGACCCGGCGACCCCGACCGGGACGCGTCCCGCGGCCGCGTGGTGCGCGGCGGGCTGCTCGCCGCCGCCGGGCTGATCTCCGTCGTCGCGCTCGGCGCCTCGCTGATGCCGTTCGGCGGCTCGGACGGCGACGAGGGCGCCCCCGCCCACGACGACCAGCGCCCGGTCGCCGCCCCCAGCGCCGCCCGCCCCGGCCACGCCCCCTCCCGCTCGGCCGCCCCCGCCACCACCCGCACGGTCCCGGTCTCCCCGAGCCCGAGCACCCCGAAGACCCGCACCCGGCACGCCACCCCGAGCCCGAGGCACCGGAGCACCGCCTCGGCCTCCGCGGCCGCGCCCGCCCCCACCGCCACGTCCTCGCACGCGCCCACCTGCCAGGTCGCCTACCATCTGGACGACCAGTGGAGCGACGGCTTCCAGGCGACCCTCACCGTCACCACCGACGACGCCCTCGCCGACTGGCGGCTCGCCTGGACCTTCGACGACGGGCAGCGCATCGGCCAGACCTGGGACGCCACCTCGCACCAGTCCGGCTCCCAGGTCACCGCCTCCGCCAAGAGCTACAACAAGTCCGTGGCGGCACACGGGTCCTTCGCGTTCGGTTTCGTCGGCACGCACGACGGGGCGAACGACGACCCACGCGCCTTCACTCTCAACGGAGAGCGCTGCGCCGTGGAATGACGAGACGTCAGGTCGCGCGCGCCGCTGCCTCCATCCGTGCCGCGAAGTCCCGCACGCTCCAGCCGGGCCGGGTGCTGCCCGGCCGCAGGGCCGCCGTGATCAGGCCGATCAGCGGGCGGGGCACCTCGTGCGCGGCGAGGTCCGCGCCCACCTCGTCGGCGGCGCGGTGGTACGGCGGGTCCTCGCCGGTGAGCAGCCAGTGGGCCACCCCGGCGAGCGAGTACAGATCGCACGCCCGGGCCTTGAGTTCGTCGCCGTCGCGGATCTCGGGCGCCACGTACGGCGAGGGGAAGCGCGTGAAGAGCCGGGAGACCGCCGCGGTGGACACCTGCGGCACCCGCATCCACTCGAGCATCGACACCTTGTAGTACGGCTCGTTCGGCGGCGCCCCGGGCGGGGGTGGGCACCGGTAGGCGGAGTCGGGGGAGAGGTCCCGCAATACGACGCCGCCCGCGTGGAGTTCGGACACGGCCGCCGCGAGCCCGGTGACGACCTCGGCCGCCTGGGCTGCGGGCAGGGGCGCGGGCAGGTGCCGTACCGGGTCGTCGTGCTCCCAGACGTAGGCGATGAGCAGGTGCGGTTCGACCTCGGGGGTGTCGCGGGGCAGCTCCACGGGGCGGAACACGCGGCGGGCCAGTTCGGGCCGGGCAGCGAGCTTGCGGGCCACGCTGCTGACCCGCAGGCTCAGCTCGTTGCGCAGTTGCCTCGCCTCGGCGGTCGGCAGGGTGGTCATGTTCTCGCCGATGACCTTGAGGTAGTGCGGCAGCCCGCCCGCCTCGGCGCGGTACGCCTGCCAGTTGTCGCCGAGGGCGTGCGGTGCCTCCAGGCGGAAACCCGCGAGCACCGGAGGCAGGGCGATCTCGCCGACCAACCGCCGCAGACACTCCTCGAACCGAGGCGGACGCTTGCCGTCGGGCGCGATCTCCCGTACCCGGCGCAGGAGTTCGGCAGGCTCCTGGGAGACGAGGGTTCTCGCCGCCGGGGAACCGGGGTTGGTGAGGGAGGGCACCCGGGGAACGGCCAGCAGACAGGCGGTACTGCCGGGCCAGTCGATCTGCCGCTTCAGGGCCGGGGCGAGTTCCCGCAGCAGGGGCAGCGGCGAGTGGCTGGTGTAGGCGCGCGTCACACCGGGGCCGGGCGGCCAGGTGTCCGCCGACGGGTCCAGGCCCTCGGGCAAGCGCCAGTTCTTGCACTCGACCGCGATCAGCACGTCACCGCGCAGGACCACGCAGTCCACGTCGGTCGCCCGCCCGCGCCGGTCCGCCCGCGCCGCGACGATCACCGCGTCGTCCGGGTCGAGCCCCTGCGCGAGCGTGTGGGCGACCTTGCGCTCCTGCTCGGTCTGGTACGGGCCGAGTTGGTACAGCCGTGCCCCACGCGCCCGAGCGGGAGCGGGATTCGGCCGCCGGGGTGCCGTCGGCTGCTCCGGACGCGCCGGCGTGGGTGCCGAAGTGCCCGAACGGGCGGCCGGGTTGCCGTCCAGGAGCGTCAGCAGTGCGGCGGCGCGGGGTCGTTCCCCCTGGCCGCGCAGGGCGTTGCCCAGCGCGCGGCGCCATACGGCGGGCACGTCCGCCGGGAGCCGGTCGAGGTCGGCGGCGGGATGGTCTCCGGCCCCCGGACCGAGCAGCAGCCCCACGGTGACGGTGGCCCACGACCACACGTCCGCCGCCTGGGGCACCGCCCGGGTCGAACCGTCGCGGATCTCGGGCGCGATGTGCACGTCCCGTACCGCCGAGCGCAGCAGGTCCGTGCCGCCGCGCCGGCTGTCGATGCGGGCGTAGACGGCGCCGATCAGGGTGACGGTGCGGCCGTCCTCGTTCGGGAAGACGAGTTCGGGCCGGATCGCCTGGTGCACGATGCGCAGGGAGTGCCGGTCGGCGATGGTCCGCAGCAGGGCCAGGGAGTGGTCCAGCGCCTCGGCCGTGGTGAGTCCGGCGCGCAGCCGGGCGCCGAGGTCGGGACCGGGCGGCAGCGGCAGGGGTACGACGAGACGTGAGCCGTTCTCCACCGTGAACGGCGCGAGCACCGGGCCGAGGGCCGCGCGGTGGGCGACGGCGAGGTCGCGGTCCGCCCGGTTGCGGGCCTCCGCGTCGTTCGGCCCGATGACCAGGGCCACCCGGTGCCGCTGCTCCGCCTGGTCGACGTGGACCCCCTCGTGCACCACCCAGGTGTCCTGGTAGGTGAGCACGCGTCCCTGGCGGTAGCCGTTCTCGGGCCAGGAGTCGGGGCGGCGCGCCTGGAGACGGCGGCGCAGCTCCTCCGGCCGTACCGGTGGCCGCCGCCCCGCCGGAAGCGCGGTCAGCCATGCGTCCAGGCCGCTCAGCGGGACCAGCGGGTGCTTGGCCTCCCGCTCCACCCCGCTGACGTCGACCTCGTCGTAGTGGACGACGACACCCTGGGTGGCGATCCGTCGGCCCAGTCCGGAGTGGAGGACGGACGACTTGTGCCGGATGCGGGCGATCGGGTTGGGCACGACGGTGCGCACGGCGCCGTGCTCGTGGTGCCAGTGGTACGCCGCGTGGTGGCCCAGCACCCTGCCCTCCTCGGCGGGCAGCAACTGCACGACGACGGCGACGGTCGGCAGCAGCACGATGGCGTCGAGCTCCGTGCCGTAGGAGTACGACGATCCCTGACCCACGGGGGAGTGGTGCGGCAGCACGATCCGGCCGGGGGTGCCGGACAGGGCCGCGGCGAGCCGCGCGGGCCAGCCGGAGCCCGCCGGTCCCGGCGTCGGCGCCGGGCCGGGTCTCGGCACGGGACGGGGACCGGGGGCGGGACTGGAGGCGGGCGCGGTCATGGGCGGGGGAGCTCCCTCAGGGCGGCGGACAGTTCCTCGGCGTTCTGGAAACGGCGGGCGGGGCGGGACAGCAGCGCCTTGTGCAGGACGCTCTTGAGCTGCAGGGACGTCTCGTCCTCGATGTCGTCGAAGTGGACGTCGAGGAGCTGCGGGTCGCTCTCCCCGGGCGCCAGATCGGCGAGCGGCCTGCGCCGGGGATGGACCAGGTGGAACAGGGCCGCGGCCAGGGAGTAGGCGTCGTCCTCGGGGCGTACCCCGCGGCTGTCGCAGTCGTCGTCGCCGTAGCCCCGTTCCTCGGGGGCGTAGCGGGCGTCGAAGGCGTGGTCGCGCAGGATCGGGCTGCATGCTCCCGAGAGGTTGCCGCCGCCCCAGTCCAGGACCGTCACCCGGCTGTCCGGCGCCAGGACGAGGTTCTCGGGCTTGATGTCGCCGTGAGTCAGGTCGCTCTCCCGGTAGACGCGCGTGACGACGTCGGCCGCCTCGACGATCCAGTCCACCGCGTCCCGCCAGTGGTAGGGCTTGCGGGGTTCGTCCCGCACGACGTCGGCCAGGGTGCGGCCCTCGGTCCATTCGAAGACGAACCAGCGGTCGTCGATCACGGACCGCTCGGGCAGCAGGAGGGGCACCCCGCTGACCGCGCTGCGTTTGAGGGCGTCGAACCGGGAGGTCAGCGCGGCGAGGCAGTCGTCGTCGCCGTCGGGATTGAGGAGTTTCGCGACGGCCTTGCGGCCGTTGAGCCTGACCGCCCGGACCATGGGGTGTTCGTCCAGCTTCTGCACGCCCAGCCCTTCGCCCACCTCGAATCCCGCGCCGCGCAGCGCCGCCGCCGGATCGTCGCCGGCCAGGGCGTCGGCGGGGACCGTCGGCGTCTCGGCGGCCGGGGCCACCACGGGGACGGGGTGGGCGGCCTCGCGGGCCTGCTCCTTGAGCCGCTGCTTGACGTGCCGCTGCTTCAGCCAGGTGTGGATCAGCCGGTTCGACCAGATGTAGTCGTCGTGGCCGTACTTCCGGATGAGCCCCAGCTCCTTGATCCGGTCGAGTCCGCGGTCGACCTCCGGCTCGGTCGCCATGTCGACCGCGTCGCCGTCGATGGTGAGCAGGTCGTCCTCGTCGGGGGCGGTCTCGTTCTCCAGCAGATAGGCGATCGCGTCGGCCACCCCGGGCTCCCGCTCCATGTCCGAGAACGGCTTGACGACCTCGGGGCGTTCCATGAGCGCCTGCGCGGCCGACTCGACGTCGTCCGGGGTGATGATGGACGCCTTGCGGCGGGCCAGCAGCTTCGCCAACTCCTCGCCCATGCAGTGCACGTGGTACGGGTAGCCGCCGGTGTAGTCCACGACCCTTTCCACCACGTCCTGTTGGCGGATGACCTCCTCGTTGAAGCCCAACTGGAAGATCTCCCGCGCCTGTTCCGGCTCCATGAAGCCGACCGGGAACTCGCGGATCTCGTCGGTGAGGTTGCTGCCGTGCGGCACGAGCCGCGCCTTCAGGCTCTCGAAGCTGCACGAGCCCAGGGTCAGCAGCAACAGCGGGGTGTCCGGGTCGCTCGCCATCGCCCGCAACTGGTCGCCGAGATGGGCGATCGGCAGCCCCGACTCGCCGACCCGGTCCAGCAGGGTCTGGAACTCGTCGATCATCAGCAGCAGCCGCCAGCCCTCCAGGCCGGTGAGCCGCATACCGGTCAGCCACTCGCTGAACTCGTCGCCCTCACTGGGGAGTTCGTCTTCCCAGGTCACTCCGGCGGGCCACGCCTTGCGGACGCCCTTGCGGATCTGGTGGGCCAGCCACGTCCACAGGGACATCCGGTGCAGATGGCTCCACATCTCGCCGTTGACCTCCACGGCGAGCACCCCGGGCAGCGGCCACTCGGCCGGGTTCCCGGGCAGCGGGTTGCCCGAGAGCGAGCGGGCCAGGGTGGTCTTGCCGACCTGCCGGGGCCCGTGCAGGAAGCGGACCGGGGCCGCCAGCCGGTCGCGGTAATGGTGGCCCAGCAGGGTGAGTTCGGCCTTGCGGGGCACCCGGATGCGGGGATCGGCGGGGCTGCCCGCGGCGAAGGCGTGGGCAGCCAGCTCCTCGCGCCAGGGCCTGCGCTCCACCGGGAAGGGCCACTTGAGGGTCTCCGAGGCGTCCGGCCGGTAGATCCAGCAGTCCAGCTCCACCCGGTCGGCGCCGTACAGCTCGTCGTCCACGCGGAAGACGACCTGCTGCCGCCGCCCCCGGTCCAGTTGCACCTCCACGTACGGCGAGCCGTTGTAGCCGATCTGGACGCGCCCCTCGCCCTCCTGCGGCTCCACCGTGAGGCGGACGTGCAGCGGGCCGTCGTCGTGGCACCACAGCTCCGACTCGATCACCTGGAGGGCGCCCTCGACCCGCGGCGGCAGCAGGCGGCGCCCCGACTCCTCCCAGAGCCGGTAGGTGACCATGCTCACCTGCTTCGCGGCATCCCGCAGCGCCCGGTCGCCGACCCTGCTGCTCAGCTCCCTGGCCTGCCGGCGCAGCACCATCAGATGGGCGCGGCCGTCCTCGGTGTCGATGTCCTGGGCGAGCTGGAGGTACCAGACGTTCACCAGCTCGTCGACGACCACCTCGTCCTCGCTGCCCGCCGCCAGGGAACGCACCGACTCCACGACCCGCTCCAGCCGGTACGACGCCTCCGGGCGCCCGCCGACGACATCGGCCGCCCGGAAGGAGACGAGGTCCGCGTCCAGGTCGAGGAGGAGGCTCTCCTGCGCCACCTCGTCACCGCGCAGGATCTCCAGCTCGCGCGTCCGCATGTGGAGTCCGAGTTCCTGTTTGGTGGCCAGGGCCTCCCGGTGCCGGTCGGGGTCGCCGCTGGAGCGGGCCGCCTGGATCCAGTCCTCGACGGCGTGCGCCAGCCGGGGACGGCCCGGGGTCGTCGCCAGCTCGCGGACGACCTCGCCGTACTCCTGCGCCGCCTCCGCGCTCTCCCCGTCCTGCCAGAGCATCCGGGCCCACAGCCAGCGGGTGTCGGGGGAGACGCCGCGACGCTGCTCCAGCAGCGCACGCATCACCTGGAGCCTGCGGTGCGAGGGCTCCTCCCGGGCCAGTTCCACCGAGCGGGCGTCCGCGAGCCTCTTGAGCTGGCCCGCGCCGAGCAGACCCCGGACCAGCAGGAGATGATCGGGGCGGCGGTCGGCCAGGGACACCGTCACGATCTCGTTGACGTGCGGCATCGGCGCGAGCAGTGAGCGGTACGCCTCCTCCACGAGCGCGTCGTCCCCGGCGTCCTGACCGAGCAGCAGGGCCACGGCGGCGAACATCCGGGCCAGGCCCGTGGGGCGGTCGACGGCGACGGACAGCAGGGTGCGGGCGGCGGCGTGCGGGTCGCCGAGGCGGTGCAGTTCGAGCCCGGCCTGCGCCAGCGGCAGCTCCGTCCGGCCGAGGCCGAGATCCTCCGCACGCATCCGGGCGATCTCCTCCACCGCCGCGCGAGGGCCGCCGAGCGCGTGGGCCAGCGCGGCGCGGGGCCGGATGAAGGAACTGCTGAACGCGAAGCCGTCGACCAGCGTGCGGGCGAGCGCCGGTTCTTCGGTGTGCACCAGGGCCAGCACCAGGTCGGAGGCGATGACCTCGTTGCGCGGGTGGGCGTCGTAGGCCGTCCGCCAGGCATCGGCGGCCTCGGCCCAGCGCTCCTCCTGAGCCGCGGCGAGACCCGCGGTGAAGGCGGTGGCCGCCGCCGGGCTCACCCGCTTCAGCATGTCCGGGCCGAGCGGGCGGGGCGCGGGGCGTACGAACCGCTCGGCCTCCCCGGCCAGCCCCTCGATGAGGCGGCCGCACCCGGCGCGCATCAGCAGTGTCTGCTGGGCGAAGCCGGCGGAGCCCGGCTCGTGACCGCGCAGGGCGCCCGCCAGGGAGGTGCTCTGGACGCGGTTCTCCCACTCCTCCGGCTTGGCCCTGAGCGGGAGCGGGGGCGCCGGTTCGTGCGAGTGGACGGGCAGTACTTCTCGGGCGGGACGGGGTGCCGGGACCGGAGCCGCGCCGTCCGGTGCCCAGTCGGTGCGCGGCTGCGCGAGGCCGTCCTCGTCGGACTGCTCCGGCGTCGCCGGTCCGGGCAGGGAGAACGCGTTGTTCGGGGTCAGCAGCCTGCGCGGTGACGGCCTGCCCACCCTGCGGAAGATCTCGTCCACGCCGGTCCTGGCCTCGGCGCTGAGCGCCGTCCAACTGCTGATCCGCGCCTCGATCTCCAGCGTGTCCGCCGCCTGCTCCAGCAGCCCCAACTGGGCGTACGCGGCGGCGATGTTCCAGGCCGCCGCCGAGCCCGTCCAGAACCGGTCCGCGTACCGCCGGAACAGCCCCAGCGCCTCCTCGGCGCGCCCCGCCGTGACCAGGGCGCCCAGGGTGTGCGGATAGGCCAGCACATGCCCGGCCTCCAGTGCCGCGCACCACGCGTCGGCGGCGGCTCCCGGGCCCCGCTCCTGCTCCAGGTCCTGTGCCTCGTGCAGCGGTGCGGACCCCTCCGCGGGGCGCGGCGGCAGCACCAGGTGGGAGTGGTGGGGCGGGAGTCGTACGGTCCGGTCCACATCGGCGGACAGCGGCTGCGGGGGCAACGGCGGGGACGTGGCGGCCATGACCTTGTCGGCCTCGTCCGACTCCCCGTGACTGCGCAGGAGCACGACCATCCGGTGCCAGATCCTCGGCCGCTGGGCGGGGCGGCACTGGTCGGCGAACTCGGTCAGCAGGCGGATGGCCTCCTGGTGTTCACCGGAGTCGTCCAGCGCCGAGGCGAGGCGTTCCACCAGCTTGGTGTCGCCGCCGCCCACCACCTGCTCCACGAGCCCGGCCGGGGCCTGCCGGTCCGGCTGCTCGGCGACCCGGTCGATCAGCAGGTCCAGCAGGGTCAACCGGGCCCAGGGCGCGGTGCGTTCGAGCTGACGGGCGACCGCGAGAACCGGGGAGGGCCCGCGCTCGTCCAGCAGTTGCCGCGCCGGGTCCAGAAGAGCGGCCTTGTCCTGACGGCCACTCAACGCCTGCTGCACGATGTGCTGTTCGGGCGCCTGAACGGTACGGGGACCGCCGGACACCTGCGGCCCGGCCGTCGTCGGCGGTACGCCGATCCGCCGGTCCAGTTGCTCGATCCATTCGGCCGGGCCGCCCAGCGACACGACCTGGCGCCGCATGTCCTGGGCGACCGTCGGCCGCCCGGCGGCGACCGCCACCAGCCCGGCCTCGTAGCACAGCCGCCAGTCGTCCTCGCCGAACGCGCGCCGCCGGGAGACGAGTGTGAGGGCGTCGTCCAGGCGGCGGCCCTCGCGCCAGATCTTCATCAGCAGCAGCCGCCCCGGAGTGCGCGGCGCGGCCTCCACCAGCGACCGCAGCAGCCACTCCGCGTCACGGCGGCGCCCGATCGTGTAGAGCCGTTTGGCCAGCGACTCGAAGTGCTGCACGGTGGCGTTGCCGATCCGGGTGGGCGGGTTCGGCGCGACGACGGTGCTGTACGGCGACGGCGGCACCGGCCGGCCCGCGGCCGCCAGACGCTCGGCGAGGAGCGGCCACACCCCCGACGGCGGCTGGTCCCCGCTGTCCAGCGCCAGCTCCAGCGTGCGGGCAGCGCCCTCGGCGTCCCCCGTCAACTCCTGCGCGCACGCCCGGTTCCACAGCAGCCAGCCCGAGGCGTCGGCGGGCAGCAGGCTGTCCGCCCAGTCGGCGGCGAGCCCGGCGTCCCCGGCCCGGCACGCCCAGCCGACCGCGCACGCGGCGGCCGCCCGCGCGGCGTCGCCCTGTGCCTCCGCCGCCCAGTCGGCGAAGCCCTGCGCCACCTCCAGCGGATTCTCCACCCGGGTCAGCGCCGCCAGCAGCCCGGACGGCAGGCTGTCCGCGTCCAGCGCCAGCAGATCCTCGTGCAGCAGCACGGGCGGAAGATTCCCCTCGTCCCCGTCCTCGGCGGCGGGCGGCCGGTGCGAGGGGGCGTCCTGCGCCGGCGGGTACGGCTGCGTCCTCGGATACGGCTGGGTCTGCGCGGGCAACTGCGGTACGCCGACCACGGGCCGCGCCAACGCGATCCGCCGCTCCAGCTGGAGCAGATCCTGCGTCGGCGCCCCGGCCGCCGCGAGGGAGTCCCGCAACTCGCCCGCCCGGCCGAGATTCCCGCTCTCGGCGGCCACCAGGGCGAGATCGAAACCGAGCTTCGAGTCGGCGGCGCCGCGCTCGGTCATCCGGGCCACGAACCGCTCGGCGTCGGCCAGCCGGTGCTCCTCCCGGTAGATCTTCATCAGCAGGGAACGGCCGGGGGCCAGCGCGGACACCTCGGTCAGCGCCTCCAGCAGCAGCTCGGCATCGGCCGTACGCCCGCCGAGGCGCAGCCGCTTGGCCGTGGCCTCGAACCGCTGCATCACAAACGTGTCGGTACGGCCGTCGGGCACCGGCCCGTGCCGCAGCGGCTGCCGGAACGGACAGGGCCGCCCCGCCACCCGGAACAGCTCCCGCACCGGCGGCACGACGAGCTGCGGCGGGCTGTCACCCAGCCGCGCGACGGCCTCGAAGGCGGTGACGGCACCGTCCAGATCACCGAGCGCGGCCCGGGCGCAGCCCTCGTTCCAGTACCGGGTCGCCGAGCGGCTGGCACGCTGCGCGAGCCGCGCGTGCTGCTCCAGCGCCCGCTCCGGGTCGCCGCCGAACACCGACCAGCCGATGGCACACACGGCGGCGGCCCGCTGGGCGGGTCCCGAGCCCCGCGCCGCCATCTCCTCGAAGACGGCGGCCGCCGTCCCCGCGTCCGGCACCGCCCGCAGCGCGCGGGGCAGCAGCGGATGCCAGGGCTCCTCCAGCAGCTCAGCGAGCAGCAGGATGGGCGGTACGGCCACGGGCTCGCCGCTCGGTACGACGGCGGCGCCGCGCGCACCGGGGCGGCTCTCCTCGGCGGGGGACATCCCCTGCGCCAAGTCCTCAGCCGCTACGAGGAGTTGCTCGGCTGCCTCCTCGTCCTCGGTACGCTCGACGACGTCCACCATGCCCGCGAGACGGGTCAGCGCGGGGTCCTCGGCGCCGGTATCCTCCGGGTCCTCGCCGGTGCGGCTCTCCGCGATCCTCTCGCGCAGGGCGCGGGTCCGCTCCAGACGTCTGCCCCGCGCGACCAGCGGCTGCGCCAGCTCCAGCAGGGAGTCGACCTGACGGGTCCAGCCGCCCGCGACCTCGGCGCGGACCTCGTCGAGGAACTCGACCAGCTCGGGGCTCTCCGAGACGTGCCGGGCGACCCCGTCGAGCCTGCTGCGCACCGACGCCAGATACGACTGCGCCTGCGCCACCACGCCGCCCTTGCGGCCCGTCTCGCCGAGCGCCAGCGCGGGACGCAGCGCGTCCTGCGCCTCCAGCAGGGACAGCCGCTCCTCCAGCCGCTCCAGCACGGGAGCCGGACTGAACGCCTCCGCCTCCGGACCGGTCAGATCGAGCAGGACCAGCGGCAGCAGGGCGGCGGCGGCCGGGGACAGCCGGGCCGCGTCGTCCTCCGACACCTGCAACGGCACCCGCGGCGGCGCGTCCCGCACGATGCCGTCGAGGGCCTGCACCTCCCGCATCCGGTCGGCGATCCGCGCCGCCGTCTCCACCGTCTGCTGATAGCGGACGCCGCTCATCGAGAGCGGCTTGAGCAGCGCGCCGTTGACCGACTTGACCGCGTCCGCCGGGGACTTGGCCAGCAGCAGGCACGTGTCGGGGCCGTCCTCGGTGAACGTCTGCAGCGGGCGCAGGAACAGGTCCTTGCCCATCACATGGTTCGCGGCGGCCGCCGCCCGCGTCTCCGTCTCCAGTCTGCGCCGCGCCTCGCGCAGCAGCCCCTCCTGCGCCGCGTGCAGCGCGGGGCGGCCACCGGCGGACGCGAGCGCCTGGAGCGAGGACTTCAGCGCGGGCGGCAGGGTCTCGTCGCCGTGGAAGACCCCGGTGGCGAACCGGCCCGTCCACGCGAAGTGCCAGAAGTCCAGCAGCGCGCCCACGCCTTCGGGGTCGTCCCCGGCGAACGCCCGTGCCAGCACCTCCACCTGGCGTACGGCCACCGACTTGTCCGGGGCGATGGCGTGCGCGTGGAACAGCGCCTCACGCGCGACCACGACCGCCACGGGCGCGGCCGCCGTCGCGATGTCCCGCTCCGGCGGGCTGTCCGTCCCCAGCGAACCGGCATAGCACTCCACGCCCGTTGCCCAGTCGACAGCCTCGCCCACCCGGCACCCCCCGCACCAGTCATGAGTCATCCGACGGTTCGTCAAACGCCTTTGCGAAAAGGCGGAAACGGCACGCACCTCACCCGGAGCATCCCAGGCTATCAGCAGGTACCGCCCTTATCTCCCGGTGTGACGGGGGGCGTTGCACGGGGGCGCGGGGCGGGGCCGCGAGGTCCCCGACCGGCAAGCGCGAGCGGTGCGGCCGGCGACCCCGGGATTAATTCGGTGGTGTCGCACGCCGGCTGCTCCTAGGCTGACGTCGCATCCCGCGGTGGCCCTCGGCCGCCGCCGTCGACCGTGTTCGAGGAATGAGAGGTGAGCCCGATGACCGTCTTCGTGACGAGCGCTGCCCGCGCTCAGCAGACCGTTCGTGCCACCTCCGTGGTCTCCGGCTGAACCCTCCCTGATCCAGGGTCACCTCCGCGCACAGGCGCGCTGTCGGCCGGGGCCGCCCCCTGAAGGGTTTCCCTTGAACTTCCTCGACGGTTCCTCCGTTTCCTCCTCTTCCTCCTCGCGCGCGCTCGACCCCTACGGCTGGGACGCCGGCTGGGAGGCAGAGTTCGCGCCGTACGCCGAGCGCGGTCTGCTGCCCGGGCGGGTCGTGCGGGTCGACCGGGGGCAGTGCGACGTCGTCACCCCCGTCGGCACCGTTCGGGCCGACACCGCGTTCGTCACGCCCAACGACCCGATGCGGATCGTGTGCACCGGCGACTGGGCGGCCGTGGAACCCGGCGGTACGCCCCGGTACGTACGGGCGCTGCTGCCTCGCCGTACCGCCTTCGTCCGCTCCACCTCCTCCAAGCGGTCCGACGGGCAGATCCTGGCCGCCAACGTGGACCACGCGGTCATCGCCCTCTCGCTCGCCGTCGAACTCGACCTCGGCCGCGTCGAGCGCTTCCTCGCCCTCGCCTGGGAGTCCGGGGCGCAGCCCGTGGTCGTCCTCACCAAGGCCGACCTCGTGCCGGACCCGGTGACGCTCGCGCACCTCGTCCAGGACGTCGAGACGACCGCGCCCGGCGTGCCCGTGCTCACGGTCAGCGCGCTGTACGACGAAGGTCTCGACGTGCTGCGCGCCCTCGTCGGCACCGGCACCGCCGTCCTCCTCGGCCAGTCCGGCGCGGGCAAGTCCACGCTGGCCAACGCCCTCGTAGGCGAGGAGGTCATGGACGTACGGGCGGCGCGTGACGTGGACGGCAAGGGCCGCCACACCACGACCACCCGCAACCTCCTGCCGACGCCCGGCGGCGGTGTCCTCATCGACACGCCGGGGCTGCGCGGCGTCGGTCTCTTCGACGCGGGCAGAGGGGTCGGCCAGGTCTTCTCCGACGTCGAGGAACTGGCCCGCCGCTGCCGCTTCCCCGACTGCGCCCACGACAGCGAACCCGACTGCGCGGTGCGCTCCGCCGTGGACAGCGGCGCGCTGCCGCACCGCAGGCTCGACAGCTACCGCAAGCTGGTGCGCGAGAACCAGCGGATCGTCGCCAAGACCGACGCCCGGCTCCGCGCGGAGATCAAGCGGGACTGGAAGCGCAAGGGCGCGGAGGGGCGGGCGGCCGCCCAGGCCAAGCGGGGACGGTGGTCGTAGCCGGGACGCCCTCGGGGGCACTGGCGGACGCGCTCTCGGGCAGAGGTCCCCGAAAGCCGGCTTCAGGGCCCCAGCCCCCTGTCCGATTCCCGCTGGCCCCACTCCCCTCCCCGTCCCACACTGGACGCGTGATGGACGAGGACAGCAGGTACGAGGCGGTGCGGGGCCGGGACGGACGGTTCGACGGGGTGTTCTTCTTCGCCGTGCGGACCACCGGGATCTACTGCCGCCCGAGCTGCCCCGCCGTGACCCCGAAACGGGAGAACGTGCGGTACTTCGCCACAGCCGCCGCCGCACAGGGCTCCGGGTTCCGGGCCTGCCGGCGCTGCCGTCCCGACGCCGTACCCGGGTCGGCCGAGTGGGACGTACGGGCGGACGTGGCGGGGCGGGCCATGCGGCTGATCGCCGACGGGGTCGTGGACCGCGAGGGCGTCACCGGCCTCGCCGCCCGGCTCGGCTACAGCACCCGGCAGGTGCAGCGGCAGCTCACCGCCGAACTCGGCGCCGGACCCGTGGCCCTCGCCCGCGCCCAGCGGGCGCACACCGCGCGGGTCCTGCTCCAGACCACCTCCCTGCCGGTCACCGAGATCGCCTTCGCCGCCGGTTTCAGCAGCGTGCGCCAGTTCAACGACACGGTCCGGGAGGTCTACGACCGCACTCCGACCGAGGTGCGGGACGCGGCCCCCGCCCGCCGCGCCGCACCCGGCACCGGCATCCCGCTGCGCCTCGCCCACCGGGGCCCGTACCAGTACGGTCCCGTCTTCGACCAGCTCGCCCGGGAGGCCGTACCCGGCGTCGAGGAGGTCGCGGGCCCACCCGGCGACCGGGTCTACCGGGGCACCCTGCGGCTGCCCTACGGCACCGGCGTCGCCGCCGTGCGCGAGCGCGGCCGCAGGCACGCGGCGGGCGGCGGCACGCACCCCGGCGGCTGGCTCGACGCGCGCGTGCATCTCACCGATCCCCGCGACCTGACCACCGCCGTGCACCGGCTGCGCCGCCTCTTCGACCTCGACGCCGACCCGTACGCCGTCGACGAACGCCTCGCCGCCGACCCCCGCCTCGCCCCCCTGGTCGCCGCCCGCCCCGGTCTGCGCGCCCCCGGCACGGTCGACCCGCTGGAGGCCGCCGCCCGCGCCCTCGCCGGGCCGCCGGAGGCCGTGGGCCGCCTGGTGAGCCGCCACGGCAAGACACTGGACGCCCCCAGCGGCGCCCTGACCCGCCTGTTCCCCGACCCCGCCGCCCTCGCGGACCTCCCCGGCCCCCTCGGTGCCCTCGCCGCCGCGCTGACCGACGGCACCCTCCGCCTCGACCCCGGCGCCGACCGCGCCCACGCCGAGCGGACCCTGCTCGCCCTCCCCGGCCTGACCCCGGCCGCCCTCACCACCCTGCGCGCCCGAGCCCTCGGCGACCCCGACGTGGCCCCGCCCGGCACCGGGGCTCCGGCGGCGTGGCGGCCGTGGCGGACGTACGCGGTCCAGCATCTGAGGGTGGCCGGCGAGCTCTGAGTACGGGCGCTCTCATCTCCGCCTGGCGGAACGGGGGTTGAGCCGAGCGGGTGGGCCGCTGGTGCCGTTGCCGTGGGTGCGCGCCGTGCGTGTGGGACGGTCGGCCGTGACGGACGGGTACGGCGGCGAAGGGCGGGCGCGGGTGGGCAAGATCGTGCGGGGGCTCGCGGCGGTGTTCCTCGCCCTGGTGCCGGGTACGGCCACGGCCGCCGTGCCTCCCGTCCGCGCGGGGCAGTCCTGGACCGGGAGCTGGGAGGCCGCGCCCTCCGGGACGACCTCGGGGCTGCCCGGGGCCGCCGTGCGGAACGTCGTCCACCTCAGCGTCGGCGGCAGCGCGCTGCGGGTCAGGATCGGCAATCGGTTCGGGGTCGCGCCGCTGCGGATCGGGGCGGTGACCGTCGCGCTGCGGCGGGGGAGCGGAGCGGGGGCGGTGCCGGGGAGTATGCGGACCGTGACCTTCGCGGGCGGCCGTACCGCCGTGGTGCCGACCGGCGAGGACCTGCTCAGCGACCCGGTGCGGCTGACCGCGCGCGCCGCCGCCGACCTGCTGGTCACCGTCTTCGTCCCCGAGGACTGCGGACCGGCGACCGAGCATCGCACCGCCCTCCAGACCGGCTACGTCGCCCGGGCGGGCGCGGGCCATGCCGCCGACGTGGGCGAGGCGGCGTACACGGCGACCGCCGTCAGCCGGTGGTACTACGTCACCGGCGTCGACGTACGCGGCAGCGCCCCCGGGAGCGTCGTCGCCCTGGGGGACTCCCTCACGGACGGCGCCGGGTCCACCCCCGACGCCAACCACCGGTGGCCCGACCTGCTCGCCGACCGCATGCGCCGTCACCGGCTCGGCGTCCTCAACGCGGGCATCGGCGGCAACCGACTCCTGCGCGACGGCACCGGGCCGAGCGCCCTCGCCCGACTCGGCACGGACGCGCTCGACCGCGCCGGGGTGCGGTTCCTCGTCCTCTTCGAGGGCGTCAACGACCTCAACGGCACCCCCGCGGCAGCCGATCCCGCCGCCTACGCGGAGGCCTACCGGACGATCGTCGCCCGCGCCCACGCCCGGGGCGTCAAGGTCGTCGGGGTGACCCTGACGCCGTATCGGGGGCATCCCGCGTATGCGGCGGCGCGGGAGGGGGTACGGCAGCGGGTGAACGCGTTCATCCGGGACGGGGGTGTCTTCGACGCGGTGGCGGACGCGGATGCCGCCCTGCGTGACCCGGCCGACCAGCGGCGGCTGCTGCCTCGGTACGACCCGGGGGACCATCTGCACTTCGACGACGACGGCATGGCGGCGGTGGCCGCGGTGGTCGGCGAGGCGCTGGGACGGTGGAGGTGAGCCGCGGCCCGCTTGCCGACCGTCAGCCCCAGAGCACCGCCCCCAGCCACGCCCCCGCGATCAGCAGGCAGGCGAAGAACTCCGCGAGCACGCTGGAGCCGCCGGACCGCATCGCCGTGCGAAGCGCGGCCATCGCCTCGCCGTGACGGCCCAGCCGGAGCCGCTCGCTGAGATAGATACCGCCCATGAAGCCGGGCACAGCGCCCAGCACGGGAAGCAGGACGAAGCCGAGTACACCGCCGACGCCCGCGTACACCGCCATACGAGGGGTCGCCCCGCTCTCGCGCAGCCGGCGCGGCGGCAGCACCCAGCGCACCACCTGAGAGAGCAGCAGTACGACCGTCGCGCCGACGAGCACGGCCCACGCGACCGCACCCGGACCGGTCAGCGCCCACCACAGCACCCCGGCCCACACCAGCCACGACCCCGGCACACCGGGCACCAGCACACCGCACAGACCCAGCGCGACGACCAGCCCGACCAGCAGGAGTTCCCACGCTCCCATCTGCCCAGGGTGCCGGAGACGGGGGAGGAGCGCAGGTCACGGCGGACCGGCGGAGCCTTCACCGATCCGAGGTAGATTTTCGTACTATCGTCCACACGTTCACTCGATAGGACGTTCGAGATGCGTGGGAGCGCCGGATTTCTCCGATGCCCCGTTTTCGTACCGCCCCTGCGGTGAGAATCAAGGGCATGAGCCAGCAGGGGGGAAGGCCCGCCCGTCGTGACGACGACTGGTGGGGGCAGCTTTACGACGAATCGGCCGACGACACCGGCCCCACAGCCGCGCCCGATTCCCTGGACGACCGGTTCGCCTCGGCGAGGAACACGGTGTCGGCTCCGTCGGAGGACGCGGGTCCGGGGGCCGGCGAGGGGTCGGTGCGGGTGCCGTTGCCGGGGCAGCGGGGCGATGGGGACGCGGCGCTCGGCTCGGCCGGACGGGAGGAGGGCGGCGGGGTCGTGGAGGCCGGCCCGGGTTCTGACGGCGACTCGGTGGGCGGCTCCGGTCACGACGCGGGTGCGGACCCGGGTCTCGGACCCGACGTCGCCTCCAAGGCCACGCTCGGCTTCGACCCCATCCCCGGTCAGCGCACCGATCCCGAACTCGGTCCGGACGCCGAGCCCGACCCCCGTCAGGGTCGCGACGCGGCTGCCGAGCCCGGCCTCGGCCTGGACCCCGACGATCCGGAGGCCGGACCCACCACCGACCCCGCCCCTCCCGAGCCCAGGACCGGCCCGCGCCCCGCCTTCCCGCCGATGCCCGGCTGGCCCGCGCCGGCGTCCGCCCCACCCGGAACGGCTCCTCCGGAACCTCCCGCGAAGTCCGGCCACGCACCCCGGCCCCAGCCCCCGGAAGCCGACCCCGGCACCATCCGCCCCGGGACCCAGGGACACCGCCCGGACCCGGAGCCCGGCCGGTCTCCCGAGCCGGTAACCGCGGAGACCCCCCAGGCACCCCCCTCCGAGCCGTCCCCCACCAGCTCGGGGACGGTCCATCTGGGCGTCCCCGCCTCCACCCCGGAGCCCGACCCCTCGGACGACCCTCCGCGACGACCCGCCCCCACCGTCACCTACGTGGGCACCCGGCCCCCCACCTACGACCCCGAACCCGTGGCCCTCCCCGCCGCCGACCCCGACGCCCTCGCCGACCTGGTCTCCGACACCGTGCTGGACGGCGCCCGGTACGGGACGTGCACGCTGCGGGCGGCCTCCCTGCGGGGGGACTCGGCGAGGTACCGGGGCGAGCCGCGCAGGGACGCGATGCTCACCGCCCGGTTCGGGAGCGGGGAGCACGCGCTCGTGCTCGTGGCCATGGCGACCGGTGCGCGCGCCGCGCCGAAGGCGCACCGGGCGGCGGCCGAAGCGTGCCGGTGGATCGCGGGGGCGGTCGGGCGCAGCCATGAGCGGCTGGCCGAGGACGTACGGGCGGGACGGAAGGGGGCGCTCAAGTCGGGGCTGCACCGGCTGACCGACCGCGGCATCGGGATGCTGCGCGCGAGCGCGGCGGAGCAGGAGCTGGACCCGGAGCTGTACACCGCGAGCCTGCGCTGTCTGCTGTTGTCCGCGGACCCCGACTGCCGCAACCGCGTGTTCTTCGGCACGGGGGACGGCGGACTGTTCCGGCTGCGGCGCGGGGAGTGGCAGGACGTCGAGCCGAGCCCGCCGGCCGCCGGTACCGAGGCCGACACGCACACCGGCGACCCCTTCGGCGCGCTGCCCGCCGCGACCCTTGAGGGCGACCGGATCACCCTGGATCTCGGTCTGCCCGCCCCGCCGAGCTCCTTCGCCCCGGCGCCCGCCGCCGACCCCCGGCCCGCCTTCCGGTTCCGGGCATCCGTAGCCCGACCGGGTGATGTGCTGCTGATGTGCACCGGCGGTCTCGCGGAACCCCTGCGTGGGGAGCCCGCGCTGGGCGCGTTCCTCGCCCGCCGCTGGTCCCGCGCCGCCGCGCCCGGTCTCGCCGCGTTCCTGGCGGACACCCAGACGCGGGTGAAGGGATACGCCGACGACCGTACGGCGGCGGCCGTGTGGGAGGCGTGACGGCGGACCCTGTGACTTCATGGAACCGGAAGAGGCGTATTCCGGAACCGCGAAGGGGCAGCCGACCGCCATGGCCAGACAGAACGTCGCCGAGCAGTTCGTGGACATCCTCGCCCGCGCCGGGGTGCGCCGTATGTACGGCGTCGTCGGCGACAGCCTCAACCCCGTCGTGGACGCCATCCGCCGGCACCCCGGCATCGACTGGGTCCATGTGCGCCACGAGGAGACCGCGGCGTTCGCGGCCGGGGCCGAGGCGCAGATCACCGGCAAGCTGACCGCCTGCGCGGGCTCCTGCGGACCGGGCAACCTGCACCTCATCAACGGCCTCTACGACGCGCACCGCTCCATGGCCCCGGTCCTCGCCCTCGCCTCCCACATCCCCTCCAGCGAGATCGGCCTGAGCTACTTCCAGGAGACGCATCCCGAGCGGCTGTTCCAGGAGTGCAGCCACTACAGCGAGATGATCTCCAACCCCCGGCAGATGCCCCGGCTGCTCCAGACCGCGATCCAGCACGCGATCGGGCAGAGCGGGGTCAGCGTCGTCACGCTCCCCGGCGACGTGGCCGACGAGCCCGCCCCGGACAAGTCCTTCGAGAGCGCCCTGGTCACCTCCCGCCCCGCGATCCGCCCCGGCGACGCCGAGATCGAGCAACTGGTGCGGATGATCGACCAGGCCGAGAAGGTCACCCTCTTCTGCGGCAGCGGCACGGCCGGCGCCCACGCCGAGGTGATGGACTTCGCCGGGCGCGTCAAGTCCCCGGTGGGACACGCCCTGCGCGGCAAGGAGTGGATCCAGTACGACAACCCCTACGACGTCGGCATGAGCGGTCTGCTCGGCTACGGCGCCGCCTACGAGGCCACCCACGAGTGCGACCTCCTGATCCTGCTCGGCACCGACTTCCCGTACAACGCCTTCCTGCCCGACGACGTGAAGATCGTGCAGATCGACGTGCGCCCCGAGGTCATCGGCCGCCGCTCCCGCCTCGACCTCGCCGTGTGGGGCGACGTCCGCGAGACGCTGCACGCCCTGACGCCCCGGGTGAAGGAGAAGACCAACCGCCGTTTCCTCGACCGGATGCTGAAGAAGCACGCCGACGCGCTGGAGGGCGTGGTCAAGGCGTACACCCGCAAGGTCGACAAGCACGTCCCGATCCACCCCGAGTACGTGGCCGCAGTGCTCGACGAACTCGCGGACGAGGACGCGGTGTTCACCGTCGACACCGGCATGAACAACGTGTGGGCCGCCCGGTACATCTCGCCCAACGGGCGCCGCAGGATCATTGGTTCGTTCTCGCACGGCTCGATGGCGAACGCCCTGCCCATGGCCATCGGCGCCCAGTGCGCCGACCGCGACCGCCAGGTGATCTCCATGTCCGGCGACGGCGGATTCACCATGCTGATGGGCGACTTCCTGACCCTGGTGCAACTGGACCTGCCGGTGAAGGTCGTGCTGTTCAACAACTCCTCCCTCGGCATGGTCGAGTTGGAGATGCTGGTCGCGGGCCTGCCCTCGTACGGCACCACGGACGTGAACCCCGACTTCGCCGAAGTCGCCCGCGCCTGCGGGGTGTACGGCGTGCGCGTGGAGAAGCCCAAGCACCTGGCCGGGGCGCTGAAGGACGCCTTCCGGCACAAGGGGCCGGCCCTGGTCGACGTCGTCACCGACCCCAACGCGCTGTCCATCCCGCCGAAGATCAGTGCCGAGATGGTCACCGGCTTCGCGCTGTCCGCCTCGAAGATCGTGCTGGACGGCGGTGTCGGCCGGATGGTCCAGATGGCCCGTTCCAATCTGCGGAACGTGCCCAGACTCTGATCCGTCGTCACCGAGCGTAGATTTCCGGCCACTTTCACAACACGCTCACGGAGTGTGGACCTCCGGTGCCGGACAGTCGCGCACGCGGCCACCGGGGCGCCCGGGGCGCCGTACGGCCTCTAGGGCGCCAACGGCCCCGGCGGACCGCCGTCGGCCGCACCGGCGGCGCCCCGCTCGCACATGGCCGAACAGGCGGCGGTCGGCGCCCGCCCATGACTGCGCCCGGGGCCGCTGGGCAAGCATCCCGGGGTATGCGTTCGAGGCTCGACCAGGAGGGGGAGGTCAGGCACGTGCGGGCGGGGGGCATGACCAGACGGGCACGAGGAGGCGGACCCGGGAACACCGGGGCGCCACCTGCGGACACGGGGGAAGGGACGGACCACCATACGGACGAGGGGCGACGGCTC
This sequence comes from Streptomyces sp. NPDC005004, assembly GCF_053600675.1. Taxonomy (NCBI): domain Bacteria; kingdom Bacillati; phylum Actinomycetota; class Actinomycetes; order Kitasatosporales; family Streptomycetaceae; genus Streptomyces; species Streptomyces sp. NPDC005004. Next base: position 102,942 of record NZ_JBSGAH010000003.1, read on the forward strand.
AGCCGCAGGCTGGCCCGCGCCGACCTCGCGGCGGTGCGCGAGGCGCGCCACGACCTGCGACGGCTGCTGCGCAGCTGGGGACGGCCCGGCGGCGCGGAGACGGCCGAACTGCTCACCAGCGAACTGGTCACCAACGCACTGGTCCACACCGACGACGACGCGGTGCTGACCGCCGTGGTCTCCCCGCGCGGACTGCGCGTGGAGGTACGGGACTTCATGACCCGCAGGCCCCTGCTCCGCGCGGCCGACCCGAACGACGACACCCACGGCCGGGGGCTCGTCCTGGTGCGCTCCCTCGCGGACGCCTGGGGCGTACGGCCGCACCGGGTGGGCAAGTCGGTGTGGTTCGAACTCGCCGCCGAGGCAGGACGGTAGACCAAGCCGGTACACGGAAACGGGACAGGGCGCCCTCCGCGCGGGTGGCGCCCCGTCCCGTACCGCAGTGCGGCCGGCTCAGCCGAACTGCTGCTCCAGATCCTTCAGTTTGCGCTCCAGCGAGTCCAGGCGGGGGATGGCCATGGTGTCGTCCTCGGCGGTGAGGTCGACGGTGACCGGTTCAGTCGCCTTCCTTACGGGCTGGAGGGACGGCCGCGAGCGTCCGGGCAGTGTGTCCGGTGCCGATATGGCAGGCTCCGCGGACGTCGCCGCCGCGTCACGGTCCATCTGCACCTCGACCTGCCGGGCCGGAGTGCGCCCGACGACTCCGCTCGCGCCCCGGCTCAGCGCCTTCAACTGGGCGCGCTCCACGCGCTTCTGGTCACGGCGGCGCTGACGGGTCTCCTCCTTCTGCCGCTTGTCGTCACGGGCCTCCTCGACCGCCTCGTCCAGACTGCGGACGCCCTCCAGGAGCATCAGCGACCAGGCGCGGAAGGTCTCACGGGGTGCCCGTACCCAGCGCACGATACGAATCTGCGGCAACGGGCGGGGCACCAGGCCCTGTTCGCGCAGCGCCGCCCGCCGGGTCTGCTTCAGAGCCCGGTCGAAGAGCACGGCCGCCGAGAGCGACATGCCCGAGAAGAACTGCGGTGCGCCGTCGTGGCCCACGCCCCGGGGCGCGTGCACCCAGTTGAACCAGGCCGCCGCCGCGGCGAACATCCACACCAGGATGCGCGACCCCAGCGCGGCGTCGCCGTGACTGGCCTCGCGCACGGCGAGCACGGAGCAGAACATGGCCGCGCCGTCGAGGCCGAACGGCACCAAGTACTGCCAGCCGTCGGTCAGTCCGAGGTTCTGCTCGCCGAAGCCGACCAGTCCGTGGAAGGACAGGGCGGCCGCGACCGCCGCACAGCAGAAGAGCAGGACGTAGGAGGCCGTGCCGTACACGGCCTCCTTGCGCCTGCGGCGCTCCTCGCTGCGCTCCCACGAGTCGTCCGCGTTCGCGTTGTCCCCTGAGGCACGCCTGCCGCGCGCGAGCACCGCCACCGCCACCAGCATCCCGAGGAGCAGTACGGCGCCCGGCAGCAGCCAGTTCAGCGATATGTCGGTCAGTCGCATCAGCGGTCCCTCGCATTGGGATGGGGTGTAACGCCCGCCATAGTGGCCCATACCCGGCGTGACTCCGGGGATTTCGGGGCAAGAGACCGCCAAGGAAGTGCCCTGGGGTGACCGGAGTGCCAAATTGTTCGAACTGCCGCTTGAGGGAAGGGAGTTGAGTTCGAATAAAGACTCCTCGTACGGACGGTTCCGTGACGGGGTTCCGGTGGTAGGCGAAGACGCTCAGGCGGCCGCGGTGGTGGCGGTCAGCCGGGCGACCCGCTCGCTGTCGCAGGTGCGCGGGCAGGTGTCGCAGGTCTCCGCCGGGCGCAGCGTGTAGAACATGCAGCAGCTCACCCGGTCCCGGGTGGTCACCGGCGCCCCGCCGGGCGCGGTCAGCTCGCGGAACGCGGCCGAACCGGCGTACGGCTTCGTGGCGCCCGGCAGCAGCCGCTCCAGCTCGCGCATCGCGCGCGACTCCTCGCTCTCGCCGAGGAGCCCGGCGACGTACCAGAGTCCCTCCACGATCTCGTCGGTCGCCATGCCCCACAGCGCGCGCCCGCGGCGGCGCATCCGGGGTCCGAAGGCGCCGAGCACCGGCTCCAGATGCTCCGCGACGGCTGCGCGCACCTCGGCCCGCAGGGCCTCCTCGTCGGCCACGACGACCGCGCCGGGCTCGCCCGCCGCCGGGTCGTCCGGCAGGCAGGCGAAGGTACCCGGGCGCAGGGTCAGGTGGGAGGTGGTGCGGTGGTAGGCGACGTGCGCGGCGGGCAGGCGGGGCACGCGGCGGTGCAGGAACCACGGCAGGGTGATCATCAGGCAGAGCGGCCAGGCGTAGCGGTGCAGCCCGAAACCGGCGATGACGTCCGGGCGCCCCCGCTGCCCGTAGTCCCGCAGCACCTGCTCGTCGTCCCAGGCGAGGAAGGAGTCGAGCTGCTCGCCGCCCGCGGCGAGTCCGTCGCCGGTCACCCACCCCTCCCCGTCGGGCAGCGGCTCCGCCGGGCCGTTCAGCAGCGTCACGGTGAGGTACGGGTAGACCTCGGCGAGACGGGCGTACGCGGCGGTGAGCGGCGAGGCCGCAGCGGGCATGGCGGGACCACCGATCTCGAGTCACGGGCGCTGACGTACAGGTAAGGCTAACCTTACCCGTCCGTCGGGGAATTTGAACTGCCGCCCCGGGCGCCTAAGGTTCTTGACGGACATATGACAGACCGCCGTCGATGTCCCCCCGGTCCCAGGACCTCACCAGGACCTCAGGACCCGACCGCCGACAGCCGGAGGAGGACCCCGTGAAGCAGGGACTGCACGACCTCGCCGGAGCGGGACTGCCATGGGGTGCGGCGCGGCCCACGACACCCCGGGTCCCGCCCCAGACGGGTCCGCACCAGCCCGGACCGTCCGACTCCGGCGCGCCGGCCCGCGAACGCGCCCTGGGCGCGGCGACCGCGCGCGGCGAGCACACGCACGGCGAGACGCCGATCCGCGTGCCGCGCGCCGCCGTCCAACGGTCCTCGGTGCGCGGACAGATCCTCGACGCGTTGCGCACCGCGCTGGTCACCGGCGAACTGGAGCCGGGCGAGGTCTACTCCGCGCCGGTCCTCGGCGAACGCTTCGGCGTCTCCGCCACCCCCGTCCGGGAGGCGATGCAGCGACTCGCCCTGGAGGGCGCGGTCGAGGTCGTCCCCAACCGGGGCTTCCGCGTCGTCCGCCGGGGCGCCCGCGAACTCGCCGAACTGGCCGAGATCCGGACCCTGTTGGAGGTGCCGGTCCTGCTACGGCTCGCGCGCACCGTCCCGCCCGCCCGCTGGGCGGAACTCCGCCCGCTCGCCGAGGACACGGTCCGCGCGGCCGGCTCCGGCTGCCCCGCCGTCTACGCCGAGTCCGACCGCGCCTTCCACCGCGCGCTCCTCTCCCTCGCGGGCAACGAGCAGTTGGTCGGCATCGCCGAAGACCTCCACCGCCGCTCCCAGTGGCCCCTGGTGGGCCCCCAGTCCCGCCGAGGCCGCACGGCGCTGCTCGCGGACGCGACCGAACACCTCGCGCTCCTGGACGCGTTGGTCTCCGGCGAGGCGGAGGAAGCGGGGCGGCTGGTGGGGGAGCACTTCGGCGCGGGGCGCTGAGGGGGGCCGGCCGGGGACCACTTCGGCAGCCGGAGCCTCCAGGTGATGCCGCGGCGCCCACACGACCCCACGGCTACGCCGTTGCCGCTCCCGGCGCCGGGGGGTTCAACTGTCCGGCCAGCCAGGTCGGTACGCCGCCCAGGAGGCGGAACAGGCGGCGGGCTTCCTCGCGGAGGCGGGAGGCTTCCGGTTCGGTCTCGGTGTCGGCCAGGGAGACGAGTGCGGGGGCGGTGCCCACCAGGTAGCCCAACTCCTCGCGGATGCGGAGGGATTCGGCGAAGCCATGCCGCGCCTCGGCCAACTCGCCCTCGCGCAGGGCGAGTCCGGCGAGGTGGCGCCAGGTGAAGGACAGCAGCAGCGGGGCGGAGTGGGCGGTCGCGCCCGCGTGGGCCCGGCGGTAGGCGGCGCGGGCCGCCTGGGGGGAACTGCTCAGGTTCTCCGCGAGCAGTCCGCGCCGGAAGTCCAGCAGGGCCCGTCCGGGCGATCCCGGTGCGATCAGTGCCGCCGCCCGGCCGAGGGCGGCGCGTGCCTCGTCGGCGCGGTCCCGTACGCCGTGCAGCGTGGACGCGTAGGCGAGCTGGCCGCGCTCGCAGGCGGCCGCGCCCCGCTCGTCGTCGGTGTGCGCGCGTGCCTCGGCGGTGCGCAGGGCGTCCTCGGCCGCCTCCCAGCCCCGTTCGGTGTACAGGCAGCGCTCCACGAGCAGGGCGGCCCGTTGCAGGGCCGTGCCGGGGGTGTCCGCCGGCAGCAGCGCCGCCGCGTCCGCCCAGCAGGCCCGGGAGCGCAGCCGCCACACCGCGGTCTGGAGGGGATCGTCACCGGGGGTCGTTCCGTAACCAGACATGGCGGTGTACGCCACGTTGCCTCCTCCAGCACGCCGTCGAGCCGATGAGTGGTGGCGGCATTCCAGCACCGATCTCCGCGTGAGGCCAAGAGGATGGGTGAATGTTTTCACAAAGTTCCGGGCGCACGGGTGCGCCGGGGGCGCTCGGTCAGGCGTCCGAGGCGCGGTACCGGTACGGGGAAGCCGGGTTCGCCCGTCTCCGGCGGCGGAGGCGGCCCTCGGAGAGGCGCGCTGGTGAGGGCACGGAAACGCCCGCGTCCTGCGCCGGCGGTCCCGGGTCCACGGCGCCGGGACAGCGGGCGGCGGTCGGGGAGCGGTGTCGGGACGCAGGCGCGGCGCCGGGGCTTGGTCGGCCGGAGGCGTCCCGCGCGCGTTGCGCGGGTGTCCTGTGGCGCCCGAGGGTGGACCTGGCGTAGCCGGAGGCGCCCCGGGCGGGGGGTGTGGTCTGGCGCGGCCGGTGGTGCTCCGCGCGCCCGCACAGTGCGTTCACGCGCCCGCACAGTGCGTTCAGTGGTGCGGCCGAGGCGCCCGGACCGGCTGCGGCCGTCCCCCCAGCCGCACCCCCGGAGGGTTCGCGTCAGCTCATGCGCAGTGCCAGGAAGAAGTCCAGCTTGTCCTCCAGACGGGAGAGGTCGCGGCCGGTGAGTTGTTCGATGCGGCCGACTCGGTACCGGAGGGTGTTGACGTGGAGGTGGAGGCGGGCGGCGCAGCGGGTCCAGGAGCCGTCGGACTCCAGGAAGGCTTCCAGGGTGGGGATCAGTTCGGCTCGGTGGCGGCGGTCGTACTCCTTCAACGGGTCCAGGAGGCGGGCCGTGAAGGCGCGGCGCACGTCGTCGGGGACGAAGGGGAGCAGGAGGACGTGGGAGGCGAGTTCCTGGTGGCCGGCGGCGCAGACGCGGCCGGGGCGGGCCGCCGCGACGCCGCGGGCGTGCCGGGCCTCCTCCAGGGCGCCGCGGAGCCCTTCGGCCGAGTGCACGGCGGCGCTGACGCCGAGGGTGAGGCGGCCGTCGCCGTCGAGGCCCGCCGAGAGGGACTCCCGTACCGAACGCAGCAGGGCGTCCGCGAGCAGCCCGGTCTCGGAGCCGTCCTGCTCGGTGGAGACGGCGGGCAGCGGCACCAGCGCCACGGCCTCGTCGCCGGTGTGCGCGACCGCCACCCGGTCGGCGGCGTCCGGACCGGTGGCCAGCGGGTCGGCGAGGACCTCCTCCAGGAGCGACTGGGCGACCGGACCGCCCGCGACCGCGCCGTCCTCCCACTCGACACGGGCCACGACCACCTGCCAGTGCGGGGCCGTCCCGAGGCCGGGCAGCAGCACCGGCGCGGTGACCCGGAGCCGGGCGGCTATCTCGGCGGGCGCGGCGCCGGACTGCACCAGTTCGAGGACCTCCTGCGCGAGCCGGCGGCGCACCGTGCGGGACGCCTCGCGCCGGTCCCGCTCGACGGCGATGAGCTGGGTGACGCCCCGCAGCAGGTCGAGGCGCTCCTCGGGCCAGTCCGCCGCGTCCGCCGCCACGGCCAGCAGCCAGTCGGTGAGCACCGTCTCGCGCACGTCCGGCGCGGACCCCGGGGCGCGTCCGGAGGAGCGGACGGGGAAGAGGGAGTACGTCGTGCCGTCGACCACGACCCGGTGCGGTCCGGGCCGCCCCGCGCGGGTGGCCGCCAGATGCTCGGCGGCGAGCCGTACGAAGGTCTCCGGGGCGGGCGCCGGGCCCGCCGACTTGGGAGCCGCGATCGGGCGGCCGGTCGGCGAGAGCACCCAGGCGCGCAGGTCGAGGTCGCTGCCGAGCAGGTCGAGGACCACGTCGGGACCGCCGCCCGCCGGGCCCGAGGTCATCATCCGCCGGTGCCGGTCGACCACGGCGGCCAGGTCACCGGCCCGCTCACCGGACACCTGCCGTACGACGTGCTCGGTGATCGTCGCGAACGCCACCGACTCGTCCACCGCGAACAGCGGCAGCCGGTGCCGCGCGCAGGCCAGCACCAGGTCCTCGGGTATGTCGCGCAGCTCGGCCTCGCCCGCCGCCAGGGCCGCCACCTGGGCCTGCACCAGCAGCCTGACGAACGCCTCCGAGTCCTCGGCGTCCCGGCGCCAGGCCAGTCCCGTCAGGACCAGCTCGCCGCCGGAGAGGTAGCGGCTCGGGTCGCGCAGGTCGGTCGTCATGACCCCGCGCACCGTGCGGTCCAGCTCGTCCTCGCCGCCGAGCAGCCGCAGGCCCAGCGCGTCGGTGTCCAGCAGTGCGCGCAGCCGCATCTCGTCGCCGCCATTCCTTGTCTCGAAACACATGGTCCGTGCCGCCGGACCGTCCCCGTCTCTCCCGGGGGAGACGTCTCCCACAGAGGGGGAAACGTTTCCGGGGGGAAACGGAGAGATTGCCGATGACCTCCGTTCATACGAATCTACAAGATGCCTGCCCTGGCCAGCCAACTCCTTCATGGTTTCCGTGACTGACCCGGGCCCCGCCGCCGGCGGTGTACTGAGAGCACGCCGTGTCAAAAACACTCGAATGAATCGGCTTTGCCGACGAAGAGACGAGGAAGAGAACCGGTCATGGACTTCCTTCGCCCCGCAAGCTGGGAGGAGGCGCTCGCCGCCAAGGCCGAGCACCCCAGCGCCGTGCCGATCGCGGGCGGCACCGACGTGATGGTGGAGATCAACTTCGACCATCGCCGACCGGAGCACCTCCTCGACCTCAACCGCGTCGGAGATCTGTACGAGTGGGAGACCGGCCGGGACACCGTACGGCTGGGCGCGAGCGTCCCCTACGCGGCGATCATGCGCGACCTGCGCGCCGAGCTGCCCGGACTCGCGCTCGCCTCGCACACCGTCGCCTCCCCGCAGATCCGCAACCGGGGCGGAGTCGGCGGCAACCTCGGCACCGCCTCCCCGGCCGGGGACGCCCACCCCGCCCTGCTCGCCGCCGGGGCCGAGGTCGAAGCCGAGTCGGCCGCCCGGGGCACCCGCATGATCCCCATCGACGCCTTCTACACCGGCGTCAAGCGCAACGCCCTCCAGCCCGACGAACTGATCCGCGCGGTGCACATCAAGAAGGCCGAAGGTCCCCAGCAGTACGCCAAGGTCGGCACCCGCAACGCCATGGTCATCGCCGTCTGCGCCTTCGGCCTCGCCCTGCACCCCGAGACCCGTACCGTGCGCACCGGCATCGGCTCCGCCGCCCCCACACCCGTACGGGCCACCGCCGCCGAGGAGTTCGTGAACGCGGCGCTGGAGGAAGGCCGGCACTGGGACACCGGCAAGCCGCTTCCCCCCTCTCTCCTCCAGCGGTTCGCGGACCTGTGCGCGGGCGCCTGCAACCCGATCGACGATGTTCGGGGCACCGCCCGGTACCGCCGCCACGCGGTCGGCGTCCTCGCCCGCCGCACGCTCACCTGGACCTGGGAGTCCTACCGCGGCGGCCGCCGCGCCACCGAAGAGGGAGCCGCCTGATGCGCGTCAGCTTCACCGTCAACGGACGCCCCCAGCAGGCCGACGACGTCTGGGAGGGCGAGTCCCTGCTCTACGTCCTGCGCGAGCGGCTCGGCCTGCCCGGCTCCAAGAACGCCTGCGAACAGGGCGAGTGCGGCTCCTGCACGGTCCGCCTCGACGGCGTCCCGGTCTGCTCCTGCCTGGTCGCGGCGGGCCAGGCCGAGGGACGCGAGGTGGTCACCGTCGAGGGACTCGCGGACCACGCCCGGCAGCGCGCGGACGGCACCTCCGGCACGGGTACGTCAGCGGGTACGCCCCTGGAGGAGGCCCGGCACTGGCAGCCCGGCACCGGCGGCGAACTCGCGCCGATCCAGCAGGCGTTCATCGACTCGGGCGCCGTGCAGTGCGGCTTCTGCACCCCCGGACTCCTCGTCGCCGCCGACGAGCTGCTGGAGCAGAACCCCGAACCGTCCGACGCCGACATCCGCGAGGCCCTCTCGGGCAACCTGTGCCGCTGCACCGGCTACGAGAAGATCATGGACGCGGTCCGCCTCGCCGCCGCCCGCCAGACCGAGGGGGCGTAGATGACACCGCGCGAACTGCCCACCACCACACGCCCGTCGGGCGCCCCCACGAAGATCACCCAGGGCGCGGGCGCCCGGGGCGGCATCGGCGAGTCCACGCTCCGCCCGGACGGAACCCTCAAGGTCACCGGCGAGTTCGCCTACTCCTCCGACCTCTGGCACGAGGACATGCTCTGGGGCCAGATCCTGCGCTCCACCGTCGCCCACGCCGAGATCGTCTCCATCGACACCGCCGAGGCCCTGGCCCTGCCCGGCGTCCACGCCGTCCTCACCTACGACGACCTGCCCGCCGGGCCGCGCCACTACGGCCTGGAGATCCAGGACACCCCCGTCCTCGCCCACGGCAAGGTCCGCCACCACGGCGAGCCCGTCGCCGTCGTCGCCGCCGACCACCCCGAGACCGCCCGCCGCGCCGCCGCCAAGATTCGCGTGGAATACCGGGAGTTGCCCGTCGTCACCGACTACGCCTCGGCAACGGCCCCCGACGCGCCCCTCGTTCACGAGCACCGCGACGACCACCACCATTCCTACGTCCCGCACCCCAACATCGTCCACCGCCAGCCGATCGTGCGCGGGAACGCCCGACTCGCGGCGGAGCGCGCCGACGTGACCGTCACCGGCGAATACACCTTCGGGATGCAGGACCAGGCGTTCCTCGGCCCCGAGTCCGGGCTCGCCGTCCCCGAGGAGGACGGCGGCGTCCACCTCTACATCGCCACCCAGTGGCTCCACTCCGACCTGCGCCAGATCGCCCCCGTCCTCGGCCTGCCCGAGGACAAGGTGCGGATGACCCTGGCGGGCGTCGGCGGCGCGTTCGGCGGGCGCGAGGACCTGTCGATGCAGATCCACGCCTGCCTTCTCGCCCTGCGCACCGGACGCCCGGTGAAGATCGTCTACAACCGGTTCGAGTCCTTCTTCGGCCACGTCCACCGCCACCCCGCCAAACTGACCTACGAGCACGGGGCGACCCGCGACGGCAGGCTCACCCACGTCAAGGCGCGCATCGTCCTCGACGGCGGCGCCTACGCCTCCTCCTCCCCGGCCGTCGTCGGCAACGCCGCCTCCCTCGGCGTCGGGCCGTACCAGGTGGCCGACGTGGACGTGGAGGCCCTCGCCCTCTACACCAACAACCCGCCCTGCGGCGCCATGCGCGGCTTCGGCGCGGTCCAGGCGTGCTTCGCCTACGAGGCGCAGATGGACAAGCTGGCCAAGGCGCTCGGCATGGACCCCGTGGAACTGCGCCGGCGCAACGCCATGGAGCAGGGCAGCGTGATGCCGACCGGGCAGATCGTCGACTCGCCGGCACCGGTCGCCGAACTCCTGCGCCGCGTCAAGGCGTTGCCCCTGCCGCCCGAGCGTCAGTGGGAGTCCAGCGAGGGCGCCGACGTACGCCAGTTGCCCGGCGGTCTGTCCAACACCACGCACGGCGAAGGCGTCGTACGCGGGGTCGGCTACGCGGTCGGCATCAAGAACGTCGGTTTCTCCGAGGGGTTCGACGACTACTCCACCGCCAAGGTCCGCATGGAGGTCGCCGGGGGCGTGCCCGTCGCCACCGTGCACACCGCGATGGCGGAGGTCGGCCAGGGCGGCGTCACCGTGCACGCGCAGATCGCCCGCACCGAGCTGGGCGTGGGCCAGGTGACCATCAAACCCGCGGACACCCGCGTGGGCAGCGCCGGTTCGACCTCCGCCTCCCGCCAGACGTACGTCACCGGAGGCGCCGTACGGCACGCCTGCGGGCTGGTGCGCGAGAAGGTCCTCGCCATCGGCCGCCGCAAGTACGGCAGTCACCACCCCGCCTGGGCCACCGCCGAACTCCTCCTGGAGGACGGCAAGGTGGTCACCGACGGCGGTGAGGTGCTGGCCGCACTGGCCGACGTGCTGGAGGGCGAGAGCGTCGAGGTCGAGGCGGAGTGGCGGCACCGGCCCACCCAGCCCTTCGACCGGAACACCGGCCAGGGCGACGGACACGTCCAGTACTCCTTCGCCGCGCACCGCGCCGTCGTCGAGGTCGACACCGAACTCGGCCTGGTCAAGGTGATCGAGCTGGCCTGCGCCCAGGACGTCGGCAAGGCGCTCAACCCGCTCTCGGTCACCGGCCAGATCCAGGGCGGCACCGTCCAGGGCCTCGGCATCGCCGTGATGGAGGAGATCCAGGTCGACCCGGTCACCGCGAAGGTCCGCAACCCCTCCTTCACCGACTACCTCATCCCGACCATCCTCGACACCCCCAGCATCCCCGTCGACGTCCTCGAACTCGCCGACAGCAACGCCCCCTACGGGCTGCGCGGAGTGGGGGAGGCGCCGACCCTGTCGTCGACTCCCGCCGTGCTGGCCGCGATCCGTGACGCGACCGGGCTCGACCTCACCCGTGTCCCGGTACGGCCCGAGCATCTGACGGGGACGGCATGAGACCGGCGCGCGGTCAGGAGGCCGACTGATGCTGGACATCGCCGAGGAACTGGACCGGTGGATCACCGAGGGCCGCGACTTCGCCGTGGCCACCGTGGTGGGCGTCGGCGGGAGCGCCCCCCGGCCGCCGGGCGCCGCCCTCGCGGTGGACGGCGAGGGCAGCGTCGTCGGCTCGGTCTCCGGCGGCTGCGTCGAGGGCGAGGTGTACGAACTGTGCCGCCAGGCCCTCGCGGACGGCGAGACCGTGCTCGGACACTTCGGGTACGACGACGCGGACGCCTTCGCCGCCGGACTGACCTGCGGCGGCACCCTCGACATCCTGGTGACCCCGGTCCGCGCCGACAGCCCCGGCAGGACCGTGTTCGCCGCCGCGCTGGCCGCCGCCGCCCGGGGACGTGCGGCGGGGCTCGCCCGCATCGTCTCGGGGCCGGACCGACTGCTGGGCCGCGCCCTGTGCGTACGCCCCGACGGCGCCCCGCTCGGGGGTTTCGGCGCCCACCCCGAACTGGACCGCACCGTGGCCGCCGAGGCCGCCGCCTTCCTGGACGCGGGCCGCACCGGCACCGTGGAGACCGGCGAGCGGGGTGCGCGCTGCGGAGCCCCGGTGACCGTCCTGGTGGAGACCTCGGTGCCGCCGCCCCGGATGATCGTCTTCGGCGCCGTCGACTTCGCGGCCGCGCTGGTCCGGGTCGGCGCCTTCCTCGGCTACCACGTCACCGTGTGCGACGCCCGTCCCGTCTTCACCACCCGGGCCCGCTTCCCCGAGGCCGACGAGATCGTGGTCGACTGGCCGCACCGCTATCTGGAGCGCACCGCGACCGACTCCCGCACCGTGCTCTGCGTCCTCACGCACGACCCCAGGTTCGACGTGCCCCTGCTGCGCCGCGCCCTGCGCCTGCCGGTCGCCTACGTCGGCGCCATGGGTTCCCGGCGGACGCACCTGGACCGCCTGGAGCTGCTGCGCGAGGCCGGGGTCACCGCACGGGAACTGGCCCGCCTGCACTCCCCGATCGGCCTCGACCTCGGCGCCCGCACCCCCGAGGAGACCGCCCTGTCCATCGGCGCCGAGATCGTCGCCGGACGGCGCGGCGGCACCGGCGTACCGCTCACCGGGGCGCACACCCCGATCCACCACGACGTGCCGGACCGAGCCGCCCCGCGCACGGGGTCGCCGGTCTGAGCCGCCGTGCCGCGGCTACTCGTCGCCGTCCCCCGCGCACATCAGCGTCTCCGCCTCGCGTTCGGCCGGGGAGAGCTTCTCGTCGGTCCCGCACTTGAGCAGCGAGAAGGACGACCCCGTCGTCCAGGTGGTCAGGGTGCCCCTCGCGTCCCTCTCCGAGCCGCTGCCGCTGTCGTCGCCGCAGCCGTGGGCGACGAAGGACGCCTCGACGACGCCGACGGACACGGCGGCCACCATCACGCCGGACGATCTCCCGGATTCGACGGTCCGGTTCCGCTGCCCGGGGCGCAGGGTGAAGACGGTGTCCGCCCTGGCGAGGTCGAGTCCCGTCCTCTCCTCCAGCGAGGTCACGGCGGCGTGTGCGTCCACTCTGCCGTTCACCCCGGACGGGGTGATGGCCGAGGTCAGTGTGCGAAGGGGGGTGAGACGGTAGGTCCAGCTCTCCGTCCTCCCCGCCGGTATCTCCTCGTGGTGGGCGTCGGACACGGCCACCAGCGTGTCCCTTCGACGCACCGGCCCCCAGTGGAGATCTCCGCCCCGGCAGGTCCGCCTCTTCGAGAGCGTGCGGTCGGTGGTCGCCTTGCCGTCGGACGCCTGCTTCGCGGGCGGCGCCGTGGATGCCGTACGAGCCGTGCAGGAGGAGACGGCCAGGATGGCCAGTGCCGCGGCGACGCAGCGAAGTGCCGTGTTCATCAGGGGGATTCCTTGCTGGTGTGATCACCGGACGGGGCCCGGTGTCCCGTAATTCCGGTGATCGTAAGGGCATAATCGCTTGCCGTCCCTCGGTGCCCCCGTGCTTGCATGGGCCCATGGTCTCCACCGACCGGCTGCTGGCGTTCGCGGCCCTCTCCCTCGTGCTCATCGTCGTGCCCGGCCCGAGCGTGCTCTTCGTCGTCGGGCGGGCCCTCGCGCACGGGCGCCGGGCCGCGCTGACGACCGTCGCGGGCAACACCCTCGGGGCCTATGTGCTCGTCGCCGCCGTCGCCCTCGGGATCGGCTCGGTGGTGGAGCGCTCGGTCCTCGCGTTCACGGTGCTCAAACTGGCGGGCGCCGCCTATCTCGTGTATCTGGGGGTCACGGCCTGGCGGCGGCGCGGCTCGCTGCGGGACGCGGTCACCGCCGCCGAGCCAGGTCCTGAGCGCGGCGCGCTGCGCACGCTGGGGGAGGGGTTCGCGGTGGGTGTGGCGAACCCCAAGACGATCGTGTTCTTCGCCGCCGTACTGCCCCAGTTCGCCGACCCGGGCCAGGGGCACGTCCCGGCCCAGATGCTGCTGCTCGGCCTGGTCTTCAACGCCATCGCGCTGGCCTCGGACAGCGTGTGGGGGCTGGTCGCCTCCGCCGCCCGGGACTGGTTCGCCCGCTCGCCCCGGCGGCTCGCGGCGGTCGGCGGCGCGGGCGGCCTCGCGATGATCGGCCTGGGAGTGACCGTCGCGGTCACCGGCCGCAAGGACTGACCGGGCCCCGCCCGGGCGGGATCACTCCCGCCGCAGCAGCCCGTTGATCGCGCGCCCGAACATCGACTGCGCCGCGCTCGTCGTCACCCCGTCGAAGGACCGGGGCAGGAAACCGACCCGCAGCTCCTCCCGCCACACCACCCGGGCCCGCCCGCCAGGACCGGGCCGCACCTCGATCTCGGCCCAGCCCAGCACCACACGGCCGCGCTTCTCCAGTCGGCACAGCCCGGGTTCGTCGTCCACCGGCGGGCGCCAGACGGTGACTTCCATCGGGTCGTCGAAGGTCAGCGGACCGACACCGGTACGGGCGACGAAGCGGGTGCCCACCCCGGTCGGCGGGGGCGTGGCCACCGTGACCCGGGTCAGCGGTACCACGTCGGCGTGGCGGGGCCAGTCGGTGAGCCGGCGCCACGCCTCCGCGAGGGGAAGGGGGACCGTGCGTTCGAGCGTGAAGAGAGGCACGCCACGATCGTAGGGAATCACCGGCGCCCACCGGCCCGCCGGCTCCCGCACTCACCTGCCCGGCGCAGCGTCCGCAGCGACGACGGCGCCCCGGCGCGTCCGCCGGGTGGTCCCGCGCCCTCGGTCACCACCTTCGGTGGGCCGTACACGCGCCTTCGTCCGGCGGGCGCTCCGGGGCGCCCTCACCGGTCCTTCCCCCGCGGGAGGGACCGTAGTGGACAGGGGGACGCTGCGGGCCGCTCGTGGTCGCTCGCAGCGTCCCCCTGGTTTCGCACCCGGGGCAACCCCCGGGAAGTTCCCCGGGTTACGAGTTGACCTGAGCGGTCACCAGGTTCGAGAAGGTGGTCAGCCGGGTGTAGACACCCGGGTAACCCGCCTCCGCGCACCCCTCGCCCCAGGAAGTGATCCCTGCCAGGACGCCCCCGATGATCAGGGGACCGCCGCTGTCGCCCTGGCAGGTGTCCACGCCACCGGAGCTGAGTCCGGCGCACACCATGTCGGACTGCACGTAGTCCGAGCCGTAGGAGGTACGGCAGCTCGAGTCGGACACGATCGGAACGGTCGCGGTCCGGAGCTGGTTGGAGGAGCTGCCGTTCTCCCGGGTCGTGCCCCAGCCGAGAATCCGCGCCGTCGTGCCGGCCGCGTAGACGCTGGTCTGGGAGGAGGAGACGTACGAGGCCGGGGAGTACGGCATCGACGTCGACAGGGTCAGCACGGCCACGTCGTCGCCGTTGGTCGCGTCGGTGTAGTCCGGGTTGATCCAGATCTTGCCGACCCGGCTCACCGTGCCGTCGGTGCCGTTCAGATAGGTCCGGCCGCCGACCACGCGCACGCTGCTCGTCGACTCGCCGACCATGCAGTGCGCCGCCGTCACGACCTTCTTGGCCGCGACCAGCGTGCCCCCGCAGAACTGACTGCCCGACGCGTCCGTGATCTGCATGACGTACGGGTACGCCGACGCGGTGGTCGTCGTGCCGCCCACGATGGGCTGGGGCGCGGCGCTCGCCGCGGGGGAGGCGATCAGCGCGGTGGCCGCGGCGGCGGCGGTCGCCACCAGGGTCGCGGCGGTCTTTCTGGCACGAGTGAGCCCGAACATGAGTCTCCTCAGTGGGGGTTGCCGGTGGGGGTCGCGCGGGTGTGGGGGTGAGGCACGGGACTGGGTACCCCCTGCTCCAGCGGAGCGGAGAGCGGGAGGGACCGACCCCGTGTGCCCGGGCGAGCGGCACGCCCTCACGCTAGGACCCGCAACTCCCGCCTCCCAATGAGGGAACCCCCTAGGGGGACAGGGGAGGGAAAACCCTCGGTCCGGCTCAGTTAACCTGGCGTGCCGTCACTTCGCGCGGCGACCTGCGGCCAATCGGACGATGTCCACCCGGGACCTGATGCCCAGCTTTCGGTAGACCCGGGTCAGGGTCGCCTCCACCGTCTTCACACTCACGAACAGCCGCGCGGCGATCTCCCGGTTCGTCGCCCCCTCCATGACCAGCGCGGCCACCTGACGCTCCATCGACGCCAGCCCCGCGAGCGCGTCCAGCGCCTCCGGCGCGGCGGGCGCCGACTCCGGCTCCGGCGCGGTGCGCGCCTCCTCCACCTGGCGCAGCCAGGGCAGCGCCCGGCAGCGCCGGAACAGCCGGGTCGCCTCGTCGTACGCCGCCTGCGGCCGCCTGCGCCCGCCCTCCGGGCG
The DNA here is from genome assembly GCF_053600675.1 of Streptomyces sp. NPDC005004. Taxonomy (NCBI): domain Bacteria; kingdom Bacillati; phylum Actinomycetota; class Actinomycetes; order Kitasatosporales; family Streptomycetaceae; genus Streptomyces; species Streptomyces sp. NPDC005004. Next base: position 118,576 of record NZ_JBSGAH010000003.1, read on the forward strand.
CCGGGCGCGCAGCCGGGCCAGCGCGAACGCGGCCCGCGCCTCCTCCAGGCCGTAGCCGAGCTTGGCCAGCCGGTCCTGAGCCGACGTCAGCCGGGCCACCGCCCCCTCGTGATCCCCGCGCGCCGCCCTGACCTGGGCCTCCGCCCGGTCCAGGACCGCGAGGACGCTCTCCCGGCCGAGCCGGAGGGCGTGTTCGCGGCTCGCGTCGATGACGTCCTGCGCCTCGTCGGGTTCACCGATCCGGACCAGCGCCTCCGCGAGGTCCCCCTGCCAGCGGCCGCGCGCCGGGTCGGTGATGCCGAGGTCCCGCTCCAGGGCGCGCACCCGGCGCAGCGAACGCACGGTGCCCGCCGGATCGCCCGCGACCAACTGGGCGTATCCGAGCGCGCCGAGCGCCCGGGAGAGGTACATCTGGTCACCGTCCCGCTCGGCCTGCTCCGCCGCCTCCCGGGCGAGCGCCAGCGCCCGCTCCACGTCGCCGCCGGACGCCTCCGCCAGCGACGTGAGCATCGCCGAGGCGGTCTCGCCGATCCCGGAGTCGCGGGCCAGCCGCAGCGCGTCCCGGGCCACTTCGAGGGCGCGTCCGCAGTGACCGGCGCGCAGCTCGGTCTCGGCCAGACCCCGCAGGAAGTGCACCTCGCTCTCCACCGAACCGCGCCGGCGCACCTCGCGCAGCAGCGCCGTCACCGTCGTACGTGCCTCGGCGAGGCGGTCGCCCATGACCAGCCAGCGGAATCGGGCGCTTCCCGCCCCGTTGTGATGGCAGGCCACCTCCGACAGCTGCGGCTCGGTCAGGGCCCGCTTGATGGTGCGGGGTGCCTCCGGATGGCCCATCAGGGTCTCGGTCTGCGCCTGGAAGGCCAGCGCCAGCAGCTCGGTGCGCCGGTCGCCGCCGCGCGCGGCCAGCTCGGCGGCGTGCGCGGCGGCGGTCCGCGCGTCGGTGAAGTCGCCCTCCACGATGAGCGCCCGCCAGGCGAGCTGGTAGTGGACCTGGGCCAGCAGCCGGGCGTCGTCGCCCGCGTCGGCCAGCGCCTGCGGGAAGACGGCCTCGACCTCGGCCATGGTGTGCCCGGCGGTGTCGATCACCACGATCCAGGCCCGCACCCGGTGCGCGGGCACGGTCGCCCGGGTCAGCACCTCGCGGGCGATGTCCCGCGCCAGGTCGACCTCGCCCGCCGTGATCGCGTCCTCGGCAGCCTGCAACCGCCGCTCGTCCGGCCCGGGGACGCTGTCGGCCGGGGTGCGCCGGGCGGCGAGCAGTCCGAGCTGGGCGGCGACGGACGGCGCGCCCCGGTCGCGGGCGAGCGCCGCCGCCTCCGCGAGCCGGGTGGCCACCTCGGGGTCGGCGCCCGTGGTGGCCAGCGCCAGATGACGGGCCCGCTCGATCGGGTCGGAGGCGGTCGTGGACAGCGCGGCGTGCGCGGCACGACGTTCGGGCGCCGGTGCCTCGGCGTAGAGCGCGGCGGAGATCAGCGGGTGCGCGAACCGTACGGCCGGGGCGTCCTGCTCGGTGGCGAGCAGCCCGAGTTCGCCCGCCTGGGCGCACTCCGCCTCGGCGTTCTCCCGCCCGGCCGCGTACAGCAGCGCCGTGGTGGGGCGGGCGCCGGCGCTCGCCACGAGCAGGGTGCGGCGCGCCTCCACCGAGAGCATGTCCAGCCGGCTGAGCACCAGCGCGCGCAGCGAGGTCGGCACCGGCAGCGGCTCGCCGGGACGCGGCGGGGTCGGGCTGTCGGCGAGCGCGCGGCCCAGCTCCAGGGCGAACAGCGGATTGCCGCCGCTGGTGCGGTGGATCTCGCGCACGGTGGAGCGGGGCAGCGCGCCGTAACCCCGGTGGTCGAGCAGCCGGGCGACCTGGGCGCGGCCGAGGGGGCCCAGCCGGAGCGCGGCGGTGCCCGGCGGACACGCGCGCAGATGACGGTCGTACTCCTGGGAGTCCGGGCCCTCCGTGCGCACCGCGCACAGCATCTGCACCGGCGTGCCCTCCAGCCGGCGGGCGGCGAAGCCGAGCAGTTCCGCGCTGGCCGGGTCGAGCCACTGGAGGTCGTCGGCGACGACCAGGACCGGGCCCTGCGCGGCGAGCGCGCGCAGCGCGGAGAGCACCGCGAGCCGCAGGGCGAGACCGTCGCGCTGGAGGCTGGACTCGCCGCGCCCGGTGAGCGCCGACTCCAGGGCGGTCAGCTGGGCCGCCGGCAGTCGCGGCGCGATCTCGTCGAGCACCAGTCCGAAGAGGTCGGCGAGCGCGAGGAAGGGCAGATGCGATTCGGACTCCGTCGCCGAGCAGCGCAACACGGTGCGCGCATGCGCCCCGTATTCCTCGGCCAATGCCCGCAGCACGGTCGATTTTCCTATTCCGGCGGGACCGTGCAGCAGCACACTGCCTCCGGCGCCGAGATGGTCCTTCGCGGCAGCGAACAGTTCCTCGTGGCCGATGACCAGGTCGGAGCGGCATCGGGCAGGCTCCTGGAAGTCCCGTCGCACGGTCGCCGCTCCCCTCGTGTCGTGTCCTGGCCAAATTCTAGGCAACAGAGCCCCGAATTCGGCCGGAAGTGGGGGTGAGGGAAATTACAACCGGCCGCGACCCGGAATTCAATCGGGTCCGGTAACTCCCCCAGGGGATGTTCCCCCGGGGAGCCCCCTACGGCAGCACCCCCGCCCGCCGGGCCGCCGTCACCGCCTCGCCCCTCGTGTGCGCGCCGAGTTTCCGCATGGCCGATCTCAGATAACCCTTCACCGTCTCCGTGCCGAGCCCCAGCCGCGCCGCCACCGCCGCGTTCGTCGCGCCCGTGGCGACCCAGGCCAAGACGTCCAGCTCGCGCGGCGCGAGCAGCGGACCGGCGGCCTGATCAGCGGCGGGACCGGGTGCGGACAGCAGATCACAGGCCGCGAGAAGCTCCGCGCGCAGACCCGGATCGGCCATGCGCGGCGCCAGCGCACGCAGCGCCGCGTGTGCCTCGCGCACCTGCTCCCACCCCGCCCCGGACTCCGCCCGCACGGCGGCCGGCAGCCCCCGCGCCTCCTGACCCGGCGCGGCCGCCGCCTCTCGTACGGCCAGCGCCCGCTCGACCTCCCGAGCCGCCGCCACCGCCCCGCCGAGCACCCGGTCGCCCAGCGGCTGTGCCGTGCGCAGCGCGCCGTAGAGCACCCCGCGCACCCGGCGCCGCACCACCACCGGCACCGCGAGCACCGAGCGCAGACCCTCGGCGGCCACCGGGGCGTCGTACTCGTGGCTGATACGGCGCGAGACGGAGTAGTCGGTCACGGCGCACACCCGGCCGAGCGCGACCGCCTTGCCGCCGAGCCCGGTCCCGGAGATCACCGCGAGCGAGCGCAGCGCGGCGGTCTCCGTCCCGCTCAGCTCGCTGATCCGGATGCGCGAGCCGCCCGGTTCGACCAGCCCGCCGAACGCGACGGGCAGGCCCGTGGTGTGCCGCAGCCGGTTCAGCGCAGCCCGGATCTCCGCCGTCGCCACCGCTTCTGCCGCCACTTCCCCTGCCCTTTCGGCCCGGCCTCCCGTGTCCGTCCACCCCCGTTCGGGGGTATCGGGACCCGCAACACGGATTAGACGATGGCAACGAGCCGCCCGGCAATGGCCCGGGACGCGGGAGTTCCGCCCGATTCGGCGGGCGACCGCAGCCGCGAGGAGGACACGGTTGACTTCATCCCCCGCCTAGAGGCAGGGGATTCCAGCGGTCGCCCGCTGGGTTTCCTGCTTCACCGACGACTGCCCCGTCCGGGAGGACTCCCGTTGAGGTCTTACACCGTCTCCACAGGCAGATGCCGCCAGCCCGGCGGCCAGGATGTTGCGTGCCGCGTTCACATCGCGGTCGTGCACGGTGCCGCAGTCGCACGTCCACTCGCGGACGTTCAGCGGAAGTTTCCCGCGGACCGTGCCGCACGCCCCGCACAGCTTGGAGCTGGGGAAGAAGCGGTCGATCACGACGAGTTCACGCCCGTACCAGGCGCACTTGTACTCCAGCATGGAGCGCAGTTCCGTCCACGACGTGTCCGAGATGGCACGCGCCAGTTTGCCGTTCTTCAGCAGGTTGCGGACGGTGAGATCCTCGATCACGACCGTTTGGTTCTCACGGACGAGCCGAGTGGTCAGTTTGTGCAGGAAGTCCCGGCGGCAGTCGGCGATCCGCGCGTGGACCTTCGCGACGCGGCGCCGGGCCTTCTCCCGATTCGCCGATCCCTTCGCCTTCCGCGACAGCTCCCGCTGCGCCTTGGCGAGCCGGGCGCGGTCGCGGCGCTCGTGGCGCGGGTTGGTGACCTTTTCTCCGGTCGACAAGGTCACGAGGCTTGTTATGCCTGCGTCGATGCCGACTGCGTCCGTCGTGGCGGGGGCCGGAGCGATGCGGTCGTCGCACAGCATCGAGACGAACCAGCGTCCGGCACTGTCGCGGGACACGGTCACCGTCGTCGGCTCCACCCCCTCGGGCAGGGGGCGCGACCGGCGGATGTCCAGCGGGGCAGCCATCTTCGCCAGGGTGAGGTGCCCGTCGCGCCACTTGAAGGCGGAACGGGTGTACTCGGCGGACGCGCGGGACTTCTTTCGGCTCTTGTACCGAGGGTACTCGGCGCGCTTGGCGAAGAAATTTACGAACGCCGTCTGAAGATGCCGCAGCGCCTGCTGAAGCGGAACGGAGGACACCTCCGCCAGGAAGGCGAGTTCCTCGGTCTTCTTCCATTCTGTCAGCGCCGCCGAGGACTGTGGGTACGAGATGCGCCGCTGCTCGCCGTACCAGGCGCGCGTACGTTCCTCCAGCGCCTTGTTGTACACGAGGCGGACGCAGCCGAACGTGCGCGACAGCTCAGTTGCCTGCTCGTCCGTGGGGTAGAAGCGGTACTTGAAAGCCGGCTTGACCTGCTCCGCCATGCCTCACATGCTATCGACTCCCATGTGAGCAGGAGTTGTTGGGCGGTGGTCGGTGGACACCGGTCCGCTCTGGAGGCAGACGGCCTTTCCCTGCCCTGCTCCGCAGGAGCTTCGTTTCCTCCCCGGCCTGAAGGCCGGGGTATCCCCGAAGGAGAACTCCGATGACGACGCCGACGGAGCTGTTCCGCAGCGCCCGCGATTTCCTGCTGGAGAACCGGGAGGACTACCAGGCCGCCTACGAGGGCTTCCGCTGGCCCCGGCCCGAGCACTTCAACTGGGCGCTGGACTGGTTCGACGTGATCGCGGACGGCAACGACCGCACCGCCCTGCACATCGTCGAGGAGGACGGCGGCGAGACCCGGCTCTCCTTCGCGGACCTGGCCACCCGCTCGTCCCGGGTCGCGAACCATCTGCGCGAGCGGGGCGTCGCCGCCGGTGACCGTGTCCTCGTCATGCTCGGCAACCAGGCCGAGCTGTGGGAGACCATGCTCGCCGCGATGAAGCTGCGCGCCGTGGTCATCCCCGCCACCCCGCTGCTCGGTCCCGCCGACCTGCGCGACCGGGTCGCGCGCGGCGACGTCAAGCACGTGGTCGTACGGGCCGCCGACACCGCCAAGTTCGACGAGGTGCCCGGGACTTACACCCGCATCTCGGTCGGCGGCCTGCCGGAGGAGGGCTGGGAGCCGTACGAGGACGCGTACGCGCTCGCGCCGGAGTTCCTGCCGGACGGCCCGACCCTCGCCGACGACCCGCTGATGCTGTACTTCACCTCGGGTACCACCGCCCAGCCCAAGCTGGTCGAGCACACCCACACCTCGTACCCGGTCGGCCACCTCGCGACCATGTACTGGATCGGCCTCAAGCCCGGGGACGTGCACCTCAACATCTCCTCGCCCGGCTGGGCCAAGCACGCCTGGTCGAACCTGTTCGCGCCGTGGAACGCCGAGGCGACCGTCTTCGTCGTCAACTACAGCCGCTTCGACGCCGGCCGGCTGATGGCCGAGATGGACCGGGCCGGGGTCACCACCTTCTGCGCGCCGCCCACCGTGTGGCGGATGCTCATCCAGGCAGACCTCACCCAGCTCGCCACGAAGCCCCGGGAGGCGGTCGCCGCGGGGGAGCCGCTCAACCCCGAGGTCATCGAGCAGGTGCGGCGCGCCTGGGGCGTCACCGTGCGGGACGGCTTCGGGCAGACCGAGACCGCCGTCCAGATCGCCAACAGCCCCGCACAGGAACTCCGTTCGGGATCCATGGGCCGTCCCGGACCCGGCTACCGCATCGAACTCCTCGACCCGGTGACGGGCGCGCCCGGCGCCGCCGAGGGTGAGATCGCGCTCGACCTGTCCGAGAGCCCGGTGGGCCTGATGACCGGTTACCACGGTGACCCGGAGCGCACGGAGGAGGCGATGGCCGGCGGCTATTACCGTACGGGGGACATCGGGTCGCGGGACGAAGACGGCTATCTTACGTATGTCGGGCGCGCGGACGATGTCTTCAAGGCGTCCGACTACAAGATCAGCCCCTTCGAGCTGGAGAGCGCGCTGCTGGAGCACGAGGCGGTGGCCGAGGCCGCCGTGGTGCCCGCGCCGGACGAACTGCGGCTCGCCGTGCCGAAGGCGTACGTCGTCCTCGCCGAGGGCTGGGAGCCCGGACCCGGCACCGCGAAGACCCTCTTCGAGCACTCCCGTGAGGTGCTCGCGCCCTACAAGCGGCTGCGCAGGCTGGAGTTCGGCCCGCTGCCCAAGACCATCTCCGGCAAGATCCGCCGCATCGAACTGCGCGAGGCCACGGCGGCGGGTTCGGACAACGAGTACCGCGAGGAGGACTTCCGGTGACCGCTGCCCTGTCGTACACGCACGGCACGGGCGGCACCGCCCTGCTCGGCGACACCATCGGCGCGAACCTCCCGCGCACGGCGGCCACTTGGCCCGACCGGGAGGCGCTGGTCGACGTGCCCTCGGGGCGGCGCTGGACCTACGCCGAATTCACCGCCGACGTCGACCGGTTGGCGTGCGCCCTGCTCGCGAGCGGGATGGCCAAGGGTGACCGCGTCGGCGTCTGGGCGGTCAACTGCCCCGAGTGGATGCTGGTGCAGTACGCCACCGCCCGCGTCGGCGCCGTGATGGTCAACATCAACCCGGCCTACCGCACCCACGAGGTCGAGTACGTCCTCAGGCAGGCGGGCGTCTCCCTGCTGTTCGCCACCCCGGCTCACAAGACCAGCGACTACCGCGCGATGGTGGAGGAAGTGCGCGGCAGGTGCCCGCAGTTGCGGGAGGCGGTGTACTTCGGGGAGCCGGGCTGGGAGGAGTTCGGCGCACGGGGTGAGCGGTTGGGCACCGTCGAACTGGACTCCCGTGACGCCGAGTTGTCCTGCGACGACCCGATCAACATCCAGTACACCTCGGGGACGACCGGTTTCCCGAAGGGGGCCACCCTCTCCCACCACAACATCCTCAACAACGGCTACTTCGTCGGGGAGTTGGTTTCTTACACGGAGCGGGACCGAGTCTGCGTTCCCGTCCCGTTCTACCATTGTTTCGGCATGGTGATGGGCAACCTGGCGGCCACCTCGCACGGCGCCTGCATCGTCATCCCCGCCCCGTCCTTCGAGCCGAAGGCGACCCTGGACGCGGTCCAGCGGGAGCGCTGCACCTCGCTGTACGGCGTACCCACCATGTTCATCGCGGAGTTGAACCTCCCCGACTTCGCGGAGTACGACCTCTCCACCCTGCGCACCGGCATCATGGCGGGCTCCCCCTGCCCCGTCGAGGTGATGAAGCGGGTCGTCGCCGAGATGCACATGGCGGAGGTCTCCATCTGCTACGGCATGACCGAGACCTCCCCGGTCTCCCTCCAGACCCGAGTGGACGACGACCTGGAACACCGCTGCGGCACCGTCGGCCGCGTCCTGCCCCACCTGGAAGTGAAGGTCGTCGACCCGGCCACGGGCGTCACCCAGCCCCGTGGGACGGCAGGCGAGTTGTGCACCCGTGGCTACAGCGTGATGCTGGGCTACTGGGACGAGCCCGAGCGCACCGCCGAGGCGATCGACGCGGGGCGCTGGATGCACACCGGGGACCTCGCGGTCATGCGCGAGGACGGGTACGTCGAGATCGTCGGGCGCATCAAGGACATGATCATCCGGGGTGGCGAGAACGTCTACCCGCGCGAGATCGAGGAGTTCCTCTACGGCCACCCCAAGATCCGCGACGTCCAGGTGGTCGGCGTCCCCCACGACCGCTACGGCGAGGAGGTCCTCGCCTGCGTCGTCCCGCACGACCCGGCCGATCCGCTCACCCTGGACGAGCTGCACGCCTACTGCCGCGACCGGCTCGCCCACTACAAGATCCCGAGCCGTCTCCAGATCCTGGAGGCGTTCCCGATGACCGTCTCGGGCAAGGTGCGGAAGGTGGAGCTGCGCGAGACGTACGGGGAGGTCCGCGGGGACTGATCGGGGCTTGCCCGGCCGGGGCCGCCGAGGGGTCAGGCATCCCGTGGGGCCGCCGAGGGCCCGGCATCCCGTGGGGCGCGGCCACCCCCGTGGCCCGACCGGCCGGGCCGCGCCCCACGAGTCCCCCGTGCGGGACCTCGCCGCCCCCGTCCCGGCGGGCCCCGCGTGGACGTAATCTGCCCGTCCCGGAGGGCGGTTGAAGCATTCTCGGGCGGGTTCAGAGGTTGATTTGAGGTTGGGTGGTCCGTCGTCGCGCCGGGCGTCGTCAGTGGCGTGTGTCACGCTCCGCGCATGGGATTCTTCGACGATCTGGTCCTGGCGGACGAGCCGGTCGAGGCGCGTGCCGTACTGGCCGCGCTGCGGCCGCCGCACCCGGACGACGGGCGGTACACCCCGCCCGTGGGCCGGTACGCGCCGGTGCGCGTTCCCCAGGCCGAACCGGCCGGGTCCGGACCGGGAGCCGTGTGCTGCTGACCGGCTGGTCCGTGTGGCCCCGGTCGGTCACCCTGCACCTGGCGGTCTTCCGCCGCACCCGTCGGCAGGACGCGCCGGCACGACGGCAGTCCGGCCTCCGCGTGGGTCTGCTCCTGTCCGACGGGCGCCGGGTGACCTCCCTGGACGGCACCATGACGGTCTGGCGGTATCAGGCCGCTCGCTCCATCCGTCTGGACCACTCGCGTCTCGCCCTGCGGACCCGTGTGGGTGATCCGCCGCCCGGGGAGACCGAGCTGGTGCTCGAGTGACCCTACGAGGCGATACCGGAGGCGTGCGTCGTCGTGTACACGCCTGCCCCCGGGGCCGTCGGCAATGGACTTCGACGTGGCCGCGAGCGTCTGATCAGGCGTGGCCAGGTGCGGTGACCGGCTGATGTGGAGCGACGTGTCGGGCCGCCCGTCAGGGCTCCGGCTCCGGCTCCGACAACCCCGGCCACTCGTCCGGCCCACCCCCCTGCCAGTCGATCAGGTCGCTCTCCTCGACCTCGACGCGGTCCAGGTCGGCCATGCGGAGGATCTCGATCACGTCGTCGAGGTGGGAGGCGAGGCCGAGGGTGACGTCGCCCTCGGTGACCCGGCGGGAGCCGTCGAGGGCGGGGGCGTGGACGACGATGTGGGGGTGGTGCGGTGCGGCCATGGGTCCAGCCTCCTGCCGACGACGGGGGCGCGCACGTCGGAGGGGTCCGTACCGCGCGCCTCGGCGCAGACCGGCCAGGGAGGGCGACCCGCAAGGGTTCGCCGCGCGCGTCGCGGCACTCCACGCCGTGCGCCGGTCACCTCCCACCCCGGGGGCCGCGAGAGTTCGCCACGTACCCGCCCGAGCAGTCCACGCCGTGCGCCCGGCGCACCCCACTCCGGGGAGGGCACGGAAGAGTTCGCCGCGCGCTCGGCGCAGACCACCCCCGGAGGGCCACCGCAAGAGTTCGCCCAGGCTTCATCGTCCGCAGCTCCCGCACCCTTCCCCCGCACCGGTCCCCCCTCTAGCCTCGCGACGCCCACTGTCCTTTCCCGAAAGGTGACTTGACGATGCGTCATCTGCTAGCGCGTGCGACGAGACGGCTCGGTACGCGCACAGCCGTAGCGGCGGTCACCACCGCCCTCGCCGCGGCGGCACCCTTCCCGGCCGTGGCGGCGACCGGCCAGGAACCGCTGTCACGGCTCGTGGACCCGCTCCTCGGCTCCGCCAACGGCGGCAACACCTTCCCCGGCGCCACTCTCCCCCAGGGCATGATCGCCTGGTCGCCTACCAGCACCGCCGGAGACCAGACCAACACCGCGGCGGCGAACGGCTACGCGTACAACACCACCCGGATACGCGGACTGAGCCTCACCCACGTCAACGGCGCCGGATGCCACCCCGGTGCGGCGGGGGACGTGCCGATCATGCCGTTCGTCGGGGACGTGACCTCCTCGCCGAGCGCCGACACCAGAGACGCGGTGTACGCCGCCGACTTCTCCCACGCCGACGAGAAGGCCGTACCCGGCCGCTACACCCTCGGCCTCGCCTCCGGCGCCTCCGCCGACCTGGCCGTGAGCGAGCGCGCGGGGGTCGCCGACTTCAGCTTCCCGGCGGACCGCCCGGCCAGTCTGCTGTTCCGCGTGTCCAACTCCCTCAACGGCAGCGAGGACGCGCACGTCGAGATCGACGCCGCCCACCGCAAGGTGACCGGCTGGGTGCTGACCGGCGCGTTCTGCGGCCGCCGGGCCAACGGCGGGACCAACAACCGCAAGAGCTACTACCGCCTCCACTTCAGCGCGACCTTCGACCGCGACTTCGCCACCACCGGCACCTGGCACGACGGCACGCTCTCCCCGGGCGGCACCTCGGCGGACGGCGGCGAGGGATACGCCACCGGCAACGACCGGGCGGGACGCGGCTCCGGCGGCTGGGTCGGCTTCGACACGCGCGCTGACAACGATGTCCACATGCGGATCGGCATCTCCTACGTCAGCCTCGCGGGCGCCGAGGCCAACCTCCGCCACGAGATCGTCCCGCACGCGAGCGTGTCCGACGTGGCAGCCGCCGGGGCGCGCGCCTGGGACCGCGAGCTGAGCACCGTGCGGGTGCAGGGCGGCAGTACGGCCCGCCGCACGACGTTCTACACCGCGCTCTACCACTCCCTGATGCAGCCCAACCTGATCAGCGACACCGACGGCCGCTACGTCGGCATGGACCAGGCCGTGCACCGGCTCGCGCGCGGACAGCGGGCGCAGTACGGCAACTTCTCCGGCTGGGACCAGTACCGCGCGCAGATCCAGTTGCTCGCCCTGCTACGGCCCACCGTCGCCGGCGACTTCGCGCAGTCGCTGTACAACTTCGCCCGGCAGAACGGGGGAGTGTGGGACCGCTGGGTCCACATCAGCGGCGCGACCCACGTGATGACCGGCGACCCCTCGGCCGCCACCCTGGCGACCTTCTACGCCATGGGAGTGCGCAACTTCGACTACGACGGCGCCTACGCCTCCCTCGTCCACCAGGCCACCGTCCCCACCCCCGCCGACCTCTCCGACGCGGGCTGCCCCGGCCAGTGCGAGGGGCAACGACCGAACCTCGCCCAGTACATGACCTCGCACTACGCCGCCCAGGACGTGTGCCACTGCTGGGGCGGCGCCGCCGAGACCCTGGAGGACTCGGTCGCGGACTTCGGACTCGCCCGGTGGGCGAAGCTGCTCGGCCGCACGCAGGACGCGGGGTCCTTCACCGAGCGCGCCGGTTACTGGCGCAACGTCTTCAACCCGGACACCGGCTACATCCAGGCCCGCCGCCTCGACGGCTCCTGGGTCACGCCGTTCAGCCCGGGCGGCGACCTCGGCTTCGCCCAGGGCACCAGCGCCACGTACACCTGGATGGTCCCGCAGGACGTCCAGGGTCTCGCCGAGGCGATGGGCGGCCGCGCGCAGGCCGAGGCCCGGCTGGACGGGTTCTTCCACAAGCCGGACGGCTCATGGTCGGTGCGCGGCGGCGACCCCCTGCGCTACGACCCCACCAACGAGCCCGGTATCCACGCCCCCTGGCTCTACAACGCCCTCGGCGCCCCCTGGAAGACCCAGGCCACCGTCCGCCAGATCCTCGACACCGTCTACACCACGGGCCCCGGCGGGCTGCCCGGCAACGACGACCTCGGCACCATGTCCGCCTGGTACGTCTTCTCCGCCCTCGGCGTCTACCCCGAGACCCCGGGCCGCGCCACCCTCCTGCTCGGCGCCCCGCTCTTCCCCAAGGCGACCGTCGCCCGCCCGCACCACCGCGACCTCGTCGTCACCGCCCCCGACGCCGACGACACCCACCTCTACATAGACGCCGTACGCCGCAACGGGCACCCGCTCACCCGCTCCTGGCTCGGCCCGGACGTCCTCCGCTCGGGCGGCAGGCTGGACTTCCGCCTGGCCACGGTGCCCGACACCACCTGGGCGACCGACGAGAGCGAGCTGCCGAAGTGACGTGGCCGGCCCCGCGGACCGCACTCCGCGGGGCCGGAGTTCCACCGGTCCTCGGTAACGGCCGCCGGCCCCCGCCCCCGCGCCCTCCGTTAAGGTCGTCACCGAACGGCAGGGGCACGCCACGCCGGCCGGGGCCCACTGCGCGATCCACCACGTCAGGGGGCGTACGTGAGACTGAGGGCGGAGTTCACCACCGAACCCTTCGACCTGGACGAGGCTCCCGCGCACGCGCTGGTGGCCCGCGAGGTCATCGAGGGCGCCGGGCTCGACGCCGTGGACGTGGGGCCGTTCGGCAACACGGTCGAGGGCAGCGCCGACGGGGTGCTCGCCGCCCTGGACGAGGTGCTGCGCCGCACTCTCGGCGCGGGCGCCACCCGGATCTCCCTCCAGGTCAACGTGATCGGCGCGGAGGAGGAGGGCAGATGACCGGCACACCGGACGAGCCCTTCATCGCGGCCGTGAAACCGCTGGTCGACGCCATGGGCGGCCGGCTCCTCCCGCCGGACGAGGCGGGTCCCGACGACGTGGTCCTCGCCTGGGCGGGCGCCGACGTCGTCGCCGTACGGCTGCCCCAGCTCGCGGACTCCCTGGACCACATCCTCGCCGCCATGGAGCGCGGACAGGGCCGTCCGCTGGCCGACCTGGACCGCAAGGCCAAGCAGGAGGTCGTACGGACGCTGGAGGCGCGGGGCGCCTTCTCCGTACGGCACGGGGTGGAGACCGTGGCCGGAGCGCTCGGCGTCAGCCGCTTCACCATCTACAACTACCTCAACCGGGAAAAGGGCCGCTGAGGGCGTCGTGAGCCGTGCGGGGACCGCGCCGCCTTCCGGGCTCTGTTAACCCGGAATTTTCAACAAAGTGTTGACGTGCCGTCGCCGCCGGGCGTTAGCTGACCGCACCTCGTCCGGCACGACGGCCCGAGCGGCCACGGAGGCGCCCGTGACTTCGCCAGCGACACCCCCGGGTCTGGCCCGGTTCAACGCCCTGGAGGAACCGGCGGCCCGCGCCGCCCTCCACGAGGTCTGCGCCGCCACCGAGTGGGTCCGCCGCCTGCTCGCCGCCCGGCCCTACGCCGGCCCGGACGAGCTGTACGCCGCCGCCGACACCGCCCTGGCCGAGCTGGACGAGACCGGCCTCACCGAGGCCGTCGCGGGCCACCCCCCGATCGGCCGCCCCAAGCCCGGCGACCCCGCCTCCGCCCGCGAGCAGCGCGGCATGGCGGGCGCCTCCGACGACCTGCGCGCCGAGATGCTGGAGCTGAACCTCGCCTACCAGGAACGGTTCGGCCACGTCTTCCTGATCTGCGCCACCGGACTGACCGCCGAGCGGATGCGCGACGCCCTGAAGGAGCGGATCGGCAACACACCGGAGCGCGAGAGGGAGATCGCCCGCGCCGAACTGGGCAGGATCAACCGCATCCGGCTGACCCGCCTCGTCGCCAAGGACGCGTGACCCATGCCCACGACCTCCGTCTCCACCCACGTCCTCGACACCGCCGCCGGGCGTCCCGCCGAGGGCATCGCCGTACGGCTCCTCGCCCGCGCCGCGCCCGACGCCCAGTGGCGGGAGGCGGGCACCGGGGCCACCGACGCCGACGGCCGCTGCCGCGACCTGCCCGATCCGCCCGAGGGCACGAGCGCGGTACGGCTCGACTTCGCCGTGGAGCCGTACCTCGCCAGGACCGGGGCGGGGGCGTCCGCCTTCTTCTCCGAGGTCACCGTCACCTTCGCCGTACGCCCCGGCGAGCACTACCACGTACCGCTGCTGCTCAGCCCGTTCGGCTACTCCGTATACCGAGGGAGTTAGCACCATGGCAGATGTGTCCCGCCCCGCCGGTCCCGCCCTGCTGGGGCAGAACCAGTACGGCAAGGCCGAGAACCGGGTCGTCCGGATCACCCGCGACGGCTCCACCCACCACATCAAGGACCTCAACGTCTCCGTCACGCTGAGCGGCGCGATGGACGAGGTCCACTACTCCGGCTCCAACGCCAGCGTCCTGCCGACCGACACCACCAAGAACACGGTGTACGCCTTCGCCAAGAAGCACGGCGTCGAGTCCGCCGAGGCGTTCGGCATCCTTCTCGCCCGGCACTTCGTCACCTCGCAGGAGGCGATCGGGCGCGCCCGTATCCGCATCGAGGAGTACGCCTGGGAGCGGATCGCGCTGCCCGGCGCCCCGGACGGCGGCCACTCCTTCGTCCGCAAGAACCAGGAGACCCGGCTCGCCCAGATCACCTACGACGGCTCGGCGTGGGAGGTCGTCTCGGGCCTCGCGGACCTGGTGGTGCTCAACTCGACCGACTCCGAGTTCTGGGGATACGCGAAGGACGAGTACACGACCCTCCCCGAGGCGTACGACCGCGTGCTGGCCACCGAGGTCACCGCCCGCTGGCGGTACGGCTGGACCGGCGAGGGCAAGGCACCCGACTGGGACGTCTCGTACGAGGAGACCCGGCGCCATCTGCTGACGGCCTTCGCGGGGACGTACTCGTACTCCCTCCAGCAGACCCTCTACGCGATGGGTTCCCAGGTGCTGAAGACGCGCGACGAGATCGACGAGATCCGGCTCTCGCTGCCGAACAAGCACCACTTCCTGGTCGACCTCGCACCCTTCGGGCTGACGAACGACAACGAGGTGTACCTCGCCGCCGACCGGCCCTACGGCCTCATCGAGGCGACCGTGCTCCGGGAGGGGCGCGAGGCCGCGATCCCGGTGGACCTCACCAACCTCTGAGCCAACCCGAGCCATCCCCGAGCCGTCTTCCGGCTCTCTCGGCTCTCCGAGCGCAAAGGACGCACCCGTGGCAGCAGCCGAGCGCATCGTCATCGAGAACTGCGCGATCGCGACCGTCGACGCCGACGACACCGAGTACGCCTCGGGGCATGTGGTCCTCGTGGGCGACCGGATCGAGTCGGTCGGCGCGGGACCGGCGCCCGAGGGGCTGAGCGACGTCGGCCGTCGCATCGACGCCACCGGGCACCTCGCGACCCCCGGCCTGGTCAACACCCACCACCACTTCTACCAGTGGCTCACCCGGGGTCTGGCCACCGACCACAACCTCTTCGACTGGCTGGTCGCGCTCTATCCGACCTGGGCGCGCCTGGACGAGGACATGGTCCGTGCGGCAGCGCAGGGCTCCCTCGCGATGATGGCGCGCGGCGGCGTCACCACCGCGATGGACCACCACTACGTGTATCCGCGGGGCACTGGCGACCTCTCCGGGGCGATCATCGGGGCCGCCCGCGACACCGGTGTGCGCTTCACCCTGGCCCGGGGCTCGATGGACCGGGGCGAGTCGGACGGCGGGCTGCCCCCGGACTTCGCGGTGGAGTCCCTGGGCGACGCGCTGGCGGCCACGGAGGCGACGGTGCGCGAGCACCACGACGCGTCCTTCGGCGCGATGACGCAGGTCGCGGTCGCGCCCTGCTCACCCTTCTCCGTCTCGACCGAACTGATGCGGGACGGCGCCGAGTTGGCGCGACGGCTCGGTGTGCGGCTGCACACGCACGGCTCGGAGACGGTGGAGGAGGAGAAGTTCTGTCACGAGCTGTTCGGCATGGGCCCGACCGACTACTTCGAGTCCACCGGCTGGCTCGGCGAGGACGTGTGGATGGCGCACTGCGTCCACATGAACGACTCCGACATCGCCGCCTTCGCCCGCTCCGGCACGGGCGTCGCCCACTGTCCCTCCTCCAACGCCCGCCTCGCGGCCGGCATCGCGCGCGTCCCCGACCTGCTCCGCGCGGGCGTCCCGGTGGGGCTCGGCGTGGACGGCACGGCGTCCAACGAGTCCGGCGAACTCCACACCGAACTGCGCAACGCCCTCCTCGTGGGCCGCCTCGGCCCCCACCGCGAGTCCGCCCTCACCGCCCGCCAGGCCCTCCGCCTCGGCACCTTCGGCGGTGCCCAGGTCCTGGGCCGCTCCCGGGAGATCGGCTCCCTGGAGCCCGGCAAGCTGGCCGACCTGGTCCTGTGGCGTATGGACACCCTCGCCCACGCCTCCATCGCGGACCCGGTGGCCGCCCTGGTCCTGGGCGCGGCGGCCCCGGTCACGGCGTCGTTCGTCGGCGGGCGGCAGATCGTGGCGGACGGGCGACTGCTGCACGTGGACGAGGAGGCCGTCGCCCGCGCGACCCGGGCCGAGGCACGGCGGCTGGCACGGATCGCGGACGGGGAGTGAGGGTGCCCGGACGGCTGACGCGTGGGGTGCTCAGAGACCGAACACGTCGAGGTCCGTGGCCAGTTCCTTGAACACCTCGCGCGGGTCGGTGACCAGCTTCCGCCGCTCCAGGTCCATCAGACCGCCCACCGCCGTGACCTCGGCGGCGAGGGTGCCGTCGAGTTTGCGTATCTCCTGGCGGATGCGGAAGGTCTTGCCCTCGGACCACTCGAACGCGCAGGTCACGTCGGTCTCGTCACCGGCGAGCAGTTCGTGCCGGAAGCGGATCGTGGTCTCCAGGGCGACCGGTCCCACACCCCGGCCGACGAGGCGAGCCTGGCTGATCCCGGCCGCCTGGAGCAGGGACCAGCGGGCGTGCTCGGCGTAGTTGAGGTAGACCGCCTGGTTGAGGTGGCCCTGGGTGTCGGTCTCGTAGCCGCGGACGGTCACACGGACGGAAAACGGTTCGGGCACTGCGTCCCCTTCTCGCGTCGGACTTCTCCGGTCACCCGATCTTGGCACGCGGCTCACACCCGGCGCGGGGACGCCAGCAGATAGCGCACGCGGGTACGGGGCTCGGTGTACACGCCGGGCTGCCAGCCGGCCTCCTCCAGGGTGGCCGCGCAGGCACGCAGCGCCTCCTCGTCCGGGGCGTACACGGCGACCGCCTCCGGCTGCGGGGTGGCGCGCACCCGGTAACCGGACATCTCCGGGCCCTCCGGCTCGTGCCCGGCCGCCTCCAGCGCGAGCGCGGCGGCCCGTACGAGATGGGTCCGCTCCCAGCCGCACGGGCGGTCCGTGGCGCCGTCCCGGTTGGTCATCCGGCGCATCTCCAGGAGCCCCTGCCAGGCGCCGCGCACCTCGCGCAGCCGCGCGGGACCGGAGACCGGCGCCTCCTCGCCGCCGAGCCGCGCCGCGAAGACCCCGCCGGAAGCAGGTGCCTCCGTGGTGGCGGCCGGCTCCTGCTCCCGTATCCGCTGCCCCGCCGGGGTCAGGAAGTGATCGTGCGGCGGCCTCGGGTGCCGGAACGCCAGCCCCCGCTTCACCAGCGCGGCGAGCTGCGTCCGCGTCCCCCGCAGCCGCCCCGTCTCCGGATCGGCCCCCTCGATGACCCGCCGCTGCGCGGCGCTCGGCGGTCCTCCCACGACCGGCTCCCTCCGCTCCCGCACCACTCCGAACGGGCCTGCCCGTACGGCGGACCCGTCTCGAAGCGTACGGCCGGGGTCCGACAACGCCGGCCGCGCCGGTCCGGCTACTGCCGGTACCCGCTCAGGAACCGTCCGATCCGGCCGATCGCCGCCTCCAGGTCGTCCGCGTGGGGGAGGGTGAGGATGCGGAAGTGGTCGGGGGTGGGCCAGTTGAAGCCGGTGCCCTGGACGACCTGGATCTTCTCGCGGAGGAGGAGGTCCAGGACGAAGCGCTCGTCGTCGTGGATCTTGTGAACCTTGGGATCGAGGCGCGGGAAGGCGTACAGGGCGCCCTTGGGCTTCACGCAGGAGACACCGGGGATCTCGTTCAGCTTCTCCCAGGCGACGTCGCGCTGCTCGTGGAGGCGCCCGCCGGGGCTGGTGAGGTCGCGGATGGACTGCCGGCCGCCGAGCGCTGCCTGGATGGCGTACTGCGCGGGGGCGTTGGCGCACAGCCGCATGGAGGCCAGCATGGTCAGGCCCTCCAGGTAGTTCTTCGCGTGCTGCTTGGGTCCGGTGACCACCAGCCAGCCCGAGCGGAAGCCCGCGACCCGGTAGGTCTTGGAGAGGCCGCAGAAGGTGAGGACGACCAGGTCGGGGGCGAGGGCGGCGGCCGAGTGGTGCACGGCGCCGTCGTAGAGGATCTGGTCGTAGATCTCGTCGGCGAAGACCATGAGGCCGTGGCGGCGGGCGAGGTCGAGGATGCCCTCGACGATCTCCTTGGGGTAGACCGCGCCGGTCGGGTTGTTCGGGTTGATGATGACCACGGCCTTGGTGCGGTCCGTGATCTTGGACTCCATGTCGGCCAGGTCGGGGGTCCACTCGGCTTGTTCGTCGCAGATGTAATGGACCGCTTTTCCGCCGGCCAGCGTCGTGACGGCGGTCCACAGCGGGAAGTCCGGGGCCGGGATGAGGATCTCGTCGCCGTCCTCGACCAGGGCCTGGACGGCCATGGAGACCAGTTCCGAGACGCCGTTGCCCAGGAAGACGTCGTCCACGTCAACCTCCAGACCGAGGCCCTGGTAGCGCTGGGCGACGGCGCGGCGGGCGGAGAGGATGCCGCGCGAGTCGGTGTAGCCGTGCGCCTGAGGCAGCATCCGGATCATGTCCTGGAGGATCTCCTCAGGTGCCTCGAACCCGAAGACGGCCGGGTTGCCGGTGTTCAGGCGCAGCACGCTGTGCCCCGCCTCCTCCAGCGCGTCGGCGTGCTCTATCACCGGGCCACGGATCTCGTAGCAGACCTCACTGAGCTTGTTCGACTGCCGGAACTCCATGCGCCGCAACCCTTCGCCGTCTGGTGTCACTTGGTTTTACCAAGCAGGAGCTTGGAAAGTCCAACGAACTGTCTAGACTGCGTCCCATGCCACCTCGCCGACGCTACGACCAGTACTGCTCCGCGGCCCGCGCCCTCGACCTCGTCGGGGACCGCTGGACCCTGCTGATCGTCCGGGAACTGCTGGCCGGTCCGCGCCGCTACACCGATCTGCACGCCGACCTCCCCGGGGTGAGCACCGACGTCCTCGCCTCCCGCCTGAAGGACATGGAGCGCGACGGCCTCGCCGCCCGCCGCCGCCTCCCGCCGCCCGGCGCGGCCTACGTCTACGAACTCACCCCGCACGGAAGCGGGTTGCTGCCCGTGCTCCAGGCGCTGGGGGAGTGGGGCCGGGACGGCCTGGAGGAGCGGCGCCCCACCGACGCCGTGCGCGCCCACTGGTTCGCGCTGCCCCTGCTGACCGCGCTGCGCGGAGTGGACACCGGACCCGGGACGCTGGAAGTCGGCCTGGATGAGGGGAACTTCCACCTGAACCTCGGCACCGAAACCGGACCGGTCTACGGCGACGGCCCCGCGCCCGGCGGCGCCGACGCCCGGCTCGTGATGGACGAGGGGACGTGCACGGCCGTCGTCCGGGGGGAGTTGACGGTCCCCGAAGGGATACGGGCCGGGCGGATCGCCGTGACCGGCGACAGCCCGCTGGGCAAGGCGCTCCGGGAGGAGTGAGCCCCGGGAACGACCGAAGGCCCGCCACGGGGGCGGGCCTTCGGCCTCGATCACCGGCTGCGGACCTCAGGCGCCCGGCGGCACCCGGTACGGCCGTCCCGAGCCGCGCGTCAGCGCGTACCCGCCGATGCCGGCGAGCGCGGCCAGCACGCCGCCGATCGCCGTCCACACCCAGCGGTCGGACCACCAGTTGGAGGACCAGCCGTCGTCCGGCTCGATGCCGGAGAGCACGGCCGGCTTCGAACCGTCGTCCTCCGCCCGCGACGTGACCGCGATGCCCGGCACCAGCGGCTTGGCGAGCGAGCCGTCGACCGCCGCCGCGCCGCCGATGTCCTTGGAGTCGGCGCGCACTTCGGTGCTCACCGGCTTGCCGAGGTCGGCGGAGGAGAGGTTCAGCGCCGTCAGGCGGATGTAGTACGTGCCCGGCAGCGGGTCGTTCGCCCACGGCTCGGACCAGGCCCGTACCGTGCGCAGCACACAGGCCAGTTCGACCGTGGGCGCGTCCTGCGCGGCGGTGCGCGTCGCGGCGCCGTACTGGCACGCCTGGCGGCGGCGCAGACCGTCGTAGACGTCGATCTGCCAGGTCTGGCCCGCGTGGGACTGCGGCAGCTTCACCGTCGCCCGCACGGTGGGACGCTGTCCCGCGTCCGCCGCGAACGACCAGTAGAAGTAGTCGCCGGTGGAGCCGGAAGCGGTGGCCCGCTGCCCCTGGTCCATCTCCGCCGCCGTACGGAACGACGTGCCCGCCTGGGTGGGCGCCTTGGCGTCGGAGGACGCGCTCGGCGAGGGGGAGGAGTCGGCCACGGCCGGGGCGGCGGCGAGTCCGAGCGCCAGCGCGGCGGTGCTCAACACATGAGTGAAACGCATCAGTTGGTCCTCCAGACCGCGACCCGCCAGCGCGACAGCCAGCCCCACAGCAGACCGGCGACGAAGCCGGTGAGCACCAGCGCGCCCAGCAGCCACCAGCCGCGCCCGAGACCGAAGGCGGCGACGTCGTGCGCCGCGGACGGACCGTCCACCACGTCCACCGTCAGCTCCAGCGGCAGACCCGGCGTGGTCTTCACACCCGGCGCCGCGGAGAAGGAGTTGGTGACCTGGAGGCACACGGGCTCGGCGGTCGCGGTGTCGTCGTCACTGTCCGGCTTGGGGTAGCGCAGACCGGTGGAGATCACGTCCGTGCGGCCGGTGCCGGCCGCCTCGCCGCGCACGATCTCGCGGCCCTTCGCGGTCACCGCGCGCAGCAGCACGCCGTAGTCGGGAGAGACCGCGCGGTCGTCCGCGACGCTCACCGAGGCGCGCAGCTCCTGCCCGGGCCGCACGTCGACCTTGTACCAGCGCTCGCGGCCGAACTCCTCGCGGTCGGTGAAGAGTCCGGACTTCAGCGTCGGGGCGGCGGCACAGGAGGCGGCGCCGTCGGTGGCCACCGGGGTCACCACGGGGTCGGCGGCGCGGTCCACCAACTGGCCGACACGGTCGGACAGTTCTTCCTTGTGCTGGACGGAGGTGTAGGTGCCGCCGGTGGCGTCCGCGATGCAACTGAGCTGGTCGCGGGTCTTGGCGTCCGGCACCAGGCCCAGGGTGTCGATGGTGAGCCCGATGCCCTTGGCGGCTATCTCGCGGGCCACCTCGCACGGGTCGAGCGGCTGGCAGGTGTCCTCGCCGTCACTGATCAGGACGATCCGGCGGGTGCCGTCGCCGCCCTGGAGGTCGTCGGCGGCCTTCAGCAGCGCGGGGCCGATCGGTGTCCAGCCGGTCGGCGAGAGCGTCGCCACCGCGGTCTTGGCGTCGGTCCGGTCCAACGGGCCCACAGGGTAGAGCTGTTCGGTGTCCTTGCAGCCCGTCTGGCGGTCGTTGCCCCGGTAGTTGGCGCCCAGGGTGCGGATGCCGAGTTCCACCTCCTTGGGCGTCGCGTCGAGAACCTCGTTGAACGCCTGCTTGGCCGCGGCCATTCTGGAGCCGCCGTCGATGTCCCGGGCCCGCATGGAACCGCTGACGTCCAGGACGAGTTCGACCTTCGGGGCCGCCGCCTGTGGCTCCGTCTCGTCCGCCACAGCTCCGCCGGGAAACGCGATCCCGGCTCCCAGGGCCGCGAGCAGGGCACAGACGCCCGTCGCCAGCCGATGTCTTCTGATCATCGGCGGATCCTATTGACCGGACGCGCCACGCTCCAAAACGAACGGGTGTGGCAGTGCCGCCCATTGGTCACCCGGCGACTCGGGCGACAGCCGCATCAGCGTCAACGCCTTGGCGGGCAGCGGCTCGTCGCACAGCGCGGCCAGATCCGGCGTACGGGGCAGGTGGGGCGACGCGCCCCGCAGCGCGGCGGCCAGCGCCGGGCCCGAACCGGCCGTCCCGGCCAGCGCGCCCGCCACCAGGGAGCCGAACAGCTTGCGTCGCAACACCGTGACGTCGTCCGAGATCAGACGCCCGGTCAGCGCGGGCGGCGCGATGCCGTGCCGGGCAAGCCGCGCCGGGCTGATCCGGATGTCCGCCAGATCGCGGTAGACCAGCCGCAGCGGCGTGTCGTCCGCCGCGAGCACCACGAGCAGGTTCTGCCCGTGCGCCTCCAGCGCGACACCGAGGTCCAGCAGCCGCAGACCGGTGGTGAGCGCGAGCCGGGTGAAGGCGGTCATCCAGGCGGCGGACCGGGGCAGTTCCGTCGCGGCCAGCGCCGCCACCGGCACCACTCGCTCACCCGGACCCGCGTACGCCTCCGGCGACTGGCGCAACTGCGCTGCCAGGTCCGGGGAGTGGGCGGTCGCCGCGCCCAGCGTGCGGGTGACGTGCAGCAGACCGTTGGTGCGCTCCGCCAGTTCGGTCACGAACGAGGAGAGCGTGGCCGACGCCCGCACCGAGTACACCGAGATGTCCCGCACCGAGGAGGTCAGCCGGGCGCTCAGCGCGGTCTTCACATGAGGACCCCCCGGGATGGCCAGCGTGCGCAGCGCCATCAACGGGTGCGCCGCGCGCCAGGGTTCGGTCGACCGCTTCAGCACATGCGTCGCCTGCCAGGGATGCACCGGCAGCAACAGATCTCCCCCGGAGCGCAGTTCCTCCGGCCAGTCGCCCGACACCAGGCACTCCGACGCCGGTACCGCGACCGTGCCCAGCCGCACCACCGGCCGGTGCTCCGGACCGTACGCCAGCTGGTCCGCCACCGAGAAACCGGGCCGGGAACGGCAGTTGGGGTGGTACGGGTGGCCGTCGACCACGCGCTGCTCCCACTCCCAGTCGTGCGCGGGCCACTCCCCGGACTCCTCGGTGTCCGCCCGCGACAGCGCCAGCGAAGCCACGCTGCCCGCGAGTTCCCCGGCGAAGGCGGCCGCGTGCGGCACCGCGAGGTCCGCCGTCAGGCGCGCGGGATCGTCGTAGCGCTCGCGGTCCAGCCACAGCGCGCGCACGTGGTCGCCGGTCGCGTACGGGTCGGAGCGCGGGCCGCGCAGCGTCCGGCCGCCGGTTAGGCGCAGGGCGTGCCCCTCGGCGTCCGTGGCGCGGCCGGTGATCCAGGGGAGCGGCTCGTGGACCAGCGCCCGCCACAGCCGGGTCAGCACCGCCGCCCGGGCCCCCGGCAGCGCGGCCGCGTACCGGCCGAGCAGGGCGGGCCGGACGGCGGCCAGCTCCTCGGCGATCCCGGCCTCGGCAGTGGGAGAGTGGTACACGTCGGCTCCTCGGGGACGGGCAGCTCAGAGCACGATTGTCGGATACGCGGGCCATACTGAGCGCGACCGGTCCCCGGACGAGAACCGGCGGACAGCGCGGTCCGCCTCGGCGCGGACACCGGCGTCGAAGAGCCCGACGAATTCGGCCGAAGCGCCGACGAGCACGAACGAATGGATCGCGTGGACCTCCAGCCTCACACCGACGACGCCGGCCGGCGCGCCGACGCCTACGCGGCGGCGCCCCTGCTCAACTGCCTGCTGCGCGAGGTCGCCACACCGGTCCCGGACCCCGGCGAGCGGCCCGTCTACCGGCTGCCCGGCACCGGCCGGCTGCTGCGGGTGCGCCCCGGCCGCCGCCCGGCGGAGCCCGAGGTGCGCGCCGGGGACCGATGGCACCGCATCGGCCACACCGAGCTGGTCAAACTCGTCGCGGAGGAACTGCGCCGGCACACCGGCCTGACCGGCGGCGACCTGCCCGCCGAGATGATCGACAGCCGGGACACGGTCGCCGCGCTCCTCGCCGCCCGCAGCCGCACCGTCGCGCCCGAGGACCCGTATCTGCGCTCCGAGCAGTCGCTGATCACCGGCCACCCGCACCACCCCGCCCCCAAGGCACGCGGCGGCGGGCCGGCCAACGCCTGGCTGCGCTACGCCCCCGAGGCCCACGGTCGCTTCCCGCTGACGCTGCTCGGCGTGCGCGAGGACCAGGTGGCCGGGGAAGGCGACACCGGTGCCCTGGACGCCCTCGGCACCGCGCCGCCCGGCTACCGGCTGCTGCCCGCCCACCCCTGGCAGCTCGACCTCCTCGCCCACGACCTTGCCCCCGCCTTCGAGGACGGCCGCCTGGTCCGGCTCGGCGAGACGCCCTTCGTGGTGTGGCCGACGGCCGCCGTCCGCACCGTTTACGAGCCCGAGCGCGACCTGTTCCTGAAGTTCAGCCTCGACGTCCGCATCACCAACGACATCCGCCGTCTGTGGCGCCACGACCTGGCCAGACTCCGCCGCACCGACACGGCCGCCACCGGCGCCTTCGCGGCCATGGCCGGCCCCGCCGCCTGGCTGAGCGACCGGGGCTACCGCACCGCCGCCTTCGCCTTCGAGGAACTGGCCGTCCTCGTCCGCGACGGCCTGCGCGGCCATCTGGTGCCGGGCGCCACTCCGCTGCTCGCCGCCGGGCTCGCCGAGGGCTTCGACGGCAGCCCGCTGACCGCCACGTCCGACCCCGACGCCTGGTGGACGGCGTACCTGCGCGCGGTCGTCCCGCCCGCGCTCACCGCCTTCGACACCCACGGCGTCGTCCTGGAGGCCCACCTCCAGAACACCCTGGTCGCCGTGGACGCCGGTGGTACGCCCGTCCAGGCGCTGTTCCGCGACGCCGAGGGGGCCAAACTCCTGCCCGAGGTTCCCCGTGCGGCCGGTTGGGAGCGGCTCGTCTACTGCCTGGTCGTCAACCACCTCACCGAGATCGCCGCCGCCCTCGCCGAACACCACCCCGGCTTCGCCCCCTGGCCCACCGCCCGCCGCGAACTGGCCCGCCACGGCGTGCCGGAGATCCCGGCCCTGCTCACCACGCCCAGCCTGCCGGGCAAGACCAACCTGCTGCTGCGCTGGACAGCGGCGGACGGCGCGGACGCCCGCTATCTGCCCCTGCCCAACCCCCTGGCCGACGGTCCCGCGGACGTGTGATCCAGGCTCGCCGGTGTCGTTCCCGCATCCGCGGGGGTTGCTTCGAGCCGAGCGACGGCTACGTGACCAACCTGCTGTCGTCTCCGCGCCGGGGTGTACTGGGCCGTGATCCGCTGGAGGTACGCCCCTCTCATCGATCGCAGCAGCGCCTGCTGACCGTGCCGCACACGCCGGACCCGGTCTTCGCATGGCAGACGCCGAACTCCTGCGCCGTGAGACTCATTCAATTCTTCGCCCGGTCGGCCCACAGACCTTCCAGGGATCGAGCCGTTCTTCAGCAGTGCAGGGCCTCCGTTCGGGAGGTCCACGGCAGAAAGAGCGAGAGATGATCGGCGACGTCACCTCTACCGACATGCTCGGTGGCAGAGTCACCTTCACCCAGACCACGGACTCCACCGTGCGCATGACCGGTCAGTTCAACGACGGCTTCGACGACCCCAACGCACGCTGCCTCCTCTACGTCGGTGACCTGCCTCCGGCGGACCACCTCGACGTCACGGTGTCCCCCTTGGCGCTCGCAGAGTGCGGGGGGAGGACGCCGGATGACGGTTGCCCACCGTGGCGCCGGCTGCCTGAACACACCCTGACTGCCGCTCCGTCCGTTCCGTGGGCCCACCACGGTTCACCGCACACACGCGTACGGTCTGCGCATGGCGGTCTTCCGTCCCGCTCCCCCCCCCGCGACGGAAGCAGACCGCGATGCACCCACCCGATCCCACCGCCCGTCCGGCGCCCACGGACCGTGCGAGCGCCTGGCTGCGCCGCCGTCTGGGCCGGGCCGTCGTCCTCTCCTACGCCGCAGCCCTGCTCGTGCCGGGCCCCGGCCTGTGGCTGCGCCACCTACACGAACTGCCGCTCGGACCGCTGATCCGAATGCCCGTGTCCACCGCACCATGTCTGCTGTGGCTGGTCTTGTTCTCATCCGGACTCCAAGTCTCCCTCCGGGAGTTGGGCCGAGTACTGCGGCGCCCGAGTGCACTGCTGGCCGGGCTCGCGCTGCATCTGGCGATCCCGTTGCTGGTCATCCCGTGCGTCGCGGTCCTGCTGCACGCCTCGCCGGACACCGACGGCGGCAGCGGCCTGATCGCCGCGATGATGCTGATCGTCGCGATGCCCGTGGCGGCCGGCGCCACGGTGTGGTCCGGCAAGGGCGACGGCGACCAGCCGACCATGGTCGGACTGGTCCTCGCCTCCACCCTCGTCAGCCCCCTCACCACACCGCTCGTGGTCGAGCTGCTGTCTCCGCTGCTCAGCGGCGGCTACGCCGGCTCGCTCGCCATGGGTGTCCGCACCGCGGGCCGTGGCTTCACCTTCGTCGGCGTGGTTCTGCCCTGCGCGGCGGGCATCCTGGTCCGGCTCGTCCTGCCCACGTCGTGGCACGGCCGGGCGCTGGGGGCGGTGGTGCCCGCGGCGCTGGCCGGCTCGCTGGTGCTGACGTACGTCAACGCCAGCGGCGCCCTCGGCACCTTCGTCGCCCGGCCACGTCCGCTGTTGCTGGGCGCCGCGCTGGGCGTGGCGGCACTGGTCTGCCAGCTCTCGTTCGTGCTCGGCCGCTGCGCGGCGCGGCTGCTGCGGCTGGACCCGCCCGCCGCGTCCTCGCTCACCCTCGCCTGCGGCATGAACAACAGCAGCGCCGGCGCCGTACTGATCACCGCCGTGCTCCCGGACAAACCGCACCTACTGCTCCCGGTACTCGCCTACGGCCTGTTCCAGAAGACAGCCGCCAGCCGAGTCGTACGGGTCGGTCCCTCCGCGGGGTGACCCATCGCCCAGCCCATCGCGGGCCCCGGCCGGCCGCCGGAAAACCGGTGCGTGCAGCCTCTCACCGGAGTGCGGCGGGCGTACCGATGGCTGCGACCGCGCGGGTGAAGGGGGTCGTGGCACAGGACAGGGCCGTGCGGCACCAGCGGACTACTCCTGACCATCAGGCTGCTGACCAGGGAAGATGGAGAACCGGGAGGGGAGTATCTAGGGTCGGCGGGTGGCTTTCATCATGGTGTGTGAAGACGACGCGGCGGTCCGCGGCGTCCTCAAGCGCGCCCTGGAGCACGATGGCCACACGGTCTCCGTCGCCGCCACGGCCGACAGCCTGCTGCGGCAGCTCGCACCGGCACCCCATCTGGTCGTCCTGGATCTCGGGCTCCCGGACGCCGACGGCCGCGACGTCTGCCTGGCCCTGCGGGCTCGCGGGGTCGACGCACCGGTGTTGATGCTCACCGCCTTGGACGGCCTGCATCACAAGGTGGGCGGCTTCGAGGCCGGCGCCGACGACTACATGACCAAACCCTTCGACATCCCGGAACTGCTGGTCCGCGTCCGTGCGCTGCTGCGGCGGGCCGCCGTGGCGCCCTCACCGCGCGAGGTCTTCCTCGATCCGGCGAAGCACGTGGTGACCCACGGGTCGGTGACCGAGAGCCTGACGCCGACCGAGTTCCGGCTGCTGGGCCGCCTGATCGCCTCGCAGGGCGACGTGGTGCGCCGCCACGCCCTCGTCGCGTCCGGCTGGCCGCACGGGGCGCGGGTGAGCGACAACACCCTCGACTCCTATGTGCGGCGGCTGCGGGCCAAGCTCGGTCCGCTGGGTGTGGCCGAACGGCTGGCGACCGTCCGCGGCGTGGGCTACCGATGGCAGTGACGGGATTCCGCAAGCGGGTCGTCGCGCTCACCATGCTGATCGCCACCGCCGTCGTGGCGATCCTGGTGGTGGTCTCGCACGTCCTGCTCAGCCGCGTGACGGACGCCGACGCGCACGACCTGGCGCGCACTCGCGCCGAGGCGGTCGCGGCGAACGTCACCGCCGAAGGCGGCCGTGTCGTACTGACGGAGAACAGCAGCGAGGCGCTGGACGAGGTCGCCTGGGTGTATGGCGACGGCCGCCTGATCGACGGAGACGTCCCGCCGAGCCTGGTCGGCCGCGTCGAGGAGCTGGCGGACTCGGGGCGATCACGGACCGCGTCGGTCGGCGATTACCTCTTGTACGCGCGAAAGGTACCGGTCGACGGTCACCACGTCATGGTGATCGTCCGGGTGGACCTCACGCCCTACGAGACATCCGAGCAGCGCAGCCTGACCCTGTCGCTGGTACTGGGCGGCCTCACGGTCCTCCTCGCGGGCGGTGTCGCACACCTCGTGGTGCACCGCGCGCTGCGGGTCGTGCACGAAATGGCCGCCCTCGCCGACGACTGGGGCCGGCACGAACCCGGGCGCCGCTTCGACCTCGGTGTGCCCCGCGACGAGTTCGGGGAACTGGGGCGAACCCTGGACAACCTCCTGGAGCGCGTGGACAACGCGCTGGCGGACGAGCGCCGGCTCACCGATGAGATCGCCCACGAGCTGCGGACACCGCTCACGGTCCTGCGGGCCGAAGCGCAGCTGGCGCAGATCTCCGGCGAGCCAGTGCCGCCGGAGGCGGTGCTGAGCGAGGTCGACCGCCTCGGTACGGCGATCACGACGCTTCTGCGCGCCGCGCGAGCACGGACGGACAAGGGAACCCGGTGCGACCTGCGCTCCGCCACGCGGCAGGCGATCGCCGGCCGTGCGGTCGAGGTCGCCTTTCCCGCGGCGGTCGAGGTCGCCGTGGCGGCCGACGTCGCCGTGTCGCTGCTGTCACCCCTGCTGGACAACGCCCTGCGACATGGGAAGTCCCGGGTGTGGATCACCGCACGCGACCAGGGCGAGGCCGTCGTTGTCGATGTCCTGGACGACGGCCCCGGATTCGATCCGGCGGACGTCGACCGGGTCTTCGAAGCGGGGGTGACCGGCGGCGACGGGTACGGGCTGGGGCTGCCCGTGGTCCGGCGTATCGCCGCCTCGGCCGGTGTGGAGGTCCGCGCGGTCGCTGACCGCCGCGGTCATGTCGAGGTGACGTTCCCGGCCGCCCGAGCAACCGCGTAGTCAGGTTAAGTGCAGACTCCCCGCGTCACTCTCCCCGCATGACAACGACAACGGAAGCACGCGCGCGCAGCGGGCGTCTCCTCCTCAACAAGGTTCCCGAGGTCACCATATGGTTCTGGGCGATCAAGATCCTTTGCACGACCGTCGGTGAGAGCTTCGCCGACTGGATCAACATGAAACTGGGCGTCGGCCTGGTCGACACGGCGTGGATCTTCACCGCGGTGTTCGTGGTGGTCCTCGCCGTCCAGCTGCGGCTGAAGCGGTACGTTCCGTTCCCCTACTGGCTGACCGTGGTCGTTGTCAGCGTCACGGGCACCCTGTACACGGACATCCTGACCGACCAGATGAACGTGCCGTTGTGGATCAGTTCCGCGGTCTTCTCGGTGCTGCTCGCGGTGGTCTTCGGCGTGTGGTGGCTGCGGGAGCGCACGCTGTCGATCCACTCGGTCACGACGCTGCCACGTGAGTCGTTCTACTGGCTCGCCGTTCTCGTCACCTTCGCGCTCGGCACCGCGACCGGCGACTGGACTCTTGAGCTGACCGGCTGGAGCCCGGGCGTCTCCGTGTTGCTGCCGCTCGGACTCATCGCGGCGATCACGCTGTTGTGGAAGTCCGGCGCCAACCCGGTGCTGTCCTTCTGGCTCGCCTACATCCTGACCCGTCCCCTGGGCGCGAACATCGGGGACTGGCTCGCCTCTCCCAAGGTCGCCCAGAGTCCGGGCGAGCCGACCGGTCTCGCGCTCGGCACGTTCACCACCAGCCTGATCTTCCTCGGGCTGATCCTGGCGACGGTGGTCTACCTGACGGTGACGCGCTCGGACGTGACCGAGACCCACGAGGCGACCCACGCCGTACCGGTCACCCGCAACCCGCGCAGGGAGCGCACCGCGCTGGCCGCCTTCGGACTGTTGGCCGTCGCCACCGCGGGCCTGCTGGTCTGGGCCCATGGCCGGCCGCACGTCGGCCCGGCGCCGGAGGAGGACAACACCTCCGCCGTCCACATGGCTCCCGGCCAGGCGGTGAAGAAGTTCCCGCCCGCCAAAGTCACCGCGCTGAAGAGCCTCGCCTCCACCTCGCTCGAGGACGCACGCTCGGGGAACGCGGCCGGGGCCCACGCGGCCGCCCAGAAGCTGCGTGACCTGTGGGACGCCGACCAGCCTTCGCTGCAGCCGCTCGACCAGACCGGCTGGACCTCCATCGACGCCCAGATGGACAAGATGCTCAAGACGTTCGGCATCGATCACTCGAACCCGCCGATGCCGCCCGCGCAGCAGGAGAAGGAACTGAACGCCCTCCTGACGGACATGGGCTGACGGAGCGACGGGCGGCGCGACCGTGATCGTGCCGCCCGGCGCTCCGCATCAGAACGCGTAGGGTCCGAACCGGCCCCAGGCCACCGTCACGGCCAGGATCAGCAGTGCTCCGCTGGGTGCCAGCGCCGGTATCTCTCTGCGTCGCAGGTGCATCGCCACGGCGCCGGTCATCACGAGGGCCAGTCCGGTTGCGGAGATCGGGACCAGGACCGTCGCGATGTCGGCCATGGCGGGGAGGGTCACGCCGATCGCGCCCAGGACCTCCAGCGTGCCGATCGCGTGCGGAGCCCAGCGCGGTGCGCCTGCGGCCCAGTCCTGGGCGGCGATGTACTTCTCATGGGACAGGACCAGCTTGAAGAGGCCGGAGAAGAGGAAGGCCGCGGTGAGCAGCGCGGCGACGACCCACAGGACAGCGTTCATGGTTTCCCGTTCGGAGTAGGGACGTACACACGGAGGTCGACCCGACCGGGCGGACGGGGGTGGGCCGGAGGTCAGGCGAGGAAGGCGGCCACCGTCTTGGTGAACCAGCCGGGGTCTTCCTCCGCGACGAAGTGTCCGGTCGGGGCGACCACGCCCTGGACGGTGTCGGCGTGGGGAGCCAGGGCCTGGGCGTTGGTGGTGCCGGACGGGGTGGAGCCGATGGCGAGGACGGGCATGGGAAGCTTCCGCTCGGCGAGCAGGGCGAGGTTCTCGCGGCCGTCGGCCAGCAGGGTGCGGTAGTGCTCGAAGCCGCCGCGGAGTCGTTCGTGGCCCGTGTACGCCTGGGCGTAGGCGGCGAGGTCGTGGGCGCTGAAGGTGCCGGGGTTGGACATGGCGGTGAACGTGGCGGTGAAGAACTCCAGTTCGTGGCCGTCGAAGAGCATTTCGGGAAAGTGGGGGCTCATGAAGAAGCCGAAGTGCCACATGCCGCCCTCGGCGACGTTCATCGCCTCCTCCAGGCCGAGGCCGGGCAGGAGGGAGTCGACAAGGATCAGGTGGGAGACGTCTTCGGGGTGGGCGGCGGCCCAGGCGAAGGCGACCATGGAGCCGATGTCGTGGCCGGCCACGGGGCCGGTGAGGCCGAGGCCGGTGAGGACGCCTCGTATGTCGTCGGCCTGACGGGTCTTGGCGTAGCCGTCCTCGGGCCGGTCGCTGTCGCCGGTGCCGCGCAGATCGGGTGCGACGACGGTGTGGTTCCGGGCGAGTTCGGGCATGACGCGAGCCCAGGCGCGCGAGGTCTGGGGCCAGCCGTGGAGCAGGACCAGGACCGGTCCGCTGCCGCCGACAGCGACCGAGAGCCGGGTGTGGTTGGTGTCGATCCGCTGCACGGTGAAGCCGTCGGGAAGCCAGTCGGCAGTGCTCATGGCAGGGGCCCTTCGTCGAGGAAGTGGTCGAGCAGGTGCGCTGAGGGAAGGCCGTGCTGAGGGAAGGCCGTATCGAGGCGCATCGGGGTGAGGGGCTCCGCCACCGCAGGTGACGCGTGCGGTGGCGAAGCCGTGGTCACCCCGCGGGGGCGGCCAGGCGGCGCAGGCGCTCTTCACCGATCATGGTCAGCATGTCGGTGTGCTGGGGCTGCCAGCCGAGGTCCCGCTGCGCGCGGACGGCGCGGATGCGGCCGGAGACGCCCATGACGAGGGCGCCGAATTCGCCCCACACGTCGGCTGCCTCCCGGGGGGTGAGGCTGCGGGTCTCGACGCCGAGGTCGGCGGCGACGCGTTCGGCGATCCAGCGGTTGGGGGTCTCTCCGGCCACGGCGTGGTACAGCCCGCCGGGCCGGCCCCTTTCCAGGGCGAGGGAGAACAGGCGGGTCACGTCGTCGATGTGGACGTGGCTGTAGGTGTTCAGCCCTTCGCCGATGTAACAGGCCGCCCCAGTCGCGGCGACCGACCGGTAGACCATCGACACGTGGCCGTGATCGCCGGGCCCCCAGATCAGACCGGGCCGGACGACCATCGCACGCGTGCCGTCCTGGGCGGCGGCCCGGACGGTGTCCTCGGCGGCCTTGCGGTAGGCGGCCAGGGGCTCGGGCGTGACCGGGTCGTCCTCGGCGAAGACGTCCGGGCTCCAGGCGCCCCCGGTGCGCTGTACCAGGACCCCGTTGCCGGAGAGGAAGAGCAGTGTCCTGTCCGTGCCGGTCAGGGCCCGGACGAGGTCCTGGACGGTCGCGGTCTCCTGTTCCGGTCCGGCGTGTGCGGCGTAGACGACCGTGTCGGCGGCCCGGGCCGCCTCGACGACGGTGGGGCGGTGCTCGTCCAGGTCGCCTGCCACGGGGGTGATGCCCTGGGAGGCGAGGGTGGCGGCGGCGCTCTCGGTACGGGCCAGGCCGGTGACCGTGTGGCCTTCGGCGGACAGGTGCCGGGCGAGGGCGCCGCCGACGAAGCCGGTGGCGCCGATGACGAATATGTTCATGGTGAGGCTTCGTCAGGAGGGCAGGGCGCTGAGCTCGCCGCCGTCGGCGAACAGGACGGCGCCGTTGACGTAGGAACTGGCCGGGCTCACCAGGAAGGAGACGATCTCGGCGATCTCGCCGGGGTCTCCGGCGCGGCCACGGGCGGTGGCCTTGTCCAGCATCGAGGTGTGCTCGCCGAGCATGGCCTTGGTGCCCTCGGTGTGCACGGGACCGGGCGAGACGGTGTTGACCCGCACGCCGGACGGGCCGAACTCGGTCGCCCAGTAGCGGGTGAGGATCTCGGCACCCGCCTTGGAGGCGCCGTAGGCGGCGCCGACGGGAGCGGGCATACGGGCGGCACTGGAGCCGACGATCACGATCGAGCCCTGGCCACGCTCGGCCATACCGGGCGCCAGCGCGCCGACCAGCAGGAACGGGGCGCGCGTGTTGACCGCGACCTGCCGGTCGAAGCTCGCGGCGTCGGTCACCGCGGTCGGGGCGAACTCGTACAGGCCCGCGCTGTTGACCAGGATGTCCACCGCTCCGGCCTCGGCGGCCAGGCGCAGCGTGTCCTCGGCGTCGGTGAGGTCCGCGGCGACGAAACGGGCACTGCCGCCCTCTGCCGCGATCTGCTTGACCAGAGCTTCGCCCCGGGCCTGATCGCGGCCGTGCAGGACGACGTCCGCGCCCTGGCCGGCCAGGTTCTGCGCGATTGCCTTGCCGATGCCCGAAGTCGCTCCCGTCACGAGTGCGGTGCGGCCCTGCAAAGCGGTGCTGGCGGTCATGGTGATCTTCCTTAGCCATCGTGTGTTCGGCGCGCGGCATGGGTCTCGCCGGCGCCCTTCCCGCATCCACTATGCATCGCAGATGTTCTGTTGACAAGAACATCTGTCGTTGCGCGTATGTAGTACGATGGGCGGGTGAGTGCATCCGCGTCCGAGAACAAGAAGCCGCGCGCCGAGGCGGAATCCCGGGCGCTGGACACCGACCTGGGCTGGGCGATCCGCATGGTCTCCACGGCGTTCCGCCGCGTCGCCACCGACTCGGTCGCGGACCTGCCCGGCGGAGCGCGCGGCTACCTGGTCCTGGTCGCACTGGCCGGCGGCAGCGAGCCGCCGTCACAGCTCGCTCTGGCCAAAGAGGTGAGTCTCGACCGCACCGTGATGACCTACCTCCTCGACGACCTCGAAGCCCACGATCTGGTGACCCGCAAGCCGGACCCCCGCGACCGGCGCGCCCGCCAGGTCCTCATCACCGACACCGGACGCGCCCGCCTCGCGCAGGTACGCGAAAGCCTCGGTGCCGCCGAAGCGCGCCTCCTCGCCGACCTCGGCCCCAAGGACACCGAGCAACTGCGGACGCTGCTGGCCCGCGTCGCCCAGACCGCGCAGCGCGACGTCGTCGCCCCCGACGAAGCGGAGTGCTAGCCGCTCACGACCATGCGGCGCAGCGGCTGGAACAGGGCGCGACTGCCTGTTCCCTCTCCGCTCGCATGGCCGACGGGTTCGAACAGCGGCCTGGTTCGGGTGAGTTGGCCGGTCCGCGGGCGTTGAAGAGGAGCCTCTTCGCGGCTCACGGTTGTCGAGTCCAGCGAGAGGCACGGGGCGCGTCGTCGACGAGCAACCCCGTATACGGCCCAAGCGGCGTCCTCCCGGATCGACCCTTCACTCCGGAGGAACCGCACCCATCGCCATTCGCTATCGGTGCTCGGGGTTCTCGTAGTCGTGGCGGCAGCCGGCGTCCCAGGCGGTGCGCTGGTTGCCGAAGGCCGGGATACCGCCCAGGTCCTTCAGCGCCCGGGCCAGGTGCAGCAGGTTCCAGGTCATGAAGGTGGTGTTGCGGTTGGTGAAGTCGTTCTCCGGGCCGCCCGATCCGGGGTCGAGGTAGGAGGGACCGGGGCCCGCCTCGCCGATCCAGCCGGCGTCCGCCTGGGGCGGGATGGTGTAGCCCAAGTGCTGCAGGCTGTAGAGGACGTTCATGGCGCAGTGCTTGACGCCGTCCTCGTTGCCGGTGATCAGGCAGCCGCCGACACGGCCGTAATAGGCGTACTGGCCTGCCTCGTTGAGCAGGCTGGAGCAAGCGTACAGACGCTCGATCACCCGCTTCATCACGGAGCTGTTGTCCCCCAGCCAGATGGGACCGGCCAGCACGAGGATGTCGGCCGCCATCACCTGCCGGTACAGATCCGGCCAGTCGTCCCTCTCCCAGCCGTGCTCCCTCATGTCGGGCCACACGCCGGTGGCGATGTCGTGGTCCACGGCGCGCACGACGTCGACGTGCACACCCTGGCCGGTCATGATGGCGGTGCTCCGGTCGATGAGCCCCTGGGTGTTGCTCGGCTCCGGGGAGCGCTTGAGGGTGCAGTTGATCACCAGGGCGCGCAGGTCGTCGTAACCGGCCGGCGGTGCGTCGGCGGGCGGCGAAGCGGTCACACGGTCCTCCCCAAAGCCCTGCCGCCGCTCGGTGCGACGGCGCGTTCACATCCGGGTCCAGCCTGCGAGCCGCACGAGACCGGTGCCAGCGCAACGCCGCCGAACGGCTCCGGCCGTGCCCGCGGCCAGGACCGAAGCCCGGAACGAGGTCCCCACCGGGGACACCCGGCCGGACCCCGATGACTGGCCGGGGCAGAAGGGCGTGCCTACCGTCCTGTCATGGGCAGAGAGGGCGAGAGCGGGTCGCAGAACACGTCGGCTGTGGAGGATGTCGCGCACCTGTTGGCGCGTTGCCTGCGGGCCGAGGGGGTGGAGTAC
Organism: Streptomyces sp. NPDC005004; assembly: GCF_053600675.1. NCBI lineage: Bacteria > Bacillati > Actinomycetota > Actinomycetes > Kitasatosporales > Streptomycetaceae > Streptomyces > Streptomyces sp. NPDC005004. The sequence continues at coordinate 153,857 of NZ_JBSGAH010000003.1, forward strand.
GTCTTCGGGATTCCCGGCGAGGAGAACATCCGGTTCGTCGACGCGCTGGACGGCTCCGGCATCCGGTACGTCCTGGTGCGCCACGAGCAGGCCGCCTCGTTCATGGCGGAGATCTACGGGCGGCTGACCGGCCAGGCCGGCGTGTGCTCGGCGACGCTGGGTCCCGGCGCGATCAACCTGCTGCTGGGCACCGCGGACGCCACGACCAACAGTGCGCCGGTGGTAAGCCTCGCGGCGCAGGGGGCGCTGCGGCGAATCCACAAGGAGTCGCATCAGGTCATCGACCTGGTGTCGATGTTCGCTCCGGTCACCCGGTGGGCTGCCCGGATCGAGTGTCCGGACGCGGTGCCGGAGATGACCCGCAAGGCATTCAAGACCGCGCAGAGCGAACGGCCCGGAGCCGTGTTCCTGGCCGTGCCGGAGGACATCGAGGCCGCACGTCCCGCGGAGTCCCTCGCACCCCTGCAGATCGACGTGGTGCGCGCCGACGCACCCTCACCCACCGAGATCACACGGGCGGCCGAGGTGCTTGTCTCGGCTCGCAATCCCATCGTGCTGGCGGGCCACGGCGCCGCCAGGGCCCGGGCGTCGGCCGCTCTGGTTCGATTCGCCGAGCGGCTGAACATCCCGGTCGCGACCACGTTCCACGGCAAGGGTGTCTTCCCCGACGACCACCCGAACGCCCTCGGCGCAGTGGGCTTCATGCGCCACGACTACGGCAACTTCGGCTTCGACGCCGCCGACGTGCTGGTGTGTGTGGGCTACGAGGTCCAGGAGTTCGACCCCGTCAAGATCAACCCGAACGGCGACAAACGGATCCTGCACGTGCACCGGTTCCCCGCCGAAGTCGACAGCCACTACCCGGTCGCCGTGGGCGTCGAAGGGGACCTGTCAGAGGCTCTGGACGCCCTCGCCTCCGCGCTGCCCGAAGGACTCGCCTACCGCGGCTCCTCGTCGAGCAGCGCGAAGATCCGCGCGCTGCTCGACGAGGAGCTGCGGTACGGACGCGACAGCGACGCCTTCCCGTTGGTGCCCCAGCGCGTGGTGCACGACATCCGGGCCGCCCTGGACCGCCACGACATCGTCCTCGCCGACACCGGGGCGGGAAAAATGTGGATGTCCCGCCTCTACCCCACATACGAACCGGACACCTGTCTGGTGTCCAACGGCCTTTCGACGATGGGTTTCGCGTTGCCCGGTGCCATCGCCGCCAAGCTGGCCCGGCCGGACCGGCGGGTGCTGGCGGTGATGGGTGACGGCTCGTTCCTGATGAACTCCCAGGAACTGGAGACCGCCGTCCGCGAACGCGTTCCGCTGGTCGTCCTCGTCCTGGTGGACGAGGAGTACGGTCTGATCACCTGGAAGATGGAACTCGAACTCGGCCGCCACAGCCACACCCGGTTCACCAACCCCGACCTCGTCGCGTACGCCGAGAGCTTCGGCGCACGCGGCTACGCCGTCGAAACCGCCGCTCAACTCCTGCCCGTGCTACGCCGTGCCCTCGACGACGACACGGTCTCGGTGATCGCCTGCCCCGTCGACTACTCGGAGAACTTGCGCCTGACCGACAAACTGGGCGAGCTCCACGGTCCGTTCTGACGGAGTGGCCAGCGGCGGTCACGTCGAGGCAACTGCTTGATCGCCCGGCTCGGCGGCGGCCCACTCATGTATCGGCGCTGCGGGACGGGTCTTCCCCCTCCCCGCCGGTGAATTCGGTGATCTTGGGAACGAGGACATGAACGATCTTCGTTCTCGGGAGGGGAAGACCGGCATGACCGTACCCGCACCACGCGACCCACGCCTGTACCGCGACCGGCGGTTCGACCTCCGTACCACCACGCTGTTCTTCGTCCTGCTGGCGCTCGTCCTGTGTCTCGTGGCATCGGTGGCCCGACTCGCGATGGGCATGGTCGAACGCCGCCCGGAATGGGCCGGACTGCTCGCCGTACTGATCGTCGCGTCCCTGCTCGCCTCCCGGTCCCGGTGGCGCAGGCTGTCCGCCGCGAGATGCGCGCGCCGCGCGGCCGAGGCGCTGGAGGCCGCGGCCGAGACCGCGTCCGACAGCCTCCGCGACATGCGCCATACGGCGCCGGAGGGCGTGCGCGGCATGGCGGTTGCCGAGGACGTCAGGGGCGCGGCGGCGGCCGTGGCGGTACCGGCCGTCGAGTGCCCGGCAGGCGCGGCGGAACCGGCCTCCGGGTACGGTGCCGGCCCCTTCCGCCCGGAGGCGCCGCCGGCGCCCAGCCCGGCGGCGGCAGCGGGGGAGGAGGCCACCGCCGTTCTCGACCTGCCGGTGGACTGCTCCGAACTCGACCCCGACGCCTTCGAGCGGACCGTGGCCGACCTGTGCCTGCGTGATGGCTGCGGGGACGTCGAAGTGGTCGGAGGGGCCGGGGACTTGGGCGCCGACGTCACGGCCGTCACCCCGGACGGGCGGCGCCTGATCGTCCAGTGCAAGCGCTACGCCGAGACCAACAAGGTGGGCTCGCAGGATCTCCAGCGGTTCGGCGGCACCTGCTTCACCGTCCACGAGGCCGACATCGCCGTGGTCGTCACGACGAGCGACTTCACCGCCCCCGCCCTCGAATACGCCGAACAGTGCGGAATACTGTGCGTGAACGGCGACGAACTGAGTGCCTGGCACGACGGCACCGGGCCCCGGCCGTGGGACTTCACGGTCATGACCGCTCCCTGAGCGGCCCGGCGGACACGAGCGGTCCGCTACGTGGTGGACCGACATCGCCGTACACGTCGCCCCACTCCTCTCACCAGCGGCACCGCCGTCGCGGCCGTCGGGGTGTACGAGGCCGTCGCCGGCGGCCCTCAGTGGGGCCCCGTTTTCGCGAGGCCCCACGACGGGATCAGACGGTGAGGACGAGCTTGCCCTGGAGGTGACCGCCGTCGAGCAGCCGGTGCGCGTCGGCGACGCGCTCGAACGGGAACGTCTCCTGCACGTGGACCCGGAGCCTGCCCTGTTCGACGAGTTCGACCAGACCGCGCAGGGCCACCGGATCGGGTTGGACCGCGATGCCGCTGAAGCGCATACCGGCCGCCTCGTACCTGGCGATGAGCTCCACATCCTCCTCGGCGACCGCCGTCACCAGGTGACCGCCCGGGCGGAGCACTTCGAGGGACCGCTCGACGGTGTCGCCGCCGATCGTGTCGAGCACGACGTCGATGTCGCGGACCGCCTCGGTGAAGTCGACCGCCGTGTAGTCGATCACCTCGTCGGCGCCGAACCCCTCGACGAACTTCCGCTTGCTTGCGCCGGCGGTGGTGATCACGTGAGCGCCGAGTGCCTTCGCGATCTGGATCGCGACGTGGCCCACCCCGCCACCACCGCCGTGGACCAGGACGCGGTCGCCCTCCCTCACGCCGCCGAGGTCGACGAGGCCCTGCCACGCCGTCAGCCCGACGACCGGCAGCGCCGACGCCTCGACGTGCGAGAGCGACGCCGGCTTGTGTGCCAGGTGCAACGCCGGCGCCGACACGACCTCGGCGTACGCGCTCGCCGCCCGCGGGAACAGCGGCATCCCGAACACCTCGTCACCGGGCCGGAACCGCCACGTCCCCGGTGCCTCCTCGACCACGCCGCTGATGTCCCAGCCCAGAATGAACGGCGGCTGGCCGATCAGCGGGAACTCGCCGGCGCGCAGGCGCGCCTCCAGCGGGTTCAGCCCGATCGCCTTGACGCGGACGAGGACCTCGGTCGGAAAGGGCAGGGGCTCGGGCGCGTCCACGATGGTGAGCACCTCGGGACCGCCGAGCGTCTGCTGGGTGATGACTCGCATGACTCTCCTGGCTTGGGAAGGGGAGAGGACCCAGGCTACGAATCCGACAGGAACCGGCAGGTACCTTTGGCGCCATGAGCGGTTTCGGTCCCGGGGATTGCTTTCTCGCCGACTGTCCGGCGCGTCTTGCGGTCGAGCTGATCGCCGACAAGTGGACGGTGGTCGTGCTCTACGGCCTCAGCAGGGGCCCGGTGCGCCATGGCCGGCTGATCGAGCTGATCGGCGGCATCTCCCGCAAGATGCTCACCCAGACGCTTCGACGGCTCGAGGCGCATGGACTCATCCGCCGCCACGCCTACCCCGAGGTGCCGCCCCGCGTCGAGTACGAGCTCACCCCGCTCGGGGCGACACTGATCGATCCGATCCACATGCTGACCGAGTGGGCGAGAGCGAACGGCGACGCAGTGCTCGATGCGCTCGACGCCGGCCCCGAGACGGTCGCCCACGGCGACTGAGGCCCCCCACCAGGGACAGCCCCTCCGGAATCCGCCCCAGCCGGTACCGCCATCCAGCACCCCCCAGCCCATTCACCCAGCGGAGTGGATCGGTCCGACACTCTTGGCGGTGTACGTCCAACTGGACGGTGTGGTCTCTAAGCTCGCGGTGGCGTGACGGGCGGCGCGGCGGTTGGCGGCGCCGCGGGAAAGCACGGTCGACGCGCAACCCGGGTTTTCCCGGCGGGCGCACGGCAGAGGGTGATGCACATGGACGGCGCACTACTCAACGGTGCCCCCTACGAGCCGAACCTGTGGGGAGAGGGGAACGCGAGCAACAGCACGCCGATGTCCTCCGACGACGCGGCGACCAAGGGCGTCGCCGTCTGCGCCGCGGCCAACAGCTGCCACTCGGGCGGCAAGGACTACCCGATGTTCGCGGACGGACTCGCCGTCTTCGCCCAGGACGGTCCCGGCAGCCAACTGGCCGATGCCATCCAGCTGATGCGCTTCGAGGGCGTCTTTCGGGCGTGGGCCGGGGGGAAGGCGGCGCTGTCCAACAAGGAGATCGCGGACAAGACCGTTGCGGAGGTGGCCGCCGCACCCCGGCTCGGGCCGCTGCTGGTCCTGGCGGAGTGGGACACGCTGACCGAGGACGAACGACGGGGCCCGAGCGTCGCGTCCCGGGCAACCTCGCCCGAGCAGAGCGACGCGGCCGGCTACGGCCCGGACACGTACCGGTTCGAGCTCGCCCACCCCGGGACCCTCGCCCCCTACCTCGTCGCCCTGCGCTGGCCCACGACCGCGGAGATGGCGGTCACCCCCGACACCTGGTACGCCGACCGCGAGAAGGAGCGGCGGCTGGCGGCACGCATCGCCCCGAGCGGGCCACGCGACGGGGTGACCGTCTACACCGAACCCGGCTGCCGGGGCAACAACTGGCACTTCCTCGGCGGCAACTACGACATCGACGCCCTCAAGGCCACCATCGGCAACGACACGATCGCCAGCATCTCCGTCGGCTACAAGGACCAGGTCACCCTGTACCCGGACGCGGGCTTCCACGGCACCCCGAAAACCTTCCAGGGCAGCACCAGGATCCTGCATTCCGTCACCTATGACCTGCCCCCGGGCCTCCTACGGGAGGTCTCCTCGATGAAGGTCACCGAGTACCGGATCCCGGAAGACCCGGCGCTGGCCCACTGGATCAGGCCGGGCCAGAAGGCCGGCGCCTCCACCGGATACACCCTGCTGGACGACGGCCGCTACCGATGACCCGGCCTCCGCGCCCGCCCCGCCCCGCCGCCGCCCACTCGACTCCCGCGGAGCGTCAGCACGTCCTGGCCTCGTACAGCTAGTCCACCACCAGCACCAGCTTCCCCGTCGTCCGGCCGGTTTCGCCCAGCTCGTGTGCCCTGGCGGCCTCGGCCAGCGGGAAGGTCTTCGCGATCGTCGCCTTCAGCTGCCCCGCCTCCGCCATGCGGGCGATCTCCTGCATCCCGTGCCGGTCGGAGTCCACCAGCATCCGCACGGCCCGCACCCCGAGCCGCTCGGCCTCCTCGAAGAAGTCCTGGCCGCCGAACGGCACGATCGACACCACGATCCCGCCCGGCCGCAGGACCTCCAGCGACCGCACGGACGTCTCGCCGCCGAGGGTGTCGAGGACGACGTCGACGTCCCGCACCGCCTGCGTGAAGTCCGTGGACCGGTAGTCGACCGGCTCGTCCACGCCGATCTCCCGCAGGAAGTCGTGCTTGCCCGCGCTCGCCGTGCCGATCACGTACGCGCCGAGTGCCTTGGCGATCTGCACCGCCACGTGCCCGACCCCGCCGGCCGCGGCGTGGATCAGCACCCGCTGCCCGGACCTCAGGCCCGCGTGCTCGGTCAGCGCCTGCCACGCCGTCAGCGACACCAGCGGCAGCGCGCCCGCCTGGACGTGGTCGATCGAGGCGGGCTTGTGCGTCAGGGCACGGACCGGGGAGATGACGTACTCGGCGTGCGAGCCGTGGCCGAAGGGGTAGGGGAGCATACCGAAGACCTCGTCGCCGGGCCGGAACGCGGCCACGCCGACGCCGGTCTCGACGACCTCGCCGGAGACGTCCCAGCCGAGCACGAACGGGGGGTCGCCGATGAATCCGCCGGTCGCCCGGTGCTTCCAGTCGGTCGGGTTGACCCCGGCGGACCGCACCCGGACGAGCACCTCGTTCGGACGTGGCGTGGGCCGCTCCATCGTCACTTCCTTCAGGACCTCGGGCCCGCCGAGGACGTCCTGGCTGATGGCACGCATCGTGTTCATGTCGTTCATGGTCACCCAGCCTGCCGTGGTCCGCCTGCTCGGGAAATGGCGTGAAGGTTGTCCTCCGACGGGACCGTGCCAGGCGTGGCGCCTTCCCGGTCCGGCCATGGCCTGTTCCTCCGGGCCGTCGCGGTCTGGGGGATCACGGCCGTGCATCCCGGGCGTGATCCCCCAGACGAGGCCGAAGCGTTGCCCCGGGCAGCGGAGCGTTCCGAACCGCCGTCGAGGCTCGGTGGCACGGAACACCTCGTCGGTCTCCTCGGCGATGCCCGTGCGGCCCGGTGGGGTCCCTGCCCCTCTCAGACGGCACCGATAGTCGTCGTCGTCAGCTGCTCGGAGACTTCCCAGACGCGTGCGGCCTCGTCCGTGCCGCGCAGCCGCGAGTAGAGCTTCTGCTCGGCGGGCGGCCCCCCGAGGCGTCCGGGCCATCGCGGACCGTAGAAACCCCCGGGCTTGGCATGGGGGTCCGTGGCGGCCATGAGCGCGGGCAGTTTCGCCGTTTCCACCGTCCCGACCAGGATGCCCTTCCCGGACAGGAGACGGATCACCTTTCGGCCCGCCACCTCCTTGTCACGGCCCAGTTCCGGGCGCGCCGCGAGCAGGTTCGTCGGAGCGATTCCTGGCTGTGAGAGGTTGCTGGTGATGCCCCATCCGCCCGCGCGGCTGCGTCGGTCGAGTTCCAGACCGAACAGTCCGAATGCGATCTTCGACTGACTGTAGGCGCGCGCCCCGACGTAGCCGCGTTCCCAGTTCAGGTCGTCCCAGTTGATGGAGCCCTGATTGGCGGCGATGCTCACTTGTGAGGTCACCCGCGCGTGGCCGGCCCGCAGCAACGGCATCAAGTGTGCGACGAGCGCGAAATGGCCCAGATGGTTCGTGCCGAACTGCAGCTCGAACCCGTCGGCCGTCGTCTGCCGCTCCGGTGGGGTCATGACGCCCGCGTTGTTGATCAGGAGATGAATCGGTCGCCCCTCCGCGCGCAACGTGTCACCGAGTGCGGCGACGGACGCGAGCGACGCCAGGTCGAGATCCCGCAGGGAGACCTTCGCAGTGGGCACGGAATCCCGGATCACCTTGATCGCGGTCTGCCCCTTGCGCCGGCTGCGCACGGGCATGATCACTTCTGCACCTGCCTGCGCGAGGCGCGCGGCCATCCCCAGCCCCATGCCGTCGCTGGCGCCGGTTACCACGGCGAGCTTCCCCGACAGGTCGGGGATGGTGATGTCGATGGGTGTGCGTGACATGAGTCCACTCCTAGAGGTCAGGCCGTCGCTTCAACTGTCGCGGAGGCGGACCGTGTTATTCAGGGCCTGACGATCCACCCCTACGGTCCGTGCTCAACGACGGAGCGTCGATCGTCCTGACCGGTTCGACGGCCGCGGCCGCCGCGCGTCGCCCTGTTGGATGCCGCCGCACCGCTCCCCGACCGGGGACGCCGGACGGTCGGAGATCGAGTCGATGCCGGCCTCACACGCCGTCATGGCGGCATCGGGCCGATCAGGTCTTCGGGTCGTCGGTTCAGTGCAGCGTCTGTGTGCCGATCACGGACAGGACCTGCAGCTTCTCGTAGCTCTCCGTGCCGGGGACCGCGGTGTAAACCATCAGGGAGTGGGCCTGGTCCGGATCGATCAGGTGCTGGCAGTTCAGCTCCAGAGCGCCGACCTCGGGGTGAACGAAGCGCTTGACGTCGCGCGGGCGGATCCCGATCTCGTGGTCGTCCCACACCCGTCGGAACTCTTCGCTGGAGTCGAGGAGCAGATCCGCCAGATACGCGGCTCGGGAGCCGGGGCCCCGGAGGGTGACGATCCCGCGCAAACCGGCGACGTACATCCGGGTCATGAACGCGTGCTGCTCCGGAGCGTACAGGTCCCGGGTGCTCGGGTCCGTGAACCACCGGTAGCCCATGCTGCGAGCAGGCCCCGTGTACTGCGTCGTGTCGCCGGTGAGGGCGACGCCCATCGGTGTCTGCCGCAAGGTCTCACCGAGCTCGGTGACGATCTCCGCGGGTGTGTCCTGCAGCCGGTCGAGAACACGCAGCAGCCCGGGGCTGATGTGCTCACTGGAGCTGTCACGGGGCGGCGGGTTGTGCCCGGCCAGCCGGAACAGATGGTCACGCTCGGCCAGGGACAGGTGGAGTCCCTGGGCGATCGAGGCGAGCATCTGCGGTGACGGTTGCGGACCACGTTCGCGCTCCAGACGGGAGTAGTAGTCGGCCGACATGTTGCACAGCGCCGCGACCTCCTCCCGCCGTAGCCCGCTGGTTCTGCGGCGCCGTCCCCGAGGCAGGCCGACGTCCTCCGGCTGCAGTGCCTCGCGACGGTTGCGGAGAAAGCCCGCCAGCCCCGGGCGATCGATCACGACGCTCCCCCTTCTGAGAGTTCCGCCTCGTTTCTAACCCGTGCGCTCGAAGGCAGCCACGGCCTGGCGATCCCCCCTTGTGGAACCCAATGGCGCCGGAGAGGTACTGCCGCACGAGCCAGAACCCCCCTGGAGGCGGTCTCCGCCGCCCCGTGTTCCCGCCCCCGTACGCCAGGGACACCAGCAGCCCGATCCGCTCCGCCGGCTCGACCGGGTCCGGGAAGCGGTCCACGCGGCTCACACTCCTCACCCGCCATCACCCTCGGTTACTATGCTCACTTCATGCCAGGCTGGGAGCAAAGGGCGCACCGTCATCGACGGATTGCCCGGGGAGCGGAGAGACCGGCAGGTCGGCCGGAACTCCCCGGATTCTCCGCGGGCTCGTCGACAGGTGGTTTCCCGCTGCGCCCCCTGAAGGCGGCTATGGATTGCAAGGTTGAAGAGATGGGCGTCCTGGGAAAATGCTGAAAGAGGTCGTCGCAACCCGCTATGTCGCACCCCTGAGGTCAGGCGGCTCCGTACCCGGGGTCGTCGAGGCCGACGACCTGGGGACCTATGTCGTGAAGTTCACCGGCTCCGCCCAGGGGCACAAGGCGCTGGTCGCCGAGGTGATCGTCGGGGAGCTGGCCCGGGCGCTCGGGCTGCGCTTCCCCGAACTGGTCCTGGTGCACTTCGACCCGGCCATCGCGGCCTCCGAGCCGCACCAGGAGGTGCGCGAGCTGCACGGCGCCAGCGCAGGCGTCAACCTCGGCATGGACTATCTGTCCGGAGCCGTGGACCTCACCCCCGAGCTGGCCCGCGACTTCCCCGTGGACCCGCTGGAGGCGGGCCGGATCGTCTGGCTGGACGCGCTCACCGCCAACGTGGACCGCACCGTCCACAGCTCCAACCTCATGCTCTGGCCCACGCGCGGCACCGTGCCCCCGCGCCTGTGGCTCATCGACCACGGTGCCGCCCTCGTCTTCCACCACCGCTGGGACACCACCGCACCCGGCAAGAAGTACGACTTCCGCCACCACGCCCTCGGTGTCTACGGCCCCGACGTACGGGCCGCCGACGCCGAACTGGCCCCGCTGGTGACCGAGGAACTGCTGCGCCGCGTCGTCGCCGAGGTGCCGGACGCCTGGCTCGCCGAGGACGCGGGCTTCGCTACGCCCGACGACGTACGCGCCGCCTACGTCGCCTACCTCCTCGACCGCGTCGGGCTGTCCGAGCAGTGGCTCCCCACCGAGTTCCCCAGCCGCGAGGAGATCGCGGCCGAGAACGCCGCGCGCGCGGAACGCACCCAGCGGGGGCGTCCGGACTGGCTCAAGGCGGTGCCCGATCTGCACGGCAGACCGGCGGCGGAACAGGATTGGTCGGTGCATCTGCAATGACCGGTGCGTCCGCAACGGGCCGTGTGTCTGCCGCAACGAAAGGGCCGCGATGAGTCACCGTCTAGTGATCGAGTACTGCACCCAGTGCCGCTGGCTGCCCCGTGCCGCCTGGCTGGCGCAGGAACTGCTCACCACCTTCGAGAGCGAGCTGACCGAGCTGGCCCTCAAGCCCGGAACCGGCGGTGTCTTCGTCGTCCGGGTCGACGACGAGGTGGTCTGGGACCGCCGCGAGCAGGGCTTCCCCGAGCCGACGGCGGTCAAGCGGCTGGTCCGCGACCGGGTGGCCCCGGGCCGCTCCCTCGGCCACTCGGACAAGGGAGGCGACCCGGCCCCCGAGGTCAGCCCTTGAGGCGGCGGTAGGCGGGCAGGGTCAGGAAGTCGGCGTACTCCGCGTCCAGGGCCACCTGGAGGAAGAGGTCGTGCGCCTCCTGCCAGCGGCCCGCAGCGAAGGCGTCCTCGCCCAACTCCTCGCGGACGGCGTCAAGTTCACTGGCCGCGATGGAGCGGACCAGCTCGGGCACGGCCCGCTCGCCGTTCTCGAACTCCACTCCCGCGTCGATCCACTGCCAGATCTGCGAACGTGAGATCTCCGCCGTGGCCGCGTCCTCCATCAGGTTGAAGATGGCCACCGCGCCCAGACCGCGCAGCCACGCCTCGATGTAACGGATGCCCACCTGAACGGCGTTGACGAGCCCGCCGTACGTCGGCCGTGCCTCCAGCGCACCGACCGCCAGCAGGTCCGCCGCCGTCACCCGGACGTCCTCGCGCAGCCGGTCCTTCTGGTGCGGGCGGTCGCCGAGCACCTTGTCGAAGGACTCCAGGGCGATCGGCACCAGGTCCGGATGCGCCACCCAGGAGCCGTCGAAACCGTCCCCCGCCTCACGGTCCTTGTCCGCGCGCACCTTCTCGAAGGCGACCCGGTTGACCTCCGCGTCCTTGCGGGACGGGATGAACGCCGCCATCCCGCCGATCGCGTGCGCGCCCCGCTTGTGGCAGGTGCGGACGAGGAGTTCGGTGTACGCCCGCATGAACGGCGCGGTCATCGTGACCGCGTTGCGGTCCGGGAGCACGAACTCCGGTCCCGCGTCACGGAAGTTCTTGATGACGGAGAACAGATAGTCCCAGCGGCCCGCGTTCAACCCCGAGGCGTGTTCGCGGAGTTCGTAGAGGATCTCCTCCATCTCGAAGGCCGCGGTGATGGTCTCGATCAGCACCGTGGCGCGTACGGTGCCGCGCGGGACGCCCAGGTAGTCCTGCGCGAACACGAACACGTCGTTCCACAACCGGGCTTCGAGGTGCGACTCGGTCTTCGGCAGATAGAAGTACGGCCCCTTGCCGAGGTCGAGCAGCCGTCGCGTGTTGTGGAAGAAGTACAGCCCGAAGTCCACGAGCGCGCCGGGCAGCGGGGTGCCGTCGGCGTCGGTCAGGTGCCGCTCGTCCAGATGCCAGCCGCGCGGCCGCATCACGACGGTCGCCAGCTCCTCGTCCGGGCGCAGCGCGTAGGACTTGCCGGTGCGCTCGTCGGTGAAGTCGACGCGGCGCGCGTAGGCGTCCTTCAGGTTGAGCTGCCCGAGGACCACGTTCTCCCAGGTGGGCGCCGAGGCGTCCTCGAAGTCGGCCAGCCAGATCCGGGCGCCCGAGTTCAGCGCGTTCACCGTCATCCGGCGGTCGGTGGGACCGGTGATCTCCACCCGCCGGTCCTCCAGCGCGGGCGGCGCCGGGGCGACCCGCCAGGACTCGTCCGCGCGCACGTCCGCCGTCTCCGGCAGGAAGTCCAGCGTGCCGGTCCGCGCGATCTCCTCCCGCCGCTCGGCCCGCCGGGCCAGCAGCTCGTCCCGCCGGGGCGTGAAGCGCCGGTGCAGCTCCCCGAGGAACGCCAGCGCCTCCTCGGTCAGCACCTCCTCCTGCCGGGGCAGCGACGGGGCGTCCACGACCGTGGGCGGGGACGACGCGGGTGCGGACATGAGCGGTCACTTCCTCAACTCGCGGGCGGTCGCTTCTGACGCCTCCGAGAAGCGGATCGTAGGTTTTTCCGGGGGGAACCTCAACGGGTGGCGGATCTTCGGCGGGGCGGCGCCCCCGGGCGAGCGGGTCACTCCAGCAGCTTCAGATCGGCCTCGGTGTCGATGTCGTACGCCTCCGCCACGTCCCCGCACTCCACGAGCCGCAGCTCCGCCGTGTGCTCCCGCAGATGGGCCCGTGCGCCCCGGTCGCCGGTGGCGCTCGCGGCGACGCCGGGCCAGTGGGCGGAGCCGAGGAGGACCGGGTGGCCGCGTACGCCGTCGTAGGCGGCCGAGGCGAGGGAGTGCTCGTCCTCGAAGGCGGCCAGGACCCGGGCTGTCGCCGTCGGGCCGATGCCCGGCTGGTCGACCAGGCTCACCAGGGCAGCGCGGACGCCCGTCCCCACGAGGGAGCGGAGTCCGGCGCGGAGGGAGGAGCCCATGCCCTCGGACCAGTCGGGGTTGTCGACGAGGACGCAGCCGTCGAGGCGGGCGCGCTCGCGGACCTCGGCGGCCCGCGCGCCCAGGACCACGTGGACTCGTGCGCACCCCGCGGCGCGCAGGACTCCGGCCGCGTGCTCGACCAGAAGGCGCCCCCGGTAGTGCAGCAGTGCCTTGGGCCGGCCGCCGAGCCGGCTGCCGCCGCCGGCGGCGAGGAGCAGCCCGGCGATGTCGCCGCGGGGGGCCGGTGGGGTCGGTGTCATGGGTCCTTTCTATCCGGCGTCGCGGGCCACACCTTCGCACCCTTGACGCGGCACCCCCCGCCATGAAGACTCCTTCAACAGAACGTTGAATTCCGTTACATGGGTGTAAATCCCGTTTCCGGAAAGTGAACCGCCTGGTCGACGGCCGAGAGGGGTCCGGGTGTCCGACGCCGAACTGGCGCTGCGTTCGACGCGCGTCGTCACGCCGGAGGGGGTGGGGCCCGCCACGGTCACCGTCGCCGCCGGGACCGTCACCGCCGTGCTGCCGTACGACGCGCCGCTGCCTGGCTCGACCCGGCGGGAGGAGCTGGGCGACCACGCGCTGCTGCCCGGCCTGGTCGACACGCATGTACACGTCAACGATCCCGGCCGGGCGGAGTGGGAGGGCTTTCGGACCGCCACGCGCGCCGCTGCCGCCGGGGGCATCACCACGCTCGTGGACATGCCGCTCAACTCCCTGCCGCCGACCACCACCACGGCCCACCTGGATGTCAAGAGGGCCGCCGCGCAAGGACGTACGCACGTGGACGTCGGTTTCTGGGGCGGCGCGCTGCCCGGCAACGTCAAGGATCTGCGCCCGCTGCACGAGGCGGGCGTATTCGGGTTCAAGGCGTTCCTGTCGCCGTCCGGCGTGGAGGAGTTCCCGCATCTGGGGCGGGAGCAACTGGCGCGTTCACTCGCGGAGATCGCCGGATTCGACGGTCTGCTGATCGTGCACGCCGAGGCCCCGTCCCGCCTCGCCGACGCCCCCGCCGGGACGGCGTACGCGGGCTTCCTCGCCTCCCGCCCGCCCGCGGCCGAGACCGAGGCGATCGCCCAACTGATTCAGCTGGCAGCGAAGTTCAAGGCCCGGGTCCACGTACTCCACCTCTCCGCCGCCGCCGCGCTCCCGCTGATCGCCGCCGCCAGGGCCGAGGGCGTCCGCCTCACCGTGGAGACCTGCCCGCACTACCTCACCCTCACCGCGGAGGAAGTCCCGGACGGCGCCAGTGAGTTCAAGTGCTGTCCGCCCATCCGTGAGGCCGCCAACCAGGACCTGCTCTGGCAGGCGCTCGCGGACGGCACGATCGACTGCGTGGTGACCGACCACTCCCCGTCCACCGCCGACCTCAAGACGGCGGACTTCGCGACCGCCTGGGGAGGGATCTCCGGTCTCCAGTTGAGCCTCCCCGCCGTGTGGACCGAGGCGCGCCGCAGGGGGCACGGTCTCGCGGACGTGGTCCGCTGGATGTCCGCGCGCACCGCCGCCCTGGCCGGCCTCGACCGCAAGGGTGCCATCGCCCCCGGCCGTGACGCCGACTTCGCCGTCCTCGCCCCCGAGGAGACCTTCACCGTCGACCCGGCCCGGCTCCAGCACCGCAACCCGGTCACCGCGTACGCGGGCAGGACACTGCACGGCGTGGTGAAGTCGACCTGGCTGCGCGGCGAACGGGTCTACACGGACGGGGAGTTCGGCGAGCCGAAGGGGCGCCTGCTCACCCGTACCCGATGAGCCGCCCCCGTGAGTGAAAGGAACCCCGTGACGGAGTCCACGACCCGATTCATCGGCCCCGCGGCCCCGTTCGGCGGCGGCGACCCCTACGCCGACTACCGCACCGCCGACTTGCCCTTCACCGCGTACACCGACCTCGCCGACCGGCGGCTCGGCGCGGGGGTGATCGCGGCGAACGACGAGTTCTTCGCCGAGCGGGAGAACCTGCTCACGCCGGGCCCTGCCGTGTTCGACCCCGGGCGGTTCGGCCACAAGGGCAAGGTGATGGACGGCTGGGAGACCCGGCGGCGCCGCGGTGCGGACGCCGGACATCCGTGGCCAACCGCCGAGGACCACGACTGGGCGCTGATCCGGCTCGGCGCGCCCGGGGTGATCCGGGGGATCGTCGTGGACACCGCCCACTTCCGGGGCAATCACCCCGAGGCCGTCTCCGTCGAGGCCGTCTCGGTGCCCGGCGCCCCCTCACCGGAGCAGCTCCTCGGCGACGACGTGAAGTGGACGGCGCTCGTCCCGCGCACCCCGGTCGGCGGCCACGCGGTCAACGGCTTCGCGGTGTCGGCCCGGCAGCGCTTCACCCATCTGCGCCTCAACCAGCACCCCGACGGCGGGATCGCCCGGCTGCGGGTGTACGGCGAGGTCGTCCCGGACCCCTCGTGGCTCGCCGCGCTCGGCACCTTCGACGTGGTCGCCCTGGAGAACGGCGGCCGGGTCGAGGACGCCTCCGACCGCTTCTACTCCCCGCCCGCCCACACCATCCTGCCGGGCCGCTCCCGCCGTATGGACGAGGGCTGGGAGACACGCCGGCGGCGCGACCGGGGCCACGACTGGATCACCTACCGCCTCGCCGCCCAGTCGGAGGTCCGGGCGGTCGAGATCGACACGGCGTATTTGAAGGGCAACAGCGCGGGCTGGGCGTCGGTGTCGGTGCGGGACGGCGAGGGCGCCGAGTGGACGGAGCTCCTGCCCCCTGCCCGCCTCCAGCCCGACACCCTCCACCGGTTCGTCCTTCCGGCCCCGGCCGTCGGGACGCACGCGCGGGTGGACGTCTTCCCGGACGGCGGGATCTCCCGGCTGCGGCTGTACGGCTCGCTCACGGAGGCGGGCGCGTCGCATCTCGCGGCGCGGCACCGGGAGCTGGGCGGCTGAGCGGACCCGCCGTACCACCCGTTCCCGCCTCGTCCGGGAACGTCACTCCGCCGCGTAGGCCCGCAGGAACGTGTCCACGGCCGCCTCCGCCAGCGCGCGCATCTCCGCCGTGCCGGGCTTGCGGGTGCCGAGGCGGGAGCGGGTCTCCAGCGGGCCGGTGATCAGGGCGAGCAACTGCTCGGCGGCGAGCGCGGGGTCGCAGGGGCGCAGACGTCCGGAGAGGGTGAGCCGGGCGAGCCGGTCCGCCATGGCCTCGGCGATGCGCACCGAGGTGCGGTCCTGGACGACCTCGATCAGGTCGGGGAACCGGGTCACCTGCGCGTAGGTCAGCCGGCGCAGGGAGCGGGAGCGCACGTCGCAACAGGAGCGCACCAGTTGGTAGGCGACGTCGTTCAGGGCCGCGCGAAGGTCGTCGCCCGGGGAGCGCATCCGGTCGAGCACCGCGATGTTGCGGTCCATCACCGTGCGGGCCGCGGCCGTGAGGGTCTCCCGGAACAGGGTCTCCTTGTCCGTGAAGTGGTTGTAGACCGTCGGCTTGGCGACCTTGGCCCGCTCCGCGATCTCCTGCACCAGGGCGTCCGCGTAGCCGTGCTCCGAGAAGACGCCGAAGGCCGCGTCGAGGATCGCCTGCCGCTTGTCGATGCGGCCGCGTGAGGCCGTCCGCGCTTCCGTCGCCGCTGCTGATGCCATGCCCTCAGGGTAACCGCCGACGGCCTGGACCGTACCCGTCGGTGCAGTATTCCGAACTCGACTGTTTCTATCCTCGTGAGGTTGGTAAATTGAACCCGCAGGTTCATTTCGCAAGCGACTCCGTCGGGAGACGACGATGACCACCCCCTTGGACGACAAGCTCGACCCGGCCTTACGGCGGATGATCGGTGTGATCCTCATCGGCGGGATCATGGGCATCCTCGACGGGTCGATGACCGCCGTGGCCGTGGACACCCTGTCCACCCGCTTCGACGCCTCGCTCACCACGACCGGCTGGGTGTCGACCGGCTATCTCCTGGCACTGACCGTGACCATCCCCGTCACCGCGTGGGCGGTGGAGCGTGTCGGCGGCAGGCGTCTGTGGCTGTCCGGCCTGGTGCTGTTCATGGCCGGGTCGGTCGCCTCGGGGCTCGCCTGGAACATCGGCAGCCTCATCGTGTTCCGCGTGGTGCAGGGCGCCGGCGCCGGCATCCTCGACCCGCTGATGCTCACCCTGCTGGCCCGCGCCGCGGGACCCGCCCTGATCGGCCGGGTCATGGGCGTCATGGGGATCGTCGGCTCGACCGGGCCCGTGCTCGGTCCGATCGTCGGCGGGATCATCCTCCAGGGTCTCGACTGGCGCTGGATGTTCTTCGTCAACGTGCCGATCGTGATCGTCGCCTTCGTCCTGGCCCGGCGCACCCTGCCCGCCGAACCGCCCGAGGGGCGCGCGGTGGCCGGGCGTCTGGACGTCCTCGGTGTCGCGCTGATCGGGCCCGGCGTCGCGACCGGCGTACTCGCCCTGTCGGAGGTCGCCCAGCGCGGCTCCCTCACCAGTTGGCAGGTGCTGCTCCCGCTGGCCGTCGCCGTCGTGCTGCTCGCCGGGTACGCGCTCCACGCGCTGCCCACCCGCGCGACCCCGCCGCTCATCGACCTCAGGCTGTTCACCCGGCGCAGTTTCACCGCCAGCGTCGTCGCGGCCGCCGTGCTGGGGCTCGCCACCTTCGCGAGCATCTTCGTGATCCCGCTCTACTACCAGCAGGTGCGCGGCTACGGCGTGTTCGAGTCCGGCCTGCGCCTCGCGCCGTTCGGTGTCGGCTCCGCGCTGGTGATGCCGCTCGCGGGGCGCCTCTCCGACCGCTGGGGCTCACGCAACCTCGCCCTCACCGGCGCGGCGGTCGCCCTGCTCAGCTCGCTGGCCTTCAGCCGGTTCGACACGCACACCGCCCAGCTGTGGCCGCTCCTGGCCGCCTTCACCCTCGGCATCGGCACGGGCTCGGCGGGCGCCCCGGTGATCGGCTCGGTGTACCGCACCCTGCCGCCGCAGCTCGTCCCGCAGGGCAGCTCCGTGCTCTACATGCTCAACCAGCTCGGCGCGTCGATCGGCATCGCGGTGGTCGCGCTGCTGATGCAGAACGCGGGCGCGGATCATCCCCGGACCGGGTTCCACGACGCGTATCTGGCGGTGGGCGTGGCGCTGGTCGTGATGATCGTCGCCAGCCTGTTCATCCCGGGGCGCGCGGTGGCGGGGGCGGAGCCGGCGGGCGGGGAGCCGGTGGAGCCCGGTGCCGAGGAGTCCGAGGAGTCCGGCGGCGAGCGCACCGTCGCACGTGCCGGACGCCAGGACCACGCCAACTAGGCACGCCGGCAAGGGAAACCGTGGAAGAGGTGATGGCCCTGTCCGAGCAGTGGATCGACATCCTGCTGGCACCCGAGCGCGACCGGCTGACCGTCACGGAGGTCTGTCGCCGCCACGGCATCTCCCGCAAGACGTACTACGTCTACCTCGCCCGCTACCGCACCGAGGGCGCCGCGGGTCTCGCTCCCCGCTCCCGCCGCCCCAAGAACTCCCCGGCCCGTACGAGGAGCGAGATCGAGGCGCAGGTCGTACGGCTCCGGGGAGCCCAGCCGCGCTGGGGCGCCCGCCGCATCCACGACGAACTGGTGCGCCGGGACGTGCCCGGCGTACCGGCCGTGTCGACGGTGCACGCGATCCTGCGCCGTCACGGACTGCTGGCCGACCGGCCGGCGGACTGAGCGGACGGCCGACCGAGCCGCACGCACGACGGTGGGCGGCGCGCACCCGCGCCCCGCCCACCGTCGTGCGTCCGCCCCGCTACCAGGTCACCGGCAGCCGGGCCACCCCGAAGACCAGCGCGTCCTCCCGGTACTCGACGGCGTCGAAGCCGACGGCCAGGCGCAGCCCGGGCAGACGGCGCAGCAGCGCGGGCAGCGCGATCTGCAGCTCCAGGCGGGCGAGTTGCTGGCCGACGCACTGATGGGCGCCGTAGCCGAAGGCCAGATGCGCGACCGGCCTGCGGCGTACGTCGAGCCGTGTGGCCCCGTCGGGCACCAGGTCGACGTCCTGGTCGGCGGCGAGGGTGGACAGCACGACCCGCTCGCCCGCCTTGACCGGCAGTCCTGCGAGTTCCAGATCGGTCGCCGCCTGCCGGACCAGAGGCGGTGCCACCGACAGCAGCCGCAGCAGCTCCTCCACCGCGCCGGGTGCGGCGCTCTCGTCGTCGCGGACGACCGCGAGCTGTTCCGTGTCCTCCAGCAGCGCCAGGACGCTCAGACCGATCATGCTGGAGACGGTCTCGTGCCCGGCGACCAGGATGCTGTTGCCCATGCCGATCAGCTCGTCGTCGCTGAGTTCGTGTCCGTGCCTGCGGATCAGGTCGCCGAGGATGTCGTCGGTGGGCTCCGCGCGCTTGCGCCGTACCAGGTCGCCCATGTACGCGGCCATCGCGGCGAAGTTCTCCAGCTGCGTCTCCAGGGTGTTGCCGACATCGGTGCCGGTGGCGCTGCGGCGCTGGATGCCGTCGCGGTCCTCGGCCGGGATGCCGAGCAGCTCGCAGATGACCAGCAGCGGCACCGGTCCGGCGAACGTCTCGACCAGATCGGCCCCGCAACCGGCCTGCTCCAGGGCGTCGAGCCGCTCGTCCACGACCCGCCGGACGGCCGGGGCCAGGGAGCGGACCCGCTTCACCGTGAACGCGCCCGAGAGCATGCGGCGGTAGTGGGTGTGCGCGTCGCCGTCGTAGTTGAGCAGGATTCCGGGCTGGTTCATGACCGTGCGCGGGCCGGAGCCGTCGAAGGCGAACCCCGCCTCGTACCGCGGATCGGCCAGCACCCGGCGGACCTCGTCCAGCCGGGTGACCAGGACGGCCTCGAACTCGCCCAGTTGCGGGTTGAACGTGGAGACGCGCGGCAACTCCGGTTCCTCACGCAGGCGTTCGAGCGCGGCGTCGGGGCGGAAGGGGCAACCGGGGCGGCGCCGGTTGTGGGGCATGGGCAGCGGGGCGGTCATGAGGCTCCTCTCAGGGGGCATGGGGGACCGGGTGGCGGCTCGTGAGCAGGCTGCGCGCGGTGCGCGTCCCGCCGGGGCTGTTCCAGCCCACGACGGCCACGAGCCGCCCGCCGGCCTCGACATGGGCGACGAACTTCCTCCCGCGGAGCGAGCCCTGGACGATCCGGACGGCGGACGGCCCCTCGGGGACGGCGCCGTAGACCTGGACGCGCACCTGGAACTGGTCGGACCAGACGTAGGGCACGGGGCGGTACGCGGCGCGGGCGCCGAGGATGTCCGCCGCCACGAAGAGGCCCTGTTCCGTTGCGTTCGTACGGTTCTCCAGGCGCTCCCCGCGCTCACCGGCGCCCGCTCCCGCCCCCGCTCCGAAGCGGGCGACGTCGCCGACCGCGTACACGTCCTCGGCGGCGCGGCAGCGCTCGTCGCAGACCACGCCGTCGTCCAGGACGAGTCCGCTGCCGGTTAGCCAGTCGGTGGCGGGGCGCCCGCCGACCGCGACCACCACGACGTCGGCGGGCAGCACGGCACCGGTCCCGGTGCGGACGCCGACGACCCGGCCCGCCTCTCCCACGAGACCCGTCACCGGAGTCGAGGTGAGCAGACGCACGCCCTGACCGGTGTGCAACCGGGCCATCTCCGCGCCGAGTTCGGCTCCGAGCACGCGTTCCATGGGCTGTGCGGCCGGCTCCACGACCGTGACCTCGCGGCCAAGGCTCCGGGCCGTCGCGGCGATCTCGCAGCCCAGCACCCCGGCGCCGACGACCACGACCCGGTGGGCCGACTCCAGCTCGGCGCGCAGCAGTTCGCTGTCGGCCAGGGTGCGCAGGGTGTGCACTCCGGCCAGGTGTTCGTGCCCCGGGATATCGCGGGCGACCAGGCCGGTGGCCAGGACGAGGGTGCGGTAACGGAGCACCCGGCCGTCGAGGAGGGCGATGCGGTGGCCCGGTACGTCGAGGGCGACGGCCGGGCAGCCCAGCCGCAGGTCCACGTCCAGAGCGTCCAGTTCGGCCGGCTCCCGCAGCCGGGCCCGCTCGGCCGGCCAGCGGCCGTCGAGCACCTGCTTGGACAGCGGCGGCCGGTCGTAGGGGAGTTCCGGATCCGCGTCGACCAGCGTGACCGAGCCGGTGAAGCCCCGTCGGCGCAGGCCCTCGGCCACCGTCAGACCGCCCGCGGACGCGCCGACGATCACGACGTCGGTCGTCACGAGGACGCCCGCACCAGACGGATGGCCGCGGCGGGGCACAGCAGCGCCGCCTCGCGGACGGCGCCGTGGTCCGCCTCGGCAGGGCGGGGATCGAGGAGGACCACGACACCGTCCTCCTCACGCTGGTCGAAGACCTCGGGAGCGGCCACGACACAGTGCCCGGCGGCCACGCACCGGTCCTCGTCGACGCTGATCCGCAGCGCGGCGGTCTCCTCGGGCGCGTTCACCGCAGCTCCTCGATGACCTTGGCGAACGCCTCCATCTCCGGCTCCAGCACGCTGTAGTAGCTCAGGCCGTACTTCTCGCGCCGCTCCAGCAGCTGCTCGGCGCACTCCTTGGGCGAGCCGATGAGGAAGGAGGGGAGTTCGGCCAGCTGAGCGGCGTTAAGGCCGAGTTCGTTCTGCCACACGTCGGTGACGGCACCGGTCGCCGCCGAGGGCAGCACGCGGTGGACGGGGATGTTCAGCTCCACGTCCCGGGCGCGGTCGCCGAGCAGGGCGTGCACGTCGGCGATGCGCCGGGTGATCTCGCCCGGGCCGCCCAGCACCAGGCCGTCGCCGTCGCGCACGGGCGCGGTGCCGGTGAAACCGACGATGTCGGCGTGCTCGGCTGCCAGGCGCAGCACGCGCGGCCCCCGGCCGGCGATCAGGATCGGCGGTCCACCAGGCTGCGCGGCCGGGGGCACCGTCTCCGGCGACGCGAAGACCTTGCGCAACTCCCGCACGGTGGCCTCCAGGTGATCGACGCGCTCGCGCGCCCCGGTCCAGGGCAGGCCCGCCCGGTCGAACTGCGCCTTGTCGTAGCCCGCGCCGAGCCCGATCTCGAGCCTGCCGCCCGCGTAGTGGTCGACCGTCGCGAGGTCCCGGGCCAGGACCGTCGGCCGGTAGAAGGAGGTGTTGAGCACGAGGGTGCCGATCCGGATCCGCTCGGTGGCCTCGGCCACCAGGGCGAGCGTCGCCAGCGGGGCGGGCATCCCGAGGTGGTCGGAGACGGACACGACGTCGTACCCGAGGCTCTCCGCCCGGCGCGCCCTGGCCACCCACTCCGCCCGGGAGGTGGGGGTGAACACGACGAGGCCGAACCGCAGGGGCCGGGTGTACGGGCTGGTCACGGGTGAACCCTTCTCTTGGGCGGCTGGGGAAACGGGGCGGCGACGGTCAGCGCTGATACGGCCGCGCGGCGCGGGCGGAGCGCAGCGCCTCCGCCCACCACACCAGCCGGTTCAGCAGCGTCTTGGCCGCCACCTCGCTGTCCTCCGCGTCGCGCGGGGCATCGCCGTCGAACCGGTTCCACACCTGATGGAAGATCAACTGCTCACGCAGCGGCACCGCGTGCAGCTCGGTGAAGACATGGCGCAGATGGGAGACGGCCCACAGGCCGCCGCTCATCCCGCCGTAGGAGACGAAGCCGACCGGCTTGGCCGCCCACTCGTCGAAGATCCAGTCGATCGCGTTCTTCAGGGCGGCGGGGATGGTGTTGTTGTACTCGGGCGTGACGACGACGAACGCGTCCGCGCGGCCGAGCCGTGTCGCCAGGGCCTGCCGCAGGTTCGCGGTCTCCTCGTCGGGCGGGTCGCCCGGGGTGGCCTTCTCCAACGGCAGGGGATAGTCGACGAGGTCGACCAACTCGACCGAGATGTCCTCGCGTTGCTCCGCCTGCTTGATGAACCAGCGGGCCACGGTGGGCCCGAACCGGCCCTCGCGCACGCTGCCGATGACGACGGCGATGTTCAACGGTATCGAGATGGTGGTCAGTTGCTCGGTCATGACGGTGTGCGTCCCTTCGGGGAACGGCTGCGCAAGCCGGTGAGTGAGACGAGCGCCCCTGCCGCCCCGGCCAGGGTCAGGGCGAGCGGCGCGGTGCGGGGGCCGGAGCCATCGGTGAGCAAGGCGGCGACCAGGGGCAGCATCAGGACGCCGCCGAGCTGGACGCCGGTCTGGTACAGGGGGGGCACCGCCGCGCCGCGTTCCCGCGCGGTGAGACCGCTCGTGGCCTGGAGGTTCAGGGCGGCGAAGGACAGCGCGAGCGCGATGCCGACCAGCAGCAGGGTGGGCAGCAGCCCGAGCGCGTACGAGCGCGGGCGCGGATGTATCAGGAGCAGCAGTTGCCCGGCGAAGGCGGTCACGGCTCCGGCCGCGACGGGGCCCGAGGTGCCGTACCGCGCGGTGAGGCGTCCGGCGAACGGGACGGACACCGCGAGCGGGACACAGGCCGGCAGCAGGGCGAGCGCCAGTTGCCAGGGGCGCCAGCCGAAGCGGTCCGCCGCCTGGAAGGTGGTCAGGAGCAGCAGGGCGGCGTAGGTGCCGTTGAGGGTGGCCGCGCCCAGGGTGGCGCGGACCAGGTCGCCGTCGCGCAGCAGACCCCTGGTGAGGCGGGGCGGGATGCGGCGCTCGGTGTGCGGGACGGTGCGAAGACCCCACAGGAGCAGGGCGAGGGCTACGGGGGCGGGGAAGAGGAAGGTCCAGTGCCAGCTCAGCGGGGTGAGCAGACCGGAGAGCAGCAGACCGAGGGTGAACCCGGCGGCGCCGAAGAGCGAGTAGACGGATACGGCCCGGCGCAGTCGCGGACCCTCGGGGAAGGTGGCGGCGATCAGGGTCAGCCCGGCGGGCGCGGTCAGCGCGGCGCAGCCGCCCTTGACCACCCGCGAGGCGACGAGCACCCAGAGCGTGTCGCTCAGCCCGCCCACCACGGATGCCCCGGCGAACACGATCAGTGCGGCGAGATAGCAACGGCGCAGCCCCCACCGGGCCGTGAGCTTGGGCCCGAGCAGGAGTACTGCCGCGAAGCCGAGCGCGAAGCCGGACATCAGCCACTGCACGGACCGGACCGGCAGACCGAGCTCGCCCGCGATGGAGGGCAGCGCGACGAGCACCACGGACACCTCGACGGCGTCCAGCACCATGTTCCCGGAGAGGACGAACAGCAGCCGCCAGGCACCGTCCGGCGCCCGCGGCGGAGCGGCCCGCGCGACCAGCGGCTCAGCCACGGCTGAACGCCCCGGCCGCCCCCGGGGCCCTGGCCGCCCCCGCGCCGGACTCCGTCCCGGCCTCCGCCTCCGCCTCGGCCGCCGCCCGTTCCGCGAGCAGCACGGGCAGCCGCTCGCTGATCAGCTCGATGTTGCGGACGACCAGGTCGTCCGGCATCCCCGCGATGCTCGCCCAGAAGATCAGATGCCGTACGGGAAGCCCCCTGATCCGCTCGTGGATGCGCCGGGCCGCCTCCTCCGGAGTGAGGATCTCCAGCAGCGACCAGGAGCCGTCCCCGGGCGGCGGCTGCGGGAAGTCCTCCGCCTTCAGCAGGGGCGGACGGGGCACGTCGGTGCCCTCCAGCGAGCCCTGCCGGTAGGTGTTCATCTGGTGGGCGAGATGCGGGGCGACCCGTGGCCACGCCGCCTCCGGGTCGTCGGCCAGGATGACGGGCAGCAGGTCCGACACCCGGGCCGTGTCCGGGTCGTGGCCGCCCTCGGCCAGCCCCTCGCGGTAGGGGCCGTACATCTCGTGGCTGATGTGCAGCAGCCCGATGCCGAGACGGCCCGCGAGCCGGGCGCCGCGTGGACCGTAGAAGCCGCCCCACAGCGGCACCGGCGACTGGAGCGGTCCGGGGGTGATCCCGCCCTCCTCCCACAGCCGGCGCACCTCGCGGATGTTCGCCTCGACCTGGCGGAAGCGGCGGCCGTAGTCGGCGCCGAACAGCCGGTACTCGGGTATCCGGTAGCCCGCGCCGAAGCCGACCTCCAGCCGCCCGCCGCTGATGAGGTCGACGAGCGCGGCGTCCTCGGCGAGCTGGGCCGGCTTGTGGAGGTTGGGCAGCACCACGGCGGTGCCCACACGTACCCGGCGGGTGCGGGCGGCGGCCGCCGCGGCGAAGGTCAGCGGCTGCGGCAGATAGCCGTCCTCGAAGAGGTGGTGCTCGGTGAACCACACACCCCCGGCGCCCCGCCCGTCGGCCTCCTCGCAGTACTCCAGGGAGCGTGCGTAGTGGTCGGCCCACGGCCGGTGCCACGCGTCGGGGTTGCGCAGGTCGAAGAGCAGTCCGACGTCCATCGTCAGGTCTCCGTTCGCAGCAGGGGCGGATGGGCGGGCGCGGTGCGCGCGGGCACCGGCGTCCGGCGCGGGAGCGTGGCGAACACGCGGGCCACCAGGGCGCGCAGATCACCGGGCTCGTCCGGGTCGTCGGCCGGGGCGCGGGGGCGGTCGTAGGGCACGGTCGTCATCGGCTGCCGTCTCCGTTCGTCTCGTCGGCGTCGGGTCCGCTCAGCCGAGCAGCGTGCCGCCGCTGGCGTCGATGAACGCGCCCGTGATCCAGCGGGCCTCCTCGGAGGCCAGGAAGGTGACCACGTCGGCCACGTCGACGGCCTGGCCGACCCGCTTGAACGCGGACAACTGGGCCATCTGCTCGACCGCTTCGGGGATGTCGAACAGCGCGCTGCCGTTGTCGGTGATCCCGGGTGCCACGCTGTTGACGGTGATGCCGCGCGGCGCGAGATGACGGGCGAAGTGCAGCGAGAGCTGCTCGATCGCGCCCTTGGTCATCGCGTAGGCGACCTGGTCGGGGCTGGCGAACCGGGTGAGCCCGGAGGAGATGTTGACGACCCTGCCGCCCTCGCGCAGCAGCGGCAGCGCGCGCTGCACGACGAAGAAGGGCGCCTTGGCGTTGACCGCGAAGAGCCGGTCGAACTCCTCCGGTGTGACGTCCTCCGGCTGGAGACCGGCCGGTGTGGTGACGCCCGCGTTGTTGACGACGATGTCCAGCGCGGCCTCGCCCGTACGCTCCTTGAGTCCTTGCTCGACCCCGAGGAACAGCTCGTGCACGTCGCCCGGGACGCCGAGTTCGGCGCGGACGGCGAAGGCGCGGCCGCCGTCGCGTTCGATCGACTCCACCGTCTCCCGCGCCGCGTCCTCGGCGCTGGCGTAGTGGACGGCGACCAACGCGCCTTCCTCCGCCAGGCGTTGGGCGACGGCGCGGCCGATGCCCCGGCTCGAACCGGTCACCAGCGCGCTCTTGCCCGTGAGCCTGCTCATGACGGACCTCCTGTTCCTGGGTTGCCGCTCGATGGCGGGTGCTCCTTGCCGACGGGTTCCTCCACGACGGCGGACGCGGGTGGTCGGGGTGGCGGCGGGCCGACACCGCTGATCCGCCGCGCCAAGTGCTGCCGCACGGGGCTCAGTTCGAGCAGTTCCGCGAAGAGTCGACGCATGGGCTCCACCTCCGGGCCGCCGAGCAGCAGGGACGACTGCGCCTGGATGTCGGCGAGGGTGCGGGCGCCGGCCGGGCGGCGGACCCGGTCGTAACCGTCGAGGTCGCCGTCGGGGAGCCGGGTGCCGAGATCGGCCGCGTCCTGGAGGCCGAGGTTGAGCGCCTGGCCGCCCACCGGCATCTGGACGTGGGCGGCGTCGCCCGCGAGGAACACACGTCCCCGCCGGTAGCCGACCGCCTGGCGCCGGGTGTCGTCGAAGGCGTTCAGCCACAGCGGGGTGCCGTGCCCGATGTCCTCGCAGGTCACCTCCGCCCACGCGGCCACCACCTCCGCGTACGCGGGCGGTCCCGGGCGCGGTGCGGGAGCGGTGCCGAAGACGTGGACCATGACCCGGGTGCTGCCGTCCGGCCAGCGGTGCGCGGTGGCGAGCCCGCGCGGGTGCCGCTCGAAGCGCCGGTCGGGGATGCCGAGCCCGGCGACGTCCGCGCGCAGCATCTCGCGCCGGGCCGCGCTCCCCGCGAAGCCGATGGCCGCCAGGCGCCTGACCGTGCTGTCGCCCCCGTCGCAGCCCACGACGTACGCGCAGGTCAGCCGCTCGCGGCGGCCGTCGGTGCCGACGCTCTCCACGAGGACGTCGGTGCCTCGGTCCCGCAGCGCGACCAGGCGCCGCCCGCGCCGCACCTGCGCGCCCAGGTCCCGCGCGCGTTCCTGGAGCACCGCTTCGAGCCGGGTCTGCGGGCACTTCCACTGCCCGGCCCAGCGGTGCGCGGGGTCCGCGGCGGTCAGCTCCAGGCGCAGTCCGCCGAAGTGTCCCGGGCCGCCGTCCGGCAGCGGGCCCAGCCGGTCCAGGACGCCGCGCTCCTCCAGCAGCTCCATCGTGCGGGCGTGCAGGGTGGAGGCACGGGACTCGGTCATCGGCTCGGTGAGCTGCTCCAGCACCACCGTCGGGACGCCCCGCGCCGCGAGGTCACCGGCCAGGAGCAGGCCGACGGGGCCGGCCCCGACGACGGCCACCGCCGGAGTCAACGCCGCTCTTCCGCGTACCGCTTGGCGTGCTCCAGAGTCGCCCGGCTGTTGGCGCCGAGCGCCTCGCGCACGAACGCCCGCGCCTCGGGCACGCCCGCGTCCGGCCCCAGGACCTTGCCGATGCTGTCCGGGTTGAGCACGACGGTGTGCTGCGACGCGGCGGTCACCGTCCCGTCCTCCTCGGTACGGAACTCCCAGCGGCCGGTGTGCAGGGTCATCAGCGCGGGCAGCGTGGTCTGCTTGTACGCGATCCGGTGATGCGGGAAGCACACCCGCACCGACTCCGTGGTGTGCGTCGAGCCGTCGACGGCCCGGGTCTCCATGCGCAGCACCTGGAGTCCGGGCACGTCCTCGGTCAGCCGGACGGTGCTGACATGCGGCAGCCGCTCGGTCCACCGGTCGGCCTCGTTCACGAAGTCGTACAGATCCTTCGCCGACCCCTCGACCCGGACGGAGTCCACGAAGGACAGGGTCAAGTCCGCTGTGTCGGCGACCTGTTCGAGACCCGCCTTCACCCCGGGCAGCTCCTCGCTGCTGTTGCGGTCGACG
Source organism: Streptomyces sp. NPDC005004 (assembly GCF_053600675.1). Classification (NCBI taxonomy): domain Bacteria; kingdom Bacillati; phylum Actinomycetota; class Actinomycetes; order Kitasatosporales; family Streptomycetaceae; genus Streptomyces; species Streptomyces sp. NPDC005004. Next base: position 181,430 of record NZ_JBSGAH010000003.1, read on the forward strand.
GCCCGGTCGATCCAGTCCAGGCCCTCGGGGTCGTCGTCCACCGCGCGATAGGAGTGCAACAGCCGCAGGTACGTCTCCCGTTCGCCGCGCGGTTCGACGATCCAGGTGCCGCTCATCTCGGCGACCGGCGGCGCGGACACCTCCTGGCGGAAGGTGATGCGCAGCCCCTCCGGGTCCAGGTCGCGCCGCGAAGTCCAGTTCTTCGCCTCGCCGTTGGCGGTCGCCCAGATCCGGATGCGTTCCTGGTTTCCCTCCCGTTCCAGATACTCGACGTACACCGACGGCGGGAACAGCCGCGGCCAGTTCTCCACCTCGGCGAGCAGCCGGTAGACCTCGGCGGCCGGGGCGTGCACGGTGATCGCGTGCTCGACCTCGCGGACGGTCATCGTGAACTCTCCTTCGATTCCTTGGACGTGCGGGGGTGACCAGCGCCCGGAATGCGTGCCCGGGCTCAGAAGTTGCCGAGCCCGCCGCAGACGTTGAGGGCCTGCCCGGTGATCGAGGCGGCGGTGTCGGAGGCGAGGTAGCCGACCAGGCCGGCGACCTCCTCGGGCGTGGAGTAGCGGCCGAGCGGGATCTTGGCCTGGAACTTCTCCAGAATGGCGTCCTCGGTGGTGTCGTAGGCGGCGGCGTAACCGGCCCGCACCCGCCGGGCCATGGGCGTCTCCACATAGCCGGGGCAGACCGCGTTCACGGTGATGCCGGTCGGGGCGAGTTCGTTGCCTAGCGCCTTGGTGAAGCCGACGACACCGTGCTTGGACGCCGAGTAGGGGGCGCCGAGCACCACGCCCTGTTTGCCCGCCGTGGAGGCGATGTTGATGATCCGGCCGCGCTTCTTGTGCCGCATCCCACCGGAGGTCAGCACCTCGCGCGTCACCACGAACACACTGGTGAGGTTGGTCGCGATCACGTCGTCCCACAGCTCGTCGGCGATGTCGGCCGTGACCCCGCCACCGGACCGCCCCGCGTTGTTGACCAGCACGTCGATCGGCCCGAATCGGGCCACCGCGGCCCGCACCACCTCCGCGACCTGCTCCTTGAAGCGCACGTCACCGGTGGTCCCGTCGACGTCGAAGCCCTCGTTCTGCAGTGACTTGACGGTGTCCGCCACCGCCGTCGCGTCCCGGGCGCACAGGAAGACCCGGTGCCCCCGCTCGGCCAGCAGCCGCGCCGAGGCGAGCCCGATACCGCTGGTGGCGCCGGTGACCAGCGCGACCCTGCCGTTGTCGGTCATGAGCGGGACTCCCTCCGGTCAGACGGCGCGGGCGGCCGGCAGATGGGCGTTGACCAGGTCGACGAGCAGCCGGGGCGTACGGGCGTCGGACAGGGCCTCCTCGTCCAGGCTGATGCCGTACGTCCGCTCGATGCGCCCGGCGGTCTCCAGCAGGGCGAGCGACTCGTAGCCGAGGTCCTGGAAGTCGAGGTCGAGGATGTCGCCGTCGAGATCGACGTTCTCGTCGGTCCCGGCAGCCTCCAGCAGGATCGTCCTCAGGTCGGACAGCGTGAATTCCGTGGCGGACATGGGGGTTTGACCTTTCTTCGCGGGGGTGGGGGAGGCGGCGGCCCGGACGACCAGCGCGGAGTTGAAACCGCCGTGGCCACGGGCGAGCACCAGGGCGGTGCGCACCGGCGCCGGGCGCGGGGCGCCCGTCACCAGGTCGATGTCGTAGGCGGGGGAGGGGACACAGCCGGTGGTCGGCGGGATGACGCCGTCGCGGATCGACAGCAGCGCGGCGGCCAGGTCGAGCGGAGCGGCGCCGGAGTACAGGCGCCCGGTGGTCGTCTTCGGCGCGGTCACCGGTACCGCGCGGACGCCGAACACCTTGGTGATCGCCTCCGCCTCGGTCCGGTCCAGCTCCGGGACGGCCGCCGCGTCCGCGAACACCACGTCGATGTCGGCGGGCTCCAACCCGGCGTCGGCGAGAGCCAGTTCGATGGCGTGCTGGAGGGTCGGGACGCGGTCCGTGCCCGGTCGCGGGTCCACCGTGGCGGCGTGGCCCGCGATCTCGCCGTAGACCCGTGGGGCACCCCGGCGGTGGGCGTGGTCGGCGGACTCCAGGACGAGCAGGGCGCCGCCCTCGCCGGGGACATGGCCCGCCGCCCGGTCGTCGAAGGGGAGGTAGGCAAGGGCGGGGTCCTCCGAGGTGCTCAGCCGGCCACTGGTGAGCTGGGCCACCCAGCCCCAGGGGCAGATCGAGGCGTCGACCGCCCCGGCGATCACCACCGGGGTGCCCTTGCGGATCTGGCGGCGCGCCTGCGCGAGGGCGTCCAGACCGCCGGCCTGGTCGCTGACGACCACACTGCTGGGGCCGCGCAGCCCGCCGCGAATCGAGATCTGGCCGCTGTTGACCGCGTAGAACCAGGCGAACGACTGGTACGCGCTGACGTGCTGGCCGCCCTTGCTCCACAGCGCCCGCAGCTCGTTCTGCCCGAACTCGAAGCCGCCCGAGTGGCTCGCGGTGATCACCCCGACGTCGTACTCGGGCAGCTCGCCCGGTACCACGCCCGCGTCGGCGAACGCCCAGTCGGCCGCCACCAGCGCGAGCCGGGTCATGCGGTCGGTCTGCGGCAGCAGCCGGCCCGGCAGATGCGCGGCGGCGTCGAAGCCGGAGATCTCCCCGGCCAGCCGGGACGGATACGGCGACGGGTCGAAGCGGGTCACCCGGCGGATCGCACCCCGCCCGGCCAGCGTCGCCGCCCAGTACTCCTCGACGCCCAGGCCCGTCGGCGCCACCACGCCCAGGCCGGTGACGAGCGTGCGCCGCGTCATCGCTCCTCCCGCCCCGGATCGGCCAGCACGATCGCGCTCTGGAATCCCCCGAACCCGCTGCCCACCGAGAGCACGGCGTCCGTGAGCTGGTCTCGTGCCGTCAGCGGCACGTAGTCCAGGTCGCACTCGGGGTCGGGCGTGTGCAGGTTGGCGGTGGGCGGCACGACGTTGTGCACCATCGCCAGGACGGAGGCGGCGATCTCGATCGAGCCGATGGCGCCCAGCGAGTGACCGATCATCGACTTGATCGAGCTGACCGGAGTGCGGTGGGCGTGCTCGCCGAGACTCCGCTTGAACGCGGCGGTCTCGTGCCGGTCGTTCTGCTTGGTGCCGGAGCCGTGTGCGTTGACGTAGTCGATGTCCTCCGGATTCAGCCGTGCCTCGTCGAGTGCCACCCGGATCGCCTCCGCCATCTCCCTGCCGTCCGGGCGCAGACCGGTCATGTGGAAGGCGTTGGAGCGGGTGGCGTAGCCGGCGACCTCGGCGTAGACGCGCGCCCCGCGCGCCCGGGCCCGCTCCAGGTCCTCCAGGACGAACACCGCCGAACCCTCCCCGAGCACGAAGCCGTTGCGGCTCGCGTCGAAGGGCCGGGAGGCGTGCTCGGGGTCGTCGTTGCGGTTGGTCGTGGCCTTGATCGCGTCGAAGCAGGCGAGGGTGATCGGGGAGATGGGCGCGTCCGTGGCGCCCGCGATCATCACGTCCACCGTGCCGTCCCGGACCAGGTCGGCGGCGTGCCCGACCGCGTCGAGCCCCGAGGTGCAGCCCGTGGAGACGACCGTCGCCGGGCCCTCGGCGCCCACCACCCAGGCGACCTCCGTCGCGAAGGAGCTGGGCACCATGTAGTTGTACAGATGCGGTACGGCGTAGGTGTGGTCCACCAGCTCCAGCCGGCCGCCGTCGGAGACCGTGCGGTACTCCTGGTCCAGGCCCATGGTGGCGCCGACCGCACTGCCGACCGTGACGCCGGTGCGGCGCGGATCGATCTCCTCGAAGGCGAGCCCGCTGTCGGCCACCGCCTCGCGGGCCGTGACCACCGCGAACTGCGCGGCCCGGTCCATCCGCCGGATCTCCTGCGGGGTCAGACCGGACAGTACGGGGTCGAAGTCGACCTCGGCCGCCACCTGCGAGCGGAACGGCGCGGGGTCGAAGAACGAGATGCGGCGGGTGGCGGTACGGCCGTCGGTGAGCAGGTCCCAGAACGCCTTGGCGCCCTGCCCGCCCGGCGCGGTGACCCCGACCCCGGTGATGACGACCCGCCGCCCGGACACGCCGGCCATCAGGCCCGCCACGCGTAGAAGCGCCGTGCCATGGCATCCGCGGGGGAGCGCCAGGTCGCGGGGTCGTACGCCTCGATGTACGGCTTGAGGTCCTGGCTGATCGAGACGAACCGGGGGTCGGTCTTCGCGTCCTCGATACGTCCCTCGCCGTCGTCCCCGTCGAAGTCCTGGAGGTGGAAGTAGAGCCCCCGGTACTCGAAGAGCTGGCGGCGCCGGGTGCCCATGCGGTCGGGCATGTCGGTGCGGTCGAAGGCGTCGAACAGCCCGGCGACGTGCTCGGCCGAGTCCGGTGCCATGCGGGCCACGATCAGGGTGCTGTGCATCGTTCTCCTTCTGCGTGTGGGGTTTTCGCTGCGCTGTCCCGGCCGTGCCGTCTCAGCGCGCCGGGCCGAACCAGCGCTCCAGCGCCGTCGGCAGGTCGTGGTGGCTGCCCGGCGCGGCCCAGGCGACGTGTCCGTCGGGCCGCACCAGGACCGCCGAGGTGGTGCTCAGGGGGCTGCCCTCGGGTACGGCACGGGCGCGGGCGGTGACGAGGTCCACGCGGTCGGTCCAGCGGTCCGCGCGGCGGCGGAGCCTGGGGTTGTCGTCGAGGTCGAGCAGCAGACCCCGTCCGGTGCGCAGCAGTTCGGTGCTGGACGTGCGCCGGTCGCCCCGCTCCAGTTCGAGCCGCGGCAGCCGCAGACCGAGCAGGGGATGCGGGCCGCCGCCGACCTCGTAGCGGATGTCGAGACCGCTCACCCGGCCGGCGAGATGGCGGACCACCTCGGTGTGGCCGAGGAGTTCACCGAGGATGTCCCTGAGCGGGGCCACCTCGTCACCCCCGAGGATGAGCAGGCTCTGCGCACGGGTGTTGGCCAGCAGCCGCCGCCCCACCGGGTGGCGTTCGTCGTGGTACGTGTCGAGGAGCGTGCCCGGCGCCGTGCCGCGCACCACCGCGCCGAGTTTCCAGCCGAGGTTCACCGAGTCCTGGACGGAGGTGTTCATCCCCTGTCCGCCCGCCGGGAGATGGACGTGCGCGGCGTCGCCCGCGAGCAGGACCCGCCCGCGCCGGTACCGCGTGACCTGGCGGGCGGTGTCGGTGAAGGCGCTGACCCACACCGGCTCGGCGGCGGAGATGTCGTGGTCGGTGAGGCGCTTGAACACGTCGGCCACCTCGGTGAACTCGGGCGGCCCGGTGCGGCGGACGGGAGGCGCGCCGCGCTCGGCGGCGATGATCCGGGTGATGCCGTCGGGCAGATGGGCCACCATCACCAGGCCGCCCGCCGACGGATCGGCGGTCATCTTGGCTTCCAGGTCCACCCCGCGCACGTCGGCCAGGAACAGCTCGGTCGTCGCCGCGGTCCCCGGGAAGTCGAACCCGGCGAGCCCGCGGACCGTGCTGCGTCCGCCGTCGCAGCCCACGACATACCGCGCCCGCAGGGCGTGCCCGGCGCCCGTGACGCTCACGCTCACGCCCTCGGCGTCCTCGGTGAGCCCCGTGACCTCCTGGCCGCGCCGGATGTCGGCGCCCAACTCCCGTGCCCAGGACTCCAGTACGGCCTCGGTGCGGGACTGCGGGACGGTGCGGGCGGCGCCGTGCGCGGCGCCGAGAACGGTGAGGTCGAGCGGCAGACCGCCGAAGTGCCCGGCCTCGCTGGTCTCGAAGTCCCCGAAGCGGGACAGCAGTCCGCGCTGGTCGAAGACCTCCATGGTGCGGATGGTGAACCCGATGCCACGGGACTCGCCGGTGCGCTCGGGCAGGCGCTCCAGGACCAGGACGTCGACGCCGGCCAGGCGCAGTTCCCCGGCCAGCGCGAGTCCCGCGGGTCCCGCGCCGACGACGATGACGGAGGCGTCCATGCGTGTCTCCCCTCGGAGGTGGGCGGACTCGAACCCGCTCACAGATAGGCCGTGTTGGGTTCGAGCCCGCACAGCGAGCGGCCGTACAGCTCGACGTTGACGCCGGGCGTGATCATGGGGTGCAGCGTGGCCGCGTGGAGGTCCCGCTGGATGCGGGTGATCGGCACGTCCCGGTGGATCGAGGAGCCGCCGCTCGCGCCCGCGAGGATGTCGACGGCCGTTTTGCACTGCCGGGCGATCCAGCCGATCTGCGCCCGCGCCGTGACCCGCTCCCCGGTGGTCCAGGATTCGTCGCGCGCGGCCTTGCCGGCGATGAGGTCCGCGAATCGGTGGGCGCGCCGTTCGGCGTCCTCGATCAGCAACGCGGCCTCACCGAGCTGGAGATGGGTCAGGGGTGCCTCGCGCTGGCTCGGGTAGTCGGTGTAGGTCAGGGGGCGGCCGGGGAGGCGTTCGAGGAAGCTGGCGAGGGCGTACTTGGCGGCGCCGACGAGCTGGCCGCTCTGGATGGCGTTCGTGGTGACGAGGACCGGGACGCGGTAGTGCGGCTTGGGGCCGTTGATCCGCGACTTGGAGACGTTCTGGTAGAAGTCGATCCCGCTGATCACCCGGTGGGAGGGGACGAAGACCTCCTCGGCGACCGTGGTGACGCTGCCGGACCCCTGGAGCCCGATGGTGTGCCAGTCGTCCTCGATCCGCAGGTCCGAGACCGGGACCAGGCAGAACAGCGGGACCTTGCCGTCGGCCGGGTCCTCGGGCATCGCCACGTTGATCTTCCACCGGCTGTGCAGCACACCGCTGTTGAAGCTCCACTTGCCGCTGAGGAGATAGCCGCCCCGGGTGCGCCGGGCGGTGCCGGTCGGCGCGGTGGTGCCGCTGATACGCACGTGCGGGTCCGCGAACACCTCGTCCAGGGCCTCGTCGGGCCACAGCGCGGCCATCCAGCCCAGCGCGGCGTAGACCGACAGGCAGAAGGCGGCCGAGCTGTTGCCCTTGGCGATCTCCCCGAGCACGTCCACGAAGGCCCGCGCGTCCGACTCGTATCCGCCGTACTGCGCGGGGATCTGCATCCGCAGCAGCCCGGACTCCTCGACCGCCGTGACGACGTCCTGCGGCAGTCGCCGGTGCTCGTCGATCCACAGGGCCCGCGAGCGCAGCAGGGGCACGAGTTTGGCGGCGGTGTCCACGAGTTCGTCGCGGGTCGGTGCGGTGGGGTGCGGCATCAGGTCCTCCGGCGGGGGCTTCGGGTCACGGACACGGCACGCGCCGCTGTTCGCTCTCGAGGTTGGCGGCGATACGCGCCAGTACGTCGTTGGCGGCGAGGAATTCGGCCTCCGATATCCCGGTGAGCGAGCGGGCCGCGTGCGCGTTGACGAGCTTTTCCGCGCGCTCGTGCGCCGCCGTCCCGGAATCCGTGAGGATCACGCGTTCTCCGGCGACCGCGACCCAGCCGCGTTCCTCGTATGCGTCCACGACGGGCTGATAGGAGGTGTCCCCGTCGACGGCCAGAAAGGGAGCGAAAGCCGCGTCGATACCGGACACCGTGTCGACCCCGATGTGGATGGCGTGCAGCACCTGCCACTGGCGCCGGTTCAGCTTTTCCTCCGCGAGGGCGTGGCCGGTCGCCTCGTCGAAGAGCCGGTGCAGATGCAGGAGCCAGTATCCGAGCCGTTTCGTCGTGTTCTTCTGGAGCACGGAAATCCACCTCAGAATGTCTCGGACGGTGCTTTGCGCACCAGTCCCTCGTGATGCGGAAGAACCCAGTAGAGGGCGAGTTCGATCCGGGCGAAGACCCACCGGCCGTCCTCGCGGACGTAGGTGTCGGTGAACTTGCCGGCCACCATCGCGCTCTCGTCGTCGAAGACGACCCGCTCCTCGAAGAAGCTGACCCCGGTGGCGTGATCGCCGGAAACCTCCACGTCATGGCCGTGGACGAACTGTTTGACGAGCAGGCCGGAGCCCGGCTTGTCCTGCTGGATCAGACCGGGGAGCGCCGTGAAGTAGTCCTGAACCGCGGTGCGTCCGGTCGCCTGGCCGAGGTGCGCGTAATCCAGCGTCGCGGTGCCGGAGAACAGCTCTCCGACCCGGTCCCACTGCCCGTCGTTGATGCGGCGCGGCAATTCGGAGCGCAGCCTGGTGAGTTCCCGCACGTCTTCGAGGACCCGCACCCGCTCGGAGAGCGATTTCACGAGATCCGCGACTTCCGTCTGTTCCGGCATGGGCAAGGAAACCCTCTCCGTCAGAGGTGGGGAATCGCTGGGGGATCATCCTGCCATTCGACCTTCGCAGGGTTCCGCCCGCTGTCACAAGGCGTCCCGGGAGAACCTGCGGTCGGACCGCAGGCTTTCCTGTGGTCGCACTGCGGTCCCGCGGGAGGGGAAACCCGTGGCTTGCGGGAAGAGAAAAACGCGCCGCCCCCGATGCCGGGGACGGCGCGTTGCACGTGGCCGGAATGTCAGGGTGAGGGGGAACCCAGCACGGAAATCAGCTCCCGCCGCCCGGACACGCCGAGTTTGCGGTACACGCTCGACAGATGGAACTCGACCGTGCGCACGGCGAGAAAGAGCGTCTCCGCGATCTGCCGGTTGCTGTACCCGGCGCGGGCCAGCTCGCTGATGCGCAGCTCCTGGCCGGTGAGGTCCGGCAGGTCCCGCCGTTCCAGGACCAGCCCGAGCCGGGCGGGCCACAGACCGTTGCGGCTCTCGCGGGCGACCTCGGCCGCCGCCTCCAGGCGCGAGCGGGCCACGGCCGGCTCGCCCCGCTCCTTCTGGAGAACGGCCAGATCGTGGAGGGCGTGGATCAGCTCGCCGCGCGCATGGGCCAGGTCGAGCAGCTCCACCGCCTCCTCCAGCAGCGCCGGAGAGGAGTCGTCCCGGCCCGCGACCGCGACGGCGTGCAGCGCCATGCCGATGCCCCGCGCCGCACCCCACTTGCGGGCCGCCGCCAGCTCGTCGGCGGCCAGCGCGAGCGCCAGGTCGTTGCGCCCGGTGGCGAGGGCCGCGAACGCGGCGCGTGAACGCCACGGCACGACCGCCGGGTTGGTGACGCCCTGCGCGGTGAGGACCCGTCCGCACGCCGTGAAGTCGTCCAGCGCCTGCTTGCAGTTGCCGGTCGCCATGTGCAGCGCGCCCCGCGCGGCCAACACCAGAGCGACGTCGGGGAGTTCCGGGTCGAGACGGCCCGCCAGCTCGTGCGCGAGCAGTGCGCCGTGCGCGGCCTCCGGGCTGCCCGCCAGGACCTGGGCCTCCACGAGCCAGGCCACGGCCGGCCGGGTCAGCTCCGGCGGCAGACCGCGGGCGAGCACCTCACCCAACAGCGCCGCCGACTTGACCCCGTCACCGGCCAGCAGACTGACCCGGGCGCGCAGCAGCGCCAGCAGCGCCTGATGCCGGGGCGACCCCAACCATCGTGGGTCCATGAGCAGTTGACGGCAGCGGGCGCGCGCGGAGACCAGATCACCGGTGTAGAGCAGGGTCAGGACCGCCAGCCACATGCAGTACGGGTGGCCGCGCCGGTCCGGGGCCTCCAGGATCGTCTCGACCTGCTCGTGCACCAGCGCTCGGCGCACCCCGAGATTGGCGAGTTCGAGGCTGTGCAGCGACAGGCAGACCTCGTCGGGCGGCACGCGTTCGTCGTCGGATTCCTGGCGTCCGGGTATGTAGACGGCGGAGCCCTCCCGGAACGGCCCCGGACCACTCCGCGGTCGACCGGTCGGCTGCGCAATCTCGGTCATCGTTTCCCCCTGGGCTCGGCTGGATGCTGCCCGGTGCCGCGTGTCGGGCCCGCCGGGCCGCAGCCGGACGGCACTGTCCGGGGCACCGGGGCGGGCTGGGGTGAGGCACGCTGAGCAGACACGCTCTGGCGGAACCGGCTCGACCGTACACGGCCAATATTGCCGGAGTGTCAAACGCCTGACCGACCGGAATCGGCCGGTGCTCGCCGTGTCCCCGCCCTGAGCGGGAAGGACGGAATGCCGGGGCCCGCGGTGCTGTCCGAAAACCCGTGCCGGGCAGCACTATCCAGGGTTCAAACGTGAACGATGCCACAATTCCGGTGAGACGGGGACCGGCCATCATCATCTGGGAATCCGGTCCCCGTGGGGAGGGTTTATTTCGGAACACCGGTGACAGTTGTTCGGAAACATCGGTGACGGAAATTCGGATACATCGGTGACAGTTTTCGAAGATCCCGATTCCCACCCGCACCCGTGCACCGGCCGGGAGAAACGCAACGCCGGAAAGCGTTACCGGGGAAAGGCCCTACATCGGCCCCGTCCCCGCCGCGACCAGTCCCGCCACCGGCGCCACGTAACGCCGGCTGATGAGCCAGCGGCCATCCTCCTGCTCGAAGTCGTCCTCCACCAGGCCGACGACGGTCCAGTCGGCGGGGCGGTGGCGGCCGTCCGGGGTGCGGGTGGCGCTCCAGTGCCAGACCGTGGCGTAAGCCTGCACGTGGGGGCGGCCGTCGGGCCATTCGATGAGGGTCTGGCCGAGCACGTGGGCGACCGTGGGCTCGCGCCGCCAGCGGCTGCCCGCCGACATGAAGGCGGTGAACTCGTCGCGGCCGTGGAAGCGCTGGGTGGGCCCGGGCATCACGTCGTACTCGATCAGCGCGTCCTTGGTGAAGCAGTCGACGAGCTGTTCGTACCGGCCCGTGTCCACCAGCCGGAAGAACTTGTAGAAAGTCCGGTAGATCTCCCGCTCCGCCGCGATGGTGGCGAGAAGATCGTCGTTCGTGGAGGCCATGTCGGTCCTTTCCGGGCCGCCGGACGAGTTTCCGCTCATGATGCCACGGAGTTTCCGAAGCACGGAAACTCGCCATTGACCGTTCTTGGCGCAACTCGCTACGGTGGGCGCGTTATCGGGGCCGCTTCGGCCTGCCGCACGGGGGAGGAAAGCAGTCATGCGTGTACCGCTTTTCCCCGACCGTGCCGCCGTGCCCGCTCCCGTCTCGGCGTGGCTCTCCTCGCGCCGCCACATCGACCTGCGGCGCGTGAACAGCTCGGGGTGTACCGCCGGCTGATCCCGGGAGTTCCCCGGCGCCTTCCGCGCAGGCCGCCGATTCCACGCGCATTCCCGTGGCCGCTCTCTCCCCCCTCGCAGGACCCCCGGCCGATCCCCCCCCGCACGCCCTTTCCCCTGGTCTCACTTCGCAGGAGACAGCGCCCGTGACCAACGATCGTCCGGGGCGGCTCAGGCCGGCCTCGTCCCTCGCCCTTGCCCTGGCCGTCGCCGCCGCGTCGAGCGCCTGTGGGGGCGCCGCCTCCGGTGGCGCACACGGCGGAACCGGCACGCCGAAGTCCGGCGGGAACCTGCGGTTCGCCGTCGGCACCGACGCCGGCTGCCTCGACCCGCAGCAGGTCGGCAGCAGCGACACGCTCTACGCGCTGCGCCAGACCGTCGACTCCCTCACCGACCAGGACCCGTCGACGGGCCGCATCGTCCCCTGGCTGGCGAAGAGTTGGGAGGTGTCCGACAAGGCCCGCACCTTCACCTTCCACCTGCGTGCGGGCGCGACCTTCAGCGACGGCAGGCCCGTGGACGCGGAGGCGGTCAAGAAGAACCTCGACGCGATACCCCGGCTCGGCGGCCTGGCGATCCTCGCGCAGGGCTACCTCACCGGCTACCGGGGCACCCGCGTCGTCGACGAGCTGACCGCCGAGGTCACCTTCGACCGGCCCAACGCTCAGTTCCTTCAGGCCACTTCGACCCCGTCGCTCGGCCTTGTCTCGCCCGCCGACACCGCCCGGTCCGCCCAGCGCCGCTGCGGCGACGGCGTCCACGGCTCCGGTCCCTTCACGGTGTCCGGCTACCGGCAGAACCAGTCCCTCACCCTCAAGAGGCGCACGGGATACGCCTGGGGCTCCACCGCCTGGAAGAAGAAGGGCGCCGCCTACCTCGACTCCGTGACGTTCAGCGTGGTCGCGGAGGCGGGCGTACGCGCGGGCAGCCTCGGCTCCGGCCAGGCCGACGTGATCGGCGGGGTCCGCCGCCAGGACGAGGGGGTACTGCGCCGCGGCGGCGCGAGTGTCGAACGGCGGGCCAACCCCGGCGTGGTCTTCAACCTCGGTTTCAACAACGGCCGTCCGCTCACCCGCGATCTCCGTGTACGACAGGCCGCCCAGGCCGCGGTCAACCGCGCGGAGATCGCCACCGCCGTCTTCCCGAGCGGCACCCGCGCCGCCACCAGCGTCCTGGCCCGTACCACTCCCGGCCACACGGACCTCTCCAAGGACCTGACCTACGACCGGAACAAGGCCAAGTCACTACTGTCGGAAGCCGGTTGGAAACCGGGCGGCGACGGAATCCGCCGCAAGGACGGCAAGGTCCTGAAGCTGACCGTCGTGTCCTTCAGCAAGGCCGGTTCCTACGAGGCCGCCCTCGAACTCGTCCAGCAGCAGCTCAAGGACGTCGGCATCGCGCTCGTCATCAAGCGGCTGGAGGTCACCCAGTTCCCGCAGACCCTCCGCACCGGCGACTACGACGCCCTGTGGGGCGGCGACCTCACCCGGGCCGACCCCGACGCGCTGCGCACCCTGTACTCGACCCACCTCGTCAACTCCTACCGGCTGCCCGGCGGCGCCCTCGACACCGCGCTGGACGAGCAGGCGGCCACGACCGACACCGCCAGGCGTGACCGACTGGTCTCCCAGGCGCAGCGGTTGATCGTGCGAGCGGCCTACGTCCTGCCGATCGTCGACCAGGAGACACTGGTCGGGGTCGCCGGGGGAGTCCACGGACTGACCCTCGGAGCGTCCGGCGGCGTACGGCTGCACGACACCTGGAAGAGCTGAAGGGCGACCGATGCGACGGTACGTACTCTGGCGCCTCGCCCAGGCCGTCGGCGTGCTGTGGGCGGCGTACACACTGACCTTCCTGCTGCTCGACCTGCTGCCCGGCGACCCGGTCGCGGCGATGGCCGGCGCCGGGCTGAACTCCACCCAGGTCACCCCCGAGCGGCTGGCCGAACTGCGGGCGCAGTACGGCTTCGACCGGCCGCTCCTCGTGCGGTACGCGACCTCGCTGGGGCACGCCCTGCGCGGCGACTTCGGGGACTCGGTCGCCACCGGCCGCCCGGTGGCGGCCATCCTCGCCGACGCGCTGCCTTCCACGCTCGAACTGACCGGTGTCGCGCTGCCGTTGGCGGTGCTGCTCGGTGGCGGACTGGCGCTGGCTGCGACCTCCACGAGCCGGGGCCCGCTGCGACGGCTGCTGCTGTCGCTGCCCGCCGTCGGCATCTCGCTGCCCGCGTTCTGGGTCGGACTGATGCTCGTCCAGCTCCTCTCCTTCCGGCTGCGCCTCTTCCCCGCCTTCGGCAACGCGGGAGCGGCCGGGCTCGTGCTGCCCGCCGTCACACTGGCGCTGCCCGCCGCCGTGCTGGTGGCCCAGGTGCTGTCGCAGAGTCTGCTGGCGGTGCTGGAGGAGCCCTATGTGCAGACCGCGCGGGCCAAGGGAGCGGGCAGGGCGCGGGTGCGGTTCCACCACGCCCTGCGCAACGCGGCGCTGCCCGCGCTCACCGTGATCGGCGTGCTCGCCGGGCAGTTGACGGCCAACGCGGTCGTCGTGGAGAACGTCTTCTCGCGCAACGGCCTCGGACGCGTCACCACCGACGCCGTCACCGTGCGGGACATCCCCGTGGTGCAGGGCGTGGTGGTCTTCGGCGCGCTGGTCTTCGTCCTCCTCAACCTCCTGGTCGACCTGGCAGGTCCGCTGCTCGACCGCCGCATCGTCATCACCGGACGAAGGAGCTACGCGTGAGCCAGGCGCCGACCAAGCCGCGCCCGACGAGCGGGCCGGACCGCCCGCGCACAGCCCCGCGTGCCCACGCCGGCCGGACCCTGCGCCACCTCCTGCGCCGCCCGGGTCTCGTGCTGTCCCTGCTGATCGTGGCCGCGATGGTGCTCGCCGCGTTCCGGCCGGAGCTGTTCACCGCTCGCGACCCCCTGCGGGGCGTACCCTCCGAGATCCTCAGCCCGCCGGGAGCCCACCACTGGTTCGGCACCGACGGGCTGGGCCGGGACCTCTACGCGCGCGTGGTGTACGGCGCCGCGCTGTCCCTCAAGGCCACCCTGATCGCCGTCGCCGTGGCGTTCGCGGTGGGCGGCGGGCTCGGTCTGGTCGCGGGGTTCGCCGGGGGCTGGGTGGAGAGCGTGCTGATGCGGCTCGTGGACGTCCTGCTCGCCGTACCCGGGCTGTTCCTCTCCCTGGCGGTGGTGGCCGCGCTCGGTCCGGGCACCGCGCACGTGGCGCTGGCCGTCGGGGTCGCCGGTGTCGCGGGGTTCGCGCGGGTGGCGCGCGCCGAGGTGCTGCGCGTACGGCACACCGCCTACGTGGAGGCGGCGCGGGTCTCCGGCGCCCGCTGGTGGACCGTACTGGCCCGGCACGTCCTGCCGAACTCGGCGGGACCGGTGCTGGCCCTGGCGACCCTCGACCTCGGCACCGCCGTCCTGTCGGTCGCCTCCCTCGGCTTCCTCGGCTACGGCGCGCCTCCGCCCGCGCCCGAGTGGGGCACGCTGATCGCCGACGGACGCGACTACCTCGCCGACGCCTGGTGGGTGTCGACACTCGCCGGGCTGACCGTCGCCGCCCTCGTCCTGGCGGTCAACCGCCTCTCCCGCGCGTTCGACGGCACCTGGACGGAGCAGCGATGACGACGCCGCCCTACGAGCAGCCGCCCGTGCAGGAACCGCCCGTGCAGGAGCCGTCCGCGGGGAAGCCGCCCCTCCTCTCCCTCCAGGACCTGCGCGTCTCGTACCGCACGCGCACCGGCCTCCACCACGCCGTACGCGGTGTCGACCTCGACGTGGCACCGGGCGAGATCGTGGCACTCGTCGGAGAGTCCGGGTCCGGCAAGAGCACCACCGCCCACGCCGTCACCGGTCTGCTGCCCCGGGGCGGCAGGGTCGACGCCGGACGCGTCCTGTTCGGCGGCCGCGACCTCACCGCGCTGTCCGAGAAGGAGCTGCGGACCGTACGCGGCACCGGCATCGCCCTGGTCCCGCAGGACCCGGCCGTCTCCCTCAACCCCGTGCAGCGCGTCGGCACCCAGGTCGCCGAGGTGCTGCGCATCCACCGCCTCGCCACGCGGCGCACCGCGCACGAGCGGGCGCTCGACCTGCTCGCCCGCGCCGGGCTGCCCGACCCGCGCACCCAGGCCCGGCGCCGCCCCCACGAACTGTCGGGCGGGATGCGGCAGCGCGCCCTGATCGCCATCGCCCTGGCGGGCGACCCCCGGCTGATCATCGCGGACGAGCCCACCAGCGCCCTGGACGTCACGGTGCAGCGGGGCATCCTGGACCGGCTCCAGACGCTCGTGCGCGAGTCGGGCACCGCCGTGCTCCTGGTCACCCACGACCTCGGGGTGGCCGCCGACCGTGCGGACCGGATCGCGGTCATGTCGGAGGGCAGGATCGTCGAGTCCGGCCCGAGCGGCCACCTGCTCGCCGCCCCGGCCGACGCCTACACCCGAAGACTCCTCACCAGCGCCCCGAGCCTGGACGCCCCCTCGCCGCCCCCGCCCGCCCCCGGTCCGGCACCCCTCCTGGAGACCGAGCACCTCACCAAGGACTTCCCCCTGCCCCGAGGCGAGGACGGCGCGCGCACCCTGCGCGCCGTGGACGACGTCTCCCTCACCGTGCACCGCGGGGAGACGGTCGCCCTGGTGGGCGAGTCCGGCTCGGGCAAGTCGACGACGGCCCGGCTGGTGCTGGGTCTCACGCCCCCGACCTCGGGCCGTGTACGCCTCGACGGCGAGGACGTCACCGACGCCCGCGGCGCCCGGCTGCGGGCGCTGCGCCGCCGGGTCCAGCTCGTCTACCAGAACCCCTACGCCTCCCTCGACCCGCGCCTGACAGTCGGCGAGAGCGTCGGCGAACCGCTGCGCGCCTTCCGCGTGCCGGGCGCGGCCGCGCGGGTGGCCGAGCTGCTCGACCGGGTCGCGCTGCCCGCGACGGCGGTCCGGCGCAGGCCGGCCGAGCTCTCCGGAGGCCAGCGGCAGCGCGTCGCGATCGCCCGCGCGCTGGCGCTCTCCCCGGACCTGGTCGTGTGCGACGAACCGGTCTCCGCCCTCGACGTCACCGTCCAGGCCCAGATCCTGCGCCTGCTGGCCGAACTCCGGGCCGAGACCGGGGTGGCGTACCTCTTCATCTCGCACGACCTCGCCGTCGTACGGCAGATCGCGCACCGCGTGGTGGTCATGCGCGGCGGCCGGATTCTGGAGGACGCCCCGGCCGACGAGCTGTTCCGGGCGCCGGCCCACCCGTACACCCGCGAACTCCTTGCCGCCGTTCCGGGCCGGACCGATGAGTTGCGCGCCGGGCCGGGGTCTGCACCGTTGACAACGGCGGCCCCCCGCGGGCAGCGGACCTCGGCATCGGAAGAAGGCACCTCATGGCCACGCTAGTCTCCACCGTCTTCGTCAGCCTCGACGGTGTCTACCAGGGGCCCGGCGGCCCGCAGGAGGACACCGGCGGCGGCTTCGCCCAGGGCGGCTGGACCGTCCCGTACTCCGACCCGGACTTCGGCGCGTTCATCACCGGGGTCTTCGAGAACCCCGAGGCGTTCCTGCTCGGCCGGCACACCTACGACATCTTCGCCGCGTACTGGCCGCAGGTGACCGACCCCGGCCATCCGATCGCGGCGAAGCTCAACGGCCTGCCCAAGTACGTCGTCTCCGCCACCCTCCAGGACCCTGCCTGGAACCGCACCACCGTGCTCTCCGGCGACCTCGCCAAGGAGATCCGCACGCTCAAGGAGAGCACCGAGGGGCAGATCCAGATCCACGGCAGCGGCGCCCTGGTCCGCTCTCTGATCAACCTCCGCCTCCTCGACACCCTCCACCTGGCGACCTTCCCGGTCGTCCTCGGCGCGGGCCGCCGCCTCTTCGCGGAGGGCGCCGTACCCACCCGCTTCCGCCACACCGCGGGCCGCGTCACGAGCACGGGTGTCTCCATCCAGACCTACGACCTGGCGGGCGACCCCGAGTACGGCAGCTTCGACCTGTCCGACGAGGCGTGAGGCGCCGCCCGACGAGGCGGAAGACGGGACCCCGCGGGCGGGGGAGGGGGCCGAGAGGCCCCCTCGGGGGAGGTTAACTCCTCGAGAACTCATGGGACCTGACGGGAAAATCCACATCGTTGTCATTGACATGCCCACGTCTACGCGCGTCATCATGAGGGCATGAGATTCCCCCCACGAACGTCTCGCATCGGCGCCGCCGCCGCGCTGCTCTCGGCGCTCCTCGTCGGCGGCACGGTCGCCACCGGCACGGCGGACGCGGCCACCGCGTCCACCGGCAGCATCTGCTACGGCGACCTGCCCTCGCAGGCATACGACACCCTGGAACTCATCGACCAGGGCGGCCCGTTCCCCTACTCGCAGGACGGCGTCGTCTTCCAGAACCGGGAAGGCGTCCTGCCCAGCCAGTCGTCCGGCTACTACCACGAGTACACCGTCAAGACGCCGGGCGTCTCCACGCGCGGCGCCCGACGCATCGTCACCGGCAAGGCGTACGAGGAGGACTACTACACCTCCGACCACTACGCCACGTTCGACCTGATCGACTTCGGCTGCTGACGCCGCCGACGGGGTAACCACCGCACGACCTCCGCCCTGCCGCCCACCCCCACACCGGGCCGCGGGGCGGAGTCGTACTCGCTGGGCCGTGTCCGCGAAGTCCCGCCGGGCCCGCGGCGTCCGGCACGCACGCTCGCCGCGTTGTCGGGCTCACCCGCGTACACCCGGTACGCGGGCGACCCTCCGCCTCGCGATCGCACGCACCAGACGCCGCGAGCCCTGCCCTGAGGGCGGACGACGCCACTTGGCGGACGCGACCTAGCTGTACGACGGCTGCGCCCGGTCCGGCACCTCGGCCAGGGCCACCGCCCGGCGCTCGCGCCGGGACGTCTCGCACGCCTCCGCGATGCGCAGCGCCTGGAGCGCCTCGCGGCCGTCGCACGGGTTGGGGAGTCCGCCCCGCACCACCTCCACGAAAGCGCGCAGTTCGGCCTCGTACGCCGAGCCGAAGCGCTCGAAGAAGCCGCTCCACGGCTTGTCGCAGGGGGGAGGGCCGGTCGGTTCGGTGGAGGCGACCGGGGTGCGGTCGTCCAGGCCGACCACGACGGTGTCCCGTTCCCCGGCCAGCTCCATGCGGACGTCGTAGCCCGCGCCGTTCAGCCGGGTCGCGGTCGCGGTGGCCAGGGTGCCGTCGTCCAGGGTGAGCACCGCCGCGCCGGTGTCCACGTCACCGGCCGCGCGGAACATCGGCGGCCCGGCGTCGGAGCCGCTCGCGTAGACGTCGGTCACCTCGCGCCCGGTCACCCAGCGCAGGACGTCGAAGTCGTGGATCAGGGTGTCCCGGAACAGCCCGCCCGACAGCGGCAGCCACTCCGGCGGGGGCGGGGACTGGTCGGAGGTGAGCGCCCGCACGGTGTGCAGACGGCCGAGCCTGCCGGAGCGGACCGCCTCGCGGGCGCCCGCGTAGCCCGCGTCGAAGCGCCGCTGGAAGCCCATCTGGAGCACCGTGCCCGCCGCCTCGACCTCCGCGAGCGCGTGCAGGGTGCCGGGCAGGTCGAGCGCGATCGGCTTCTCGCAGAACACCGGGAGCCCCGAGCGGGCCGCCCGGCCGATCAGTTCCGCGTGCGCGGACGTCGCCGTGGTGATCACCACCGCGTCCACGCCCCACTGGAAGACCTCGTCCACCCCGGGCGCCGCCGTCTCGCCCAGACGGTGCGCCAACTCCTGTGCCCGTAACGGATTCGAGTCCGTCAGGATGAGCGATCCGACCTCCCTGTGGCGGCTGAGCGTGTTCGCGTGGATGGTGCCGATGCGGCCCGTACCGATGACCCCGATGCGCATGGAAACAAAGTGGAGGGCCGTCCTGTACTTGTCAATTAGTATGTCCGGACAATCGGACTTCACGACTTCCCGTCAACCGGGCACCGGACTACGCTCGGGCCCGTGCCGAAACCAGATGTGGACCCGACCGTGGCGCTCGATCTCCGTGTGGACCGCGGTTCCCCGGTGCCGCTGTACTTCCAGCTCTCCCAGCAACTGGAGGCGGCCATCGAGCGCGGCGCGCTCACCCCGGGCAGCCTGCTGGGCAACGAGATCGAGCTGGCCGCGCGACTCGGCCTGTCCCGGCCCACCGTCCGTCAGGCCATCCAGTCCCTGGTCGACAAGGGGCTCCTGGTGCGCCGCCGGGGCGTCGGCACCCAGGTCGTGCACAGCCAGGTCAAGCGCCCGCTGGAGCTGAGCAGCCTCTACGACGACCTGGAGGCGGCCGGGCAGCGCCCCGCCACCAAGGTGCTCGTCAACGCCATGGTGCCCGCGTCCACCGAGGTCGCCGCCTTGCTCGGACTGCCCGAGGGCACCGACGTGCACCGCGTCGAGCGGCTGCGCCTCGCGCACGGCGAGCCGATGGCGTACCTCGTCAACCACCTCCCGCCCGGTCTGCTCGACCTCGACACCGCCCGCCTGGAGGCCACCGGTCTCTACCGGCTGATGCGCGCGGCCGGGATCACCCTGCACAGCGCCCGTCAGTCCATCGGCGCGCGCGGCGCCACCCCGGCCGAGGCGGAACGGCTCACCGAGGCCGAGGGCGCCCCCCTGCTCACCATGAGACGCACCACGTACGACGACACCGGCCGCGCCGTCGAGCACGGCGACCACGTCTACCGGCCGGCCCGCTACTCCTTCGAATTCCAGCTCCTCGTACGGTCCTGAGGCGCTCCCGGGCCCGACCTGGAGTACCCCCGACCCGTCCCTTCACATGTCCGAATGTCCGGACAAAGTAACCGTAATGGGTGCCCCGGGCATGTAACGAGTGTTCCGTATGTTCGATACTGAAGTGTTTGGGGCAGGTGACGGCACCGCCGGGACGAACCGACGGAGTGCTCGCCCGCCCCTCTCGCATGTTGGAGCACGGTCTAGTTACGCACGCAAGAAGGGGCACGGCCTCGTGGCACGGTTTCGGACCCGGGTGGGCAAGGCGATGGCAGGGGCACTCGGTGTGATCGCCTGTCTCTCGCTCGCCGCTTGTAGCAGCACCGGCGGCAAGCGGGCCGAGGACGCCCGCAAGGCAGCGGTGGCCCAGGGCAGGTCGGCGGTGAACACCCCCCGCTGGACCTTCGCGATGATCACCCACTCCGGAGACGGCGACACCTTCTGGGACATCGTGCAGAGCGGCGCGAAGCAGGCCGCGATCAAGGACAACGTCACCTTCCTGTACTCGCACGACGACGAGGCCCAGCAGCAGGCGCAGCTCGTCGACGCCGCCGTGGACAAGAAGGTCGACGGCATCATCGTCACCCTCGCCAAGCCCGACGCGCTCAAGGCGGCCGTGGCGCGCGCCGAGAAGGCCGGCATCCCGGTGATCACGGTGAACTCCGGCTCCGCCGAATCCAAGAGGTTCGGCGCGCTCACCCATGTCGGGCAGGACGAGACCATCGCCGGCGAGGCCGTCGGCGACGAGCTGAACAAGCGCGGCCGCAAGAAGGCCCTGTGCGTCCTGCACGAGCAGGGCAACGTCGGCCACGAACAGCGTTGCGACGGCGTCGCCAAGACCTTCCACGGCACCGTGCAGAAGCTCTACGTCAACGGCACCAACATGCCCGACGTGCAGTCCGCGATCGAGGCCAAGCTCCAGGCCGACCGCTCCGTGGACGCCGTCGTCACCCTGGGCGCGCCCTACGCCGACACCGCCGCCAAGGCCAAGCAGGACGCGGGCAGCAAGGCCGAGATCGACACCTTCGACCTCAACGCCAAGGTCGCCGCCGAGCTGACGGACGGCACCCTCGGCTTCGCCGTCGACCAGCAGCCCTACCTCCAGGGCTACGAGGCGATCGACCTGCTGTGGCTGTACAAGTACAACGGCGACATGCTCGGCGGCGGCAAGCCCGTCCTGACCGGCCCGCAGATCATCACCAAGGACCAGGCCGGCGCGCTCGCCGAGTACACCCAGCGGGGCACCCGATGAGCACGACCACCGACACGGCCGCGCCGCCCGGCCCCGAAGGACCGTCCGCCGACGAACGCCTGCTGCGGACCTCCCCGCTGCGCAAGCTGCTCTCCCGCCCCGAACTGGGCTCGGTCGTCGGCGCCCTCGCCGTCTTCGTGTTCTTCGCGTTCGTCGCCGAGGGATTCCTGCGCGCGTCGAGCCTGAGCACGGTCCTCTACGCCTCCTCGACCATCGGCATCATGGCGGTGCCCGTGGCGCTGCTCATGATCGGCGGGGAGTTCGACCTGTCGGCGGGCGTCATGGTGACGTCCTCCGCGCTGATCTCCTCGATGTTCAGCTACCAGATGACGGCGAACGTCTGGGTCGGCGCGGGCGTCTCCCTGCTGGTCACGCTCGCGATCGGCGCCTTCAACGGTTTCATGCTGACCCGCACCAGGCTGCCCAGCTTCATCGTCACGCTCGGCACCTTCCTGATGCTGACCGGCATGAACCTCGGCTTCACCAAGCTGATCGACGGCACCGTCTCCACCAAGACCATCGCCGACATGGAGGGCTTCCCCGGCGCCCACGCCCTCTTCGCCTCGACGCTCACCGTCGGCGGCGTCGACTTCAAGGTGACCATCCTGTGGTGGCTCGCCCTCGTCGCGGTCGCCTCCTGGGTGCTGCTGCGCACCCGCGTCGGCAACTGGATCTTCGCCGTCGGCGGCAACGCGGACGCGGCCCGCGCGGTCGGCGTGCCCGTCGCCAGGACCAAGATCGGCCTGTACATGGGCGTCGCCTTCGGCGCCTGGATCTCCGGCCAGCACCTGCTCTTCTCCTTCGACGCCGTCCAGTCCGGCGAGGGCGTCGGCAACGAGCTGATCTACATCATCGCGGCCGTCATCGGCGGCTGCCTGATCACCGGCGGCTACGGCAGCGCCGTCGGCTCGGCGGTCGGCGCGCTCCTGTTCGGCATGACCAGCAAGGGCATCGTCTTCGCCGAGTGGAACCCCGACTGGTTCAAGTTCTTCCTCGGAGCGATGCTCCTCCTCGCGACCCTGCTCAACACCTGGGTCCGCAAGCGTGCGGAGGTGACGAAATGACCGTGACCGAAGAGCGCGTGCCGCTCGTCGAGCTGACCGACGTCAGCAAGCACTACGGCAACGTCCGCGCCCTGGAGGGCGTCTCCCTGGAGGTCCACGCCGGGGAGATCACCTGCGTCCTCGGCGACAACGGCGCGGGCAAGTCCACCCTGATCAAGATGATCGCGGGACTGCACCGCCACGACGGCGGCACCCTGAGCATCGAAGGCGAGGAGACCCGGCTCACCTCGCCGCGCGACGCCCTGGACCGGGGCATCGCCACCGTCTACCAGGACCTCGCCGTCGTCTCCCTGATGCCGGTCTGGCGGAACTTCTTCCTCGGCTCCGAACCCCGCAAGGGCCGGGGCCCCTTCCGCCGCCTCGACATCGAGCACATGCGCCGCACCACCCGCGCCGAACTGCTCCGCATGGGCATCGACCTGCGCGACGTGGACCAGCCCATCGGCACCCTCTCCGGCGGCGAGCGCCAGTGCGTGGCCATCGCCCGCGCCGTCCACTTCGGCGCCAAGGTCCTCGTCCTGGACGAGCCGACCGCCGCACTGGGCGTCAAGCAGTCCGGTGTGGTCCTCAAATATGTGGCCGCCGCACGCGACGAGGGACTCGGCGTCGTGCTCATCACCCACAACCCGCACCACGCGTACCTGGTCGGCGACCGGTTCGTGCTGCTGCGGCGCGGCACCATGGTGGGCAATCACACACGCGACGAGATCACCCTGGACGAGCTGACCAAGCAGATGGCGGGCGGCGCCGACCTCGACGCCCTCGTGCACGAACTGCAGCGCGGCTGACGGCGACGGGAACGCGTCCGCGGCGCCCACGGCCGGGGCGCGTTCCCTTATCCCGCCTTGACACCACGTACCTCGCCCGTTGAGGCAGAATCGACGACGATGAGCACCTACCGCGACCTCACGGCCCCC
Source organism: Streptomyces sp. NPDC005004 (assembly GCF_053600675.1). Lineage (NCBI taxonomy): Bacteria > Bacillati > Actinomycetota > Actinomycetes > Kitasatosporales > Streptomycetaceae > Streptomyces > Streptomyces sp. NPDC005004. The sequence continues at coordinate 204,267 of NZ_JBSGAH010000003.1, forward strand.
ATCGGTTCCCGCCGAGCGCCCGCACTGCGGACCGTCGGCACCCGGGAACGCCGTTCACATCTCACGGCTCCCCGCGTGCCCACCGTCGGCATCGACATCGGCGGCACCAAGGTCATGGCGGGCGTCGTGGACGCCGACGGCAACATCCTGGAGAAGCTCCGCACGGAGACCCCGGACAAGTCCAAGAGCCCCAAGGTCGTCGAGGACACCATCGTCGAACTGGTCCTGGACCTCTCCGACCGGCACGACGTGCACGCCGTCGGCATCGGCGCGGCCGGCTGGGTCGACGCCGACCGCAACCGGGTGCTCTTCGCCCCCCACCTGTCCTGGCGCAACGAACCGCTGCGCGACCGTCTCTCCGGCCGCCTCTCGGTGCCGGTCCTGGTCGACAACGACGCCAACACCGCCGCCTGGGCCGAGTGGCGCTTCGGCGCCGGACGCGGCGAGGACCACCTCGTCATGATCACCCTCGGCACCGGCATCGGCGGCGCCATCCTGGAGGACGGACAGGTCAAGCGCGGCAAGTTCGGCGTCGCGGGCGAGTTCGGCCACATGCAGGTCGTGCCCGGCGGACACCGCTGCCCCTGCGGCAACCGCGGCTGCTGGGAGCAGTACAGCTCCGGCAACGCGCTCGTCCGCGAGGCCAAGGAGCTGGCCGCCGCCGACTCGCCGGTCGCCTACGGCATCATCGAGCACGTCAAGGGCCAGATCGGGGACATCTCCGGGCCCATGATCACGGAGCTGGCCCGTGAGGGCGACGCGATGTGCATCGAGCTGCTCCAGGACATCGGCCAGTGGCTCGGCGTCGGCATCGCCAACCTCGCCGCCGCCCTCGACCCCTCCTGCTTCGTCATCGGCGGTGGCGTCAGCGCCGCCGACGACCTGCTCATCGGCCCCGCGCGCGACGCCTTCAAGCGCCAGCTCACCGGGCGCGGCTACCGCCCCGAGGCCCGCATCGCCCGCGCCCAGCTCGGCCCCGAGGCCGGCATGGTCGGCGCCGCCGACCTCGCCCGCCTGGTCGCCCGCCGCTTCCGCCGCGCCAAGCGCCGCCGGGTCGAGCGGCACGAACGCTACGAGCGGTACGTCGAGGGCCGCAGGGACCGGGACACCGCGTGACCACCTCGCTGCCGCACCAGGCGGCGTCCCCGGACACCCCGCACGCCCCCGCCGAGGACCCCCGCCACCGCATCCGCCGCCGCGCGCTCACGCTGCTCATCATCGTGCTGCTCATCGGCGTACCGGCGGGCTATCTGGTGATCTCCGCCAACCAGAGCCGCGACAGCGGCAAGGACAAGGAGGCGAAGTACTCGGCCACCGGACTCACCCCGGGCTGGCCCTCCAAGGTGCAGCGCCGCCTGTACCAGGTAGCCGTCCCGCGCCCCGCCGACTACCTCGCCTACTACGAGACCAACAACTGGAAGACCAGCCGTCTCTACGTGCAGTTCCGCACCAACGACGCGGGCCTCGACAGCTTCCTCGCCACCATGGGCCTGCGCCGCGACGAACTGAAGAAGGGCCACCTCACCATCGGCGCCCGCGACCGCAAGGTCTCCGGCTGGAACTTCGCGGGCCCCGGCCCCTGGGTCGGCCTGACCAACGCGCAGAAGAACCCGGCCCCCACCCAGGACGTGGTCGTGAACCTCTCCGACCCGCAGTACCCGATGGTCTACGCGGTCTCCCGCACGGTCCCGTGACCGGCGTCCGGCCGCTGCCGTGAGCCGGTCCGGACGGCCGCCGGAGCCGGTTGTCAGACCCCGCCCGTACAGTCGGAGACAACTGGTCCGACAGGCGGACGGGAGGTGACAGGACGTATGGACGGCGGCACGGCCGTGCTCAGCGAGCGCGCGTACTCCGAGGCGATCGGGGGACGCGTCCCGGCGTACCTCGCCACCGTCTATCTGCCCGCGCCCCTGCCCCGCGAGGGCCGCATCGCCCTCTGGTCGCCCGACGGCACCGCGCTGCCCGATCCCGAGGGCTCCGGCGCCACGGCCACCGAGCTGACCGTCGTACGCCGCCACGGCGCGACCGTACGGCGCCGCCAGGTCCCCGCGCTGACCCTGCCGCTCGTGGACGCCCTCCCCCTGCTGGCAGGCGCCCGGCACGACGCCGCCGCCCACCCCGCCACCGTCTGCTGGGGCGCCGCCGCACTGCACGCCCTGCGCCTGGCCGCGCGCGGACGGCTGCTGCCCGGCCTCACCCCGAGCGGCCACGACGCCTGGCGCGCGGGCCCGCTGGAGCCCGACGACATCGCGCACCTGCGCGCGATCGCCGCCGCGCTGCCCGCCGAGGGCCACGCCGTGCCGCTGCCCGGCCCGGGCCCGCTCCGGCTGCCCGAGCCCGAGCACCTGGTCCGCTCCTTCCTGGACGCGGTCGCCGACACCCTGCCCCGCACCCCCGCCGCCCCGCACACGGGCGGCCGCCCCTTCGCCGCCCGCGAACCCCAGCCGCTGCCCGGCGCCCACGACTGGGCCGCCGAGGTCGCCGCGGGCATGGACGCGGGCGTGCGCGTCTCGCTGCGCCTCGACCTGTCCGCGTACGCGGTCTTCGACGCGGGGGACGACAGCGGCTCGCGCGCGGCGGGCGCGGCCGTCGTCCAGGTGCACAGCCTGGCCGACCCCACCCTGGTCACGGACGCGGCCGCCCTGTGGGCGGGGGAGGCCGACACCGCCTTCGGACCCCGCGCGCGCGTGGACGCCGCCCTCGCCGTACGGCGCGCGGCCCGCGTGTGGGCGCCCCTGGAGCGGCTGGCCGAGCGCGACGTCCCCGACGTGCTCGCGCTGTCCGAGGACGAGGTGAGCGACCTGCTCGGGACGGCGGCCGCCCGCCTCGCCGCCGCCGGAGTCGGCGTGCACTGGCCGCGCGACCTCGCCCACGACCTCAGCGCCACAGCCGTCGTCCGCCCCGCCCCCGGCTCGGCCACCGACGGCACCGGTTTCTTCGACAGCGAGGAACTCCTCCAGTTCCGCTGGCAGTTGGCGCTCGGCGGCGACCCGCTCAGCGAAGCCGAGATGGACGCCCTCGCCGAGGCCCACCGCCCCGTCGTACGGCTCCGGGACCGCTGGGTCCTGGTCGACCCCGCGCTCGTGCGCAAGGCCCGCAAGCGCGAACTCGGCCTGCTCGACCCCGTCGACGCGCTCTCCGTCGCGCTCACCGGCACCGCCGAGGTGGACGGCGAGAGTGTCGAGGCCGTCCCCACCGGCGCCCTCGCCACCCTGCGCGACCGCCTCACCGCCGGACTCGCCCCCGCCCAGACGCCGCCCGGCCTGGACGCCACCCTCCGCGACTACCAGTCGCGCGGCCTTGCCTGGCTCGACCTCATGACCTCCCTCGGCCTCGGCGGCTGCCTCGCCGACGACATGGGCCTCGGCAAGACCGTCACCCTCATCGCCCTGCACCTCAAGCGCGCCCGCCCCGAGCCGACCCTCGTGGTCTGCCCCGCCTCCCTGCTCGGCAACTGGCAGCGCGAGATCAACCGCTTCGCGCCCGGTGTCCCCGTCCGCCGCTTCCACGGCGCCGACCGCACGCTGGAGGGCCTGACCGGCGGCTTCGTCCTCACCACCTACGGCACGATGCGCTCCGCCGCCGAGCAGCTCGCGGACCGCCCCTGGGGCATGGTCGTCGCCGACGAGGCCCAGCACGTGAAGAACCCCTACTCCGCGACCGCCAAGGCGCTGCGCACCATCGGCGCCCCCGCGCGCGTGGCGCTCACCGGCACCCCCGTCGAGAACAACCTCTCCGAACTGTGGGCCCTGCTCGACTGGACCACCCCCGGACTCCTCGGCCCCCTCCAGTCCTTCCGCGCCCGGCACGCCCGCGCGGTGGAGAACGGCGAGGACCAGGAGGCCGCCGAGCGCCTGGCCCGCCTCGTGCGGCCCTTCCTGCTGCGCCGCAAGAAGTCCGACCCCGGCATCGTTCCCGAACTGCCGCCCAAGACCGAGACCGACCACCCGGTGCCGCTCGGCCGCGAACAGGCCGCGCTGTACGAGGCGGTGGTGCGCGAGTCCATGGCGGCCATCGAGTCCGCCGACGGCATCGCCCGGCGCGGACTCGTCCTCAAGCTGCTGGGCGCGCTGAAGCAGATCTGCGACCACCCCGCGCTGTACCTCAAGGAGGGAGCGTCCCGCCCGGACGGCCTCGCCGCCCGCTCCGGCAAACTCGCCCTGCTCGACGAGCTGTTGGACACCGTGCTGGCCGAGGACGGCTCGGTGCTCGTCTTCACGCAGTACGTCGGCATGGCCCAGCTCATCACCGCCCACCTCGGCGCCCGCGCGGTCCCGGTGGACCTGCTGCACGGAGGCACCCCCGTACCCGAGCGCGAGCGCATGGTCGACCGCTTCCAGGCGGGCGAGACCCCGGTCCTGGTCCTCTCCCTCAAGGCCGCCGGCACCGGCCTCAACCTCACCCGCGCGGGCCACGTCGTCCACTTCGACCGCTGGTGGAACCCCGCCGTCGAGGACCAGGCGACCGACCGCGCCTATCGCATCGGGCAGACCCAGCCCGTCCAGGTCCACCGCCTGGTCACCGAGGGCACCGTCGAGGACCGCATCGCCGAGATGCTCACCGCCAAGCGCGCACTGGCCGACGCCGTCCTCGGCTCCGGCGAGGCAGCCCTGACGGAACTCACCGACCGCGAACTCTCCGACCTGGTCTCGCTGCGGAGGCCGTCATGACCGAGTCCGGCCCGAGTCCGGCGGAGGCGGCGCGCAGGGCGCTGCGGCAGGCGCGGGAGAAGGCGTCCGGTGCGGCGGAGGAGGACACGCGGGCATCGGCTCCCCGGCAGGCGGAGCCCCCGCGGGCCGAGGAGTCCGCCCGAGCCGGTGACCCCGTGCCTGCCGGTGGGTCTTCCGCGTCCGGGGTACCTTCCGAGGCGGAAGAGACCGGTGCGTCCGCCGAGCCCGTCCGGGCCGGCGACGTCGCCCGAGCGGCTCTCCGCGCCGCCGTCGCCCAGCGGCTGGGCGCCAACGCCCGGACGGCGGACGGCCGGGCGGCGGACGGCGCTGCCGGCACGGCTGCCGCGGTCCCTCCGGCCGACGGACCCGCCGCTGTCCCCGGCACCGAAGGCGTCGCTCCCGGCCAGGGGGCGGAGGGCGTCGCCACCGGCCACGCGGCCGACGGCGCCGCGTCCCGCCCGCTGGCGGACGACACCGGCTCCGGTCCGCGCGCTGAAGGCGCCTCCTCCGCCTCGACCCTGGTCGGTACTGCCCCCGGCCTGGGCGCGGAAGGCACTCGCACCGCCACCGGCGCGGCAACCGACGGCTCCGCCGCCGCGGAGTCCCAGGGCGCGGCGCCCGGTCCGATCGCGGAAGGGACCGCCCCCGCCCCGACGGCGGACGACCTCACCAGCGGCCGAGCGGCCGAAGGCGCCGTCCCGGAGGCCGAGGACACCGCCCCCCGCCCGACCGCCGAAGGCGCCCAGTCCGGGGAAGCCCCCGATCCAGCAGCCCGCCCAGCCGCCACCCCGTCTCCCACCACCCGCCGCCCCGGCGACGCCGCCCGCGAAGCCCTGCGGGCCGCGCGGGCGGAGGCGCTTCGCGCGCAGGCGGAGGAGGAGAAGCGGCGCCCGGCCCGTAAGCCGGTGCGCAAGCCGGCCCCCAATCCCGCCGAGGGCACCCCCCGGGCCGCCCGGGCTCAGGCCGTCCGTGAAGTGAAAGACTTCCTCGCGACCGCCTTCCGCATGCCCACCTGGGAGGACACCCCCGAGGACGCCTTCGAGGGCACCGCCGGGGAGACCGTGGAGATTGAAGTCCCCGCTTCCGAGCCGGAGTTCACGCGCCCCCGGCCCGTCCGGCCGGAGCCCGCGCAAGCGACCCCGTACCTCCCCGCAACCATGGCCACCCCCCACCGTGACAACGAACTCCGCCGCACGTTCCCGGCGTTCGCGCCCCGCACCGAGACGGACGGGTTCGCGGACACCTGGTGGGGCAACGCCTGGGTGGAGGCGCTGGAGCGGGGCGCGCTGGACCCCAAGCGTGTCGCACGCGGCCGGAGTTACGCGGACGCGGGACACGTGGACGCGATCACCGTGACGCCGGGCCGGGTGCTGGCGTACGTGCGGGGGAGCCGTCCCCGGCCGTACCGCGTGCAGGTCACCCTGCCCACGCTCCGGGACGCGGACTGGGAGCGGTTCCTGGACGCGGCCGTGGAGCGCCCGGGGCACATCGCCGCGCTGCTCGACAAGGAGCTGCCGCACTCCCTGGCGGACTGCGGCGCACCCCTGCTGCCCGGCCCCACCGAGCTGAACCCGCGCTGCAACTGCCCCGACTCCGGCCACCCCTGCAAGCACGCCGCCGCGCTCTGCTACCAGACGGCACGTCTGCTGGACGCCGACCCCTTCGTGCTGCTCCTGCTGCGCGGCCGGGGCGAGCGCGAGCTGCTGGACACGCTGTCCCGGCGCAGCGCCGCCCACGCGGCCCGCGCCGCCCGCGAGGGGCTGACCGAGGACCTGCCGGGCGTACGGGCCACGGAGGCGCTCGCCGAGCGCCGACTGCCGCCCCCGCCCCCGCCGTTGCCCGCCCCCGCGCACCCCGAGCAGCCTCCGGTGTACCCGGCGGCACCCGGCGGCCCGGACCCCTTCGCGCTGGACCAGCTCGCCACCGACGCCGCCGCTCGCGCGCACGCCCTGCTCACCACCGGCCGCGATCCGGTGGGCGGTCTGACCCTGTGGCAGGACGCGGTGCGCCTCGCCGCCGCCCGCCCCGGCTCCGGCCTGACCGCCGCGACCCGCGCGCTGTACGCCACGCTGGCCTCGGCGGCGGGCCGTACCCCCTCCGACCTGGCCCGCGCGGTGGCCGCCTGGCGGCAGGGCGGCCTCGCGGGACTGGCCGTCCTGGAGGAACCGTGGAACCCTCCGGCGGGCCGCTTCGACCGGGCGCGCCCGCTGCTGATGGCCGCCGGACTGCCCCCGTTCCGCCCCTGGCACAACCACCTCACCCACCCGCTCGGCCACGTCCAGCTCCGCTTCGGCCAGGACGGCCTCTGGTACGCCTACGAGTCCGAGCCGGGCCAGGACGACTGGTGGCCCCGGGGCACCCCCGCTCTCGACCCCGTCGACGCCCTCACCGGCCTGGGCGCCCTGGCCGACCTCTGACGGACCACCAGAGCGCGCGTCCTCAGACCCCGGCGCCCGCCACCCCGTTCGCCTCGCGCGCGCCGGGCACAGGGGCGCCGTCACGCGGCAGGACACCGGGCCACCAGGCCCGCGGCCCGATGTCGAGCACCAGGGCCGGGACCAGGAGCGAACGCACCACCAGGGTGTCGAGGAGTACGCCGAAGGCCACGATGAACGCGATCTGCACCAGGAAGGCCAGCGGGATCACCGTCAGGGCGGCGAACGTCGCGGCCAGCACCACCCCGGCCGAGGTGATCACCCCTCCGGTCGTGGTCAGACCGCGCAGCACGCCCTGCCGGTTGCCGTGCACGAGCGCCTCCTCCCGCACCCGGGACATCAGGAAGATGTTGTAGTCGACGCCCAGCGCCACCAGGAACACGAACCCGTACAGCGGGACCGACGCGTCCGCGCCGCCGAAGCCGAACAGGTGCTTGAACACCAGCGAGGAGACGCCGAGCGTCGCCAGGAAGTTGAGCGCCACGGTCGCCACCAGCAGGACGGGTACGAGCAGGGAGCGCAGCAGCAGGACGAGGATCAGCAGGATGATCCCCAGCACGACCGGCACGATGACGTCGCGGTCCCGGGCCGAGGTCCGCTGGGTGTCGTACTGCTGGGCCGTGTAGCCGCCGACCAGCGCGTCGGCGCCGGGCACCGCATGCACCCGGGCGCGCAGCCGCTCGACCGTCCGCTTGGCGGCGTCGCTGTCCGCCGCGGCGTCGAGGGTGGCGTCGATGCGGACCCGCCCGTCCACCACCTTCGGCGCCCCGCCGCCGGGCCGCCCGGACGCCGGGACTGCGTCCGCCGAGGCCACGCCGTCGGTGGCCCTCGCCGCGGCGGTCACCTCACCGGCCCGGCCGGCGTCGGCGATGATCACGGCCGGATTGCCCGACCCGCCGGGAAAGTGCTCGCCCAGCGTCTTCTGGGCGGCGACCGACGGGGCGTCGTTCACGAAGATCTCGTCGAGGGGCACTCCCTTCGCGGACAGCGAGGGGGAGAAGGCCGCCAGCACCGCGAGGCCGAGCGCGGTCACCACCCACACCGCGCGCGGGCGGGCGCCCACCCGGCGGGCGACCCGGTGCCACACACCGTGCCCCTCCACGGACCCGTCCGACGGCCTCGGCCGGGACGGCCAGTAGGCGCTGCGGCCCAGCAGTGCCAGTACGGCCGGCAGGAAGGTGAGCGAGGAGAGCACCGCGCAGACGATGCCGATGGCGCCGACCGGTCCCAGCGCGCGGTTGTTGGTGAGGTCGCTCGCGAGCAGGGCCAGCAGCGCGAGCGCGACGGTGGCGGCGCTCGCGGTGATCGCGCCGAACGACCTGCGGGCCGCCGCCACCGCCGCCGCGGCCCGGTCCCGACCCGTCGCGAGTTCCTCGCGGAACCGCGCGGCCAGCAGCAGCGCGTAGTCGGTGGCGGCGCCGATGACGAGGATGGAGAGGATGCCCTGCACCTGTCCGTCCACCCGGACCGCGCCGCGGTCGGCCAGCGCGTAGACGACCGCGCAGGCCAGTCCGAGGGCGAACACCGCACCGAGGATGATCACGAAGGGGAGCAGGACACTCCGGTAGACCAGGAGCAGGATCAGCAGCACGGCGCCGAGTGCCACGCCCAGCAGCAGCCCGTCGATGCCCGCGAAGGCGTCGCCCAGATCGGCCTGGCTCGCCGCCGGGCCCGCGATCCGCGCCGTGGTCCCCGGCACGCTCCGCGCGGCCTCGCGCACCGCGTCCAGCACACCGGGCAACCGGTCGCCCAGGTCCGGCCGCAGTTGGACGACGGCCTGCAACGCCTTCCCGTCCTTCGAGGGCAGCGCGGGCGACGGCGCGCCGACGATCCCGCTCCGCCCGGCGAGTGCACCGACCGCCCGGGTGGCGCTCGCGCGCCGGGCGTCCGTGATCCGGTCGCCGTCCGCCGTCCAGACGACGATGGCGGGCAGCGTCTCCGCCTGGTCGAACGCCTCGCGGGCCGTGAGCACCTTGGTCGATTCCGCGCTCTGCGGAAGGAAGGCGGACTGGTCGTTGGTGGCGACCTCGCCCAGTTTTCCGGCGTAGGGCCCGAGCGTCGCGCCCACGCCGAGCCAGACGAACAGCAGGACGAGCGGGACGAGCCGGCGCGTCCAGCCGGGTGTCGCTCTCATACGTCTCTCCCCGAGAAGATCGATGCGACCGGATGTGTCATTCGTAAAGTATCTCAATGATCGAGTAACCATATACTGGGCCGATGCACGGGACCGAACACGCCTCGCCGTCTCTTCCGGGGGACGACCCCACGGGGTTGCACTCCTTCGCGGTCCTCCTGCGCCGGCTCAACGGCGAGTTCAACCGCGTCGCCCACGAGTTCGCCCAGACCCAGGGGCTCCACCTCACCGACGTCCAGGCTCTCGTCGCGATCCTGGACGCCGATCCCGAGGAGGGTCCCGTGACGCCCGGGCGGCTGCGCCGGCAGCTCGACCTCACCTCCGGCGCCATGACCGCCTGCCTGGACCGCCTGGAGCGGGCGGGACACATCCGGCGCGTCCGCGCGGACGACGACCGCCGCGTCGTCCACCTGCATTACGCGGAGGCGGCCAGAGTCGTCGCCCGGGACTTCTTCCGGCCCCTGGCCCAGGGCACCGAGGCCGCGCGGCGGCGCTTCAGCCCCGCGGAGCTGGGCGTGGTCTCCCGCTTCCTCGAGGAGATGAACCGGGAACTCGCCCTCCTGCGCGGCGCCCCCGCCCCCCGGCCGTCCCGCCGACGACCCGACCCGACCTGACCGGCCACACCAGCGAACGCGCGGACAGGAGCTCCCCGTTGGACCTGCGCGATGTCACCCCGGACGACCTCGACGCGTACATACGGATGCGCTGCGACCCCGTCATGATGGCCGGACTCGGCGGCCCGCTGCCCCGCGAGGGCATGGCCGACAAGGTCCGCCGGGACGCCGCACAGGCCGCCGCCGACCACGCCTGGATCAAGATGATCGTCCCGGACCCCGCCGCCCCCGGGACGGTCGCGGGGACCGTCACCCTCTGGTCGCACGACACCCCCCACGGACCGATGTCCGAGATCGGGTGGATGGTGCTGCCCGAGTTCCAGGGGCGGGGGCTCGCCAAGCGAGCCGTCCGCACGGTGCTCGCGCGCGCCCGCGAGCAGGACCGCTGGGACACCGTGCACGCCTTCCCCGCGACGGACAACGCGCCGTCCAACGGCATCTGCCGCTCCCTCGGCTTCCGGTTCGTCGAGGAGACCGAGGTCGACTTCGCCGGGCGGACGCTGCGCGTCAACCACTGGACCGTGGACCCCGGGCAGGCGCGCCTGCCGTGAAGACCGTGTGAGGATTCCCCGGCGATCCCCGCCGACGCGCCGTGCGCACCGCCCCCCACGAAACGGGCACACCCGACCGGCGGTTAGCGTGGTGCGGTGAGTGAGAAGAAGACCCCTGCCCTCCAGTACCGGTTCGACGGCCCCGAAGACGCCCCCGTGATCGTTCTCGGGCCCTCCCTCGGGACGACTTGGCACATGTTCGACCGCCAGGTGCCTGAACTGGTCAAGCAGTGGCGGGTCTTCCGGTTCGACCTGCCCGGACACGGCGGCGCCCCCGCCCACCCTGCCGGTTCCGTCGGCGAGCTGGCCGACCGGCTGCTGGCCACGCTCGACGCGCTCGGCGTCCAGCGCTTCGGCTACGCGGGCTGCGCGCTCGGCGGCGCCGTCGGCCTCGAACTGGCACTGCGCCACCCCGAGCGGCTCGCCTCGCTCGCGCTGATCGCCGCCTCGCCCCGCTTCGGCACTCCCGACGAGTTCCGCCAGCGCGGGGTGATCGTACGGACCAACGGGCTCGACCCCATCGCCCGCAGCGCGCCCGAGCGCTGGTTCACCGGGGGGTTCGCCGCGGCGCAGCCCGCCATCACCGAGTGGGCGGTGCAGATGGTGCGCACCACGGACCCCGGCTGCTACATCGCCGCCTGCGAGGCGCTGGCCGCCTTCGACGTACGCCCCGAGCTGGGCCGGGTCGGCGTGCCGACGCTCGTCCTGGTCGGCTCCGAGGACCAGGTGACCGGTCCCGCCGAGGCCCGCACGCTGGTCGCCGGGGTGCCCGACGCCCGGCTCGCGGTCGTCCCCGGCGCCTCCCACCTGGTGCCGGTCGAGCAGCCCGCCGCCGTCACCGACCTCCTCGTACGCCACTTCTCCACCGCCTGGCAGCAGTCGTACGAGACCGGGCAGACGGCGCTGCCCGCCGTGGCCGTCGCCCCCGCGCTCGTCGCACCGCCGCAGCCCGTGCAGGTCGCGCCGCTCGCCGAGATCGCCCCCGCGCCCGTCGCCGTGCCGCAGGAGGCGCCCGGTGTGGCCGACCGGTACGAGACCGGGCTGAAGATCCGCCGCGAGGTGCTGGGCGACGCGCACGTGGAAGGGGTGCTCGCGGAGGCCGACGCCTTCTCCGGCGACTTCGAGGAGTTCGTCACCCGCTACGCCTGGGGCGAGATCTGGGACCGCCCGGGTCTGGACCGCAGGTCCCGGAGCTGTGTCACGCTCACCGCGCTGGTCGCGGGCGGCCACCTGGAGGAGCTGGCCTTCCACACCCGCGCGGCGCTGCGCAACGGACTGACCCCGGCCGAGATCAAGGAAGTGCTGCTCCAGGCGTCGGTGTACTGCGGCGTCCCGGCCGCCGCCGGTGCCTTCCGGGTGGCTCAGCGCGTCATCCGCGAGGAGACCACGCCCGCCGAGTGAACGGCGCGCCCCCGTGGCGCGCCCCCGTGAGTCCGCTCCCACGAGCGCGACCCCACGCGCGCGATCCCGCTAGCGCGACCCCACGTGTCCGAGGCGACAGGATGGAAGCCATGAGGTTCACCAAGAAGTCCCACGCATGCGTACGCCTGGAGAAGGACGGGCGGACGCTCGTCGTCGACCCCGGCGGCTTCAGCGAGACCGACGCCGCGGTCGGCGCCGACGCGATCCTGATCACGCACGAGCACCCGGACCACTTCGACGAGGGCCGCCTGCGCACCGCCATGGAGGCGAACCCGGGCGCCGGGATCTGGACCCTGAGCTCGGTCGCGGACCGGATCTCCGCCGCCTTCCCCGGCCGCGTGCACACCGTCGGCCACGGCGACACCTTCACGGCCGCGGGCTTCGACGTCCAGGTCCACGGCGAACTCCACGCGGTCATCCACCCGGACATCCCGCGCATCACCAACGTCGGCTACCTGATCGACGGCGGCAGGATCTTCCACCCCGGCGACGCCCTCACCGTCCCCGACCAGCCCGTGGAGACCCTGCTGCTGCCGGTCATGGCCCCCTGGAACAAGATCGCCGAGGTCATCGAGTACGTCCGCGAGGTCAAGCCGCAGCGGGCGTACGACATCCACGACGCGCTGCTCACCGACCTCGCCCGCCCGATCTACGACCGCCAGATCGGCTCCCTCGCCGGTGCCGAGCACCTGCGCCTCGCCCCGGGGGACGACGCCCTGCTCTGAAGCCCGCCGGGTCCCCTCGCCCGAGGACCCGTTGTCGGACCCGGCGGGTAGGTTGTGGAACATGCGCATCGCCACCTGGAACGTGAACTCGATCACCGCCCGCCTGCCCAGGCTGCTCGCCTGGCTGGAGAGCAGCGGCACCGACGTGCTCTGCCTCCAGGAGGCCAAGATCGCCGAGGAGCAGTTCCCCTTCGAGCCGCTGCGCGAGCTGGGCTACGAGGCGGCGGTGCACGCGACGGGCCGGTGGAACGGCGTGGCGGTGCTCTCCCGCGTCGGCATCGAGGACGTGGTCAAGGGACTGCCCGGAGACCCGGGGTACGACGGAGTGGTCGAGCCCCGCGCCCTGTCGGCCACCTGCGGCCCGGTCCGCGTCTGGTCGGTGTACGTGCCCAACGGCCGCGAGGTGGACCACCCGCACTACGCGTACAAGCTCCAGTGGTTCGAGGCGCTGAAGGCGGCCGTGGCCGGCGACGCGGCGGGCGGCCGCCCCTTCGCGATCCTCGGTGACTACAACGTGGCGCCGACGGACGACGACGTCTACGACCGCGCCGCCTTCGAGGGCTCCACCCACGTCACCCCCGCCGAGCGCGCCGCGCTCACCTCCCTGCGCGAGACCGGCCTGACCGACGTGGTCCCGCGCCCGCTGAAGTACGACAAGCCCTTCACGTACTGGGACTACCGCCAGCTCTGCTTCCCGAAGAACCGCGGTATGCGCATCGACCTGGTCTACGGCAACGCCCCCTTCGCCGGAGCCGTCAAGGACGCCTACGTGGACCGCGAGGAGCGCAAGGGAAAGGGAGCCTCGGACCACGCGCCCGTGGTGGTCGACCTCGACGTGTGATGCCACGCTGAGGGCATGAACATCCCGTTCCTGGGGGCCCGGCACCGCAAGGGCGCTGACGTGGTGCTGCCGGCCGATCCCGAGGCCATCGCCGCTCTGCTCTCCGAGTGCGAGCTGCTGCGCTCCCAGGCGGAGGCGGCGGGCGTCCGCCTGGACGACACCCCGGCCTCCCTGGAGGCCCTTGACCAGTTGCTCCCGCGCTGGCGCGACGACACCGAGTCGCTGCCCTGGCTGGGCAACGACGCCGGGCTCTATCTGGGCACCGTCGTCGTGCGGACCGTACCCGGCGCCGCCTGGCACCTGCGGGAGGACGGCGAGCCCGTGCTGCGGCTCGCCTCGGGGCGGGAGGCGGAGGTCGTGGAGTGCGGCCGCGCGTGGGCCTCCGCCGGCGTCCCCGAACTGTCCCAGCTCTACGCCGAGCTGTCCGAGATCTGAGCCCCACCCCCCGCCGGGGCGTGTAAATACGGCTAATGCCCGAAAGGCGCGTGTCGTCCATCCGTGTGGCGGCCGGCTGGATAGTTTGCGGCCAGCACGACCACGGCTGAGTACGACACGGCTGAGAGTGAGTAGGGCTGCGGATGGCCGTCGATCCGTTGATCGAACTGCGCGACGTCAACAAGTACTACGGGGATCTGCACGTCCTTCAGGACATCGACCTCACCGTGGGCAAGGGGGAGGTGGTCGTGGTCATCGGCCCCTCGGGATCGGGCAAGTCGACGCTGTGCCGCACGATCAACCGGCTGGAGACCGTCGAGTCCGGCACGATCACCCTGGACGGCGAGCCACTGCCGCAGGAGGGCCGGGCGCTGGCGCGGCTGCGCGCCGAGGTCGGCATGGTCTTCCAGTCGTTCAACCTCTTCGCCCACAAGACCGTCCTGGAGAACGTCTCCCTCGCGCAGATCAAGGTGCGCGGCCGCAAGAAGGCCGACGCCGAACGCCGCTCCCGTGAACTCCTCGACCGGGTCGGCCTGCTGGCCCACGCCGACAAGTTCCCGGCCCAGCTCTCCGGCGGCCAGCAGCAGCGCGTGGCCATCGCCCGCGCCCTCGCCATGGACCCCAAGGCGCTGCTCTTCGACGAACCCACCTCCGCCCTCGACCCCGAGATGATCAACGAGGTCCTGGAGGTCATGCGGCAGCTCGCCGAGGAGGGCATGACCATGATCGTCGTCACCCACGAGATGGGCTTCGCCCGCTCCGCCGCCAACCGGGTCGTCTTCATGGCCGACGGCAGGATCGTGGAGGACCGCACCCCGGAGGAGTTCTTCACCGCCCCGCGCAGCGAGCGCGCCAAGGACTTCCTGTCCAAGATCCTCAAACACTGACCGGGGGAGTGCGTTCCATGTCCCGCGACACCCGTGCGCCCCGCGCCAGGCCGCTGCGCGTCCTGCCGCTGCTGCTCGCCCTGCTGGCTCCGCTCGCCGCCTGCGGCAAGGACGGCAGCCCGCCGGTCAAGGGCCCCGCCCCCGAGCGGCTTCCGCACTACTCGGTCGACCGCAACTTCACCCTGCCCGGCTCCCCGACCTGGAGGCGGGCGAAGAAGCGCGGTCACTTCGTCGTCGGCGCCAAGGAGGACCAGCCCTACCTCGGGGAGAAGGACCCGGCCACCGGCGTCTACTCCGGCTTCGACATCGAGATCGCCAAGATGCTCTCCGCCTCCCTCGGCTTCCCCGGCGACAGCGTCCGCTTCCGCACCATCGCCTCCGCCAACCGCGAGACGGCCCTGCAGAACGGTCAGATCGACTACTACGTCGGCACCTACACCATCAACGCCAACCGCAAGAAACTGGTCGGCTTCGCGGGCCCGTACTACATGGCGGGGCAGTCCCTGCTGGTGCGCAAGGACACCGACGACATCCACGGCCCGCAGGACCTCGACGGCAAACGCGTGTGCTCGGCGGCCGGTTCGACGCCGTACCAGCGCATCAAGGACGACTACCCGAAGGCGGTTCTGGTCGCCTACGACACCTACTCGGTGTGCGTCGACAACCTGCTCACCTATCAGGTCGACGCGGTCACCACCGACGACGCGATCCTCATCGGATACGCGGCCAAGGCCCCCGGCGAACTCAAGGTCGTCGGCAGGCCGTTCTCCAAGGAGCCCTACGGCATCGGCGTCCCGCACGGCGACAACGCCCTGCGCTTCGCCCTGGACGACGCCCTCGCCGCCCGCGAGAAGAACGGCGACTGGAAGAGGGCGTACGACGCGACACTCGGCCTGTCCGGCGTGCCCGCACCGAAACCTCCACCGATCGACCGCTATCCGGCGAGCTGACCGAGGACGGCATGAACGTACTGACAGAGAACTTCGCCGTCTACGCCGAGGGTTTCCTCGGCACCGTCGAACTGACCGTCTACGCCTCCCTGCTGGCGCTCGCCCTGGGCTTCCTGATGGCGTCCTTCCGCGTCGCGCCCGTGGCATCGCTCCGGGTCTTCGGCACCGCGTGGGTCACCGTGCTGCGCAACACCCCGCTCACCCTGCTGTTCTTCGCGGTGCTGCTCGGGCTGCCCCGTTTCGGAATCGTCCTGCCCTTCCAGGCGTTCGCGGTCGTCGCGCTCGGCTGCTACACCTCGGCGTTCATCTGCGAGGCGCTGCGTTCCGGCATCAACACCGTGCCCCGGGGACAGGGAGAGGCCGCTCGCAGCCTCGGGATGACCTTCGCGCAGACGCTGAGCGTGGTCGTGCTGCCGCAGGCGTTCCGCTCGGTCATCCCGCCCATCGGCTCGACCCTCATCGCCCTCGCCAAGAACTCGGCCATCGCGGGCGCCTTCAGCGTCACCGAACTCCTCGGCACCTACAAGACGCTGAGCGAGCTGGGCTACAACATCGTCTGGATCTTCGTCTGGATCGCCGTCGGCTATCTCGTCATCACCCTGGCGATCAGCGCCCTGTTCAACCTGATGGAGCGCAAGTGGGGGGTCGCCCGATGACCGGCACCACCGCCCTCTACGACGTTCCGGGACCCGGCACCCGGCGCCGCCACGCCCTCTACGCCGTCCTGTCCACGGCCGTGCTGCTCGGCCTGGTCGCCTGGGTGCTCCATCTCCTGTTCGCCACCGACCAGTTCACCTACACCAAGTGGATGCCGTTCGAGTACAAGGGCATCCAGGAGCTGCTGCTGCGCGGCCTCGGCAACACCCTCAAGGCGTTCGCCATGGCGGCCGTGCTCTCCCTCGCCCTCGGCGGGGTGCTGGCCGTCGGACGGCTCTCCGACCACCGGGTGGTGCGCTGGCTGGCCACGCTCGTCGTGGAGTTCTTCCGCGCGATGCCCGTCCTGGTCATGATTTTTTTCATCTTCGTGGCGCTCAAGGTGCAGGCGCTGCCCGCGCTCGTCGCCGGACTGACCCTCTACAACGGCTCGGTGCTCGCCGAGGTCTTCCGCTCCGGCGTCAACGCCGTCGAACGCGGCCAGCGCGAGGCGGCGTTCGCGCTCGGGATGCGGAAAACCCAGGTCATGGCCTACGTCCTCGTACCGCAGGCGGTGCGCGCCATGTTGCCCGCGATCATCAGCCAGTTGGTGGTCGCGCTGAAGGACACCTCGCTCGGCTTCCTCATCACCTACGAGGAGTTCCTCCACGCCGGGAAGCTCATCGCCTCGAACCTCGACTACGATTTGCCGTTCATCCCCGTGGTGATGGTGATCTCGCCGATCTACATCGGGATGTGCATGTTGCTCTCGTGGTTCGCCGGCTGGGTGGCCCGCCGGGAGCAGCGCAGTCCCAAGACCGAGGCCGTGGCGGTGGCCGAGGCCGGTCCTGGGGCACTGCTGCCCGGTGGGGAGCCACCCACGGCGCCGAAGCCGTGAAGGGGGCGGCAGGACAACGGGCCATGCTCGTCCGGCGGCAGCCGGAGATCACTGCTCGCGCAGGGGGACCGACACGTACGACGGGTCGGCCTCCGGCGAGGAGAAGGTCAGCTGCGCGCCGGACGGGTTGTGCTCGATGTAGAGCGGGTCGACCGTGTCCACCACCAGTGCGAGCCGGTGCCCGGCGGGTACGTCGTACGCCGTCGAGAACAGGTCGAGGTCCACGCCGAACGGCTCGCCCGGCGTCCGCCCGTGCCAGGTCAGGGGCGCGTGGGTGACCAGCTTGCCGATGCCGAGCGGGCCCACGTCGTACAGGTAGGCCACCAGGGTGCCGCTCTCGGCGGTCGGGGTGAGCGTGGTGTGCAGTCTGGCGGTGCCGCGCACGCGCTGCGGGGCCGCGTCCCGCTCCGACTGCCACACGGCCGCCCAGCGGCGCGGCAGCAGCGGGATGGAGGCCATGGGCGGCAGCTTGGCGAACTGGTCCAGGGCGCCGGAGAGCAGCACGGTGCCGCCGTCCGCGCCGGAGTCGACGTTGGCGTGGATGGTCGTGGTGCCCGCCAGCGCGATCTTGCGCTCGGTGGCGGCGACCGACTTCCAGTCCGGATAGCCCTCGTAGCCGCCCGCGTCGCGGGACTCCAGCTGGACCGGCTGCTCGCGGTCGATGCCGTTGTCCACGCCGCGCAGATAGTGGTCGAACCAGCGGGCGGTGTCCGTCCACACGTCGTTGGGCAGCCCGAACAGGCCGGTCAGCTCCGGGGTGGCGTGGTCGCCGGGACGCAGCTCCAGGCGCTTGGGGCCGGTCAGCTTCTCGTAGAAGTCGGCGGACTGGTTGGCCGGGAAGACCGAGTCGCTCCAGGCGCCCGCGAGGAAGACGGCGGGCTTGGTCTTGTTCAGCCGGTCCAGGTAGGAGGCCGCCGAGCGCCGGTGACCCCAGTCGGTCAGCTCCTGCTCCTTGGAGAGGTCGGAGGCGTAGAAGCTGTCGAAGATCCCGCGCAGCTCGGGGCCCTCGCGGCCGGTGACGAGCCCTGCGCCGTCCAGGAGGGCGCCCGCCTGGACGTGCTGGGTGCGGCCCGAGTAGATCGAGCCGATGAGGTCGGCCCAGCCGCTGAGCGCCGCCACGGCCTTGACGCGGGGGTCGTGGGCGGCGGCGAGCAGGCTGATGCCCGCGCCGTAGGAGACGCCCGCCATGCCGATGCGGTCGGGGTCGGCGGGGGTGTTGGCCAGTGCCCAGTCGATCACCTTGGAGGCGTCCGAGACGTCCGGCGGCCCGGCCACCTCGATCTCGCCGCCGGACTGCCAGAAGCCGCGCACGTTGTAGGTGAGCACCACGTAGCCGGACTCGGCGAGCTTGCGGGCCTGCGCCAGGTACTGCACCTGCGGCAGACCCCAGCTGGTGGGGAGGACGAGGAGCGGGTGGCGCCCGGTGGCGGTGTCGCCGGAGGGTGTGACGACGTTCGCCTTGAGGACGGTGTCGCCGTCGCCGGGAATGTCGACGAAGCGTACGGCGGGGGCGGCCGCCTGGGCCGCCGGTGCCAGTCCGACGAGGGCCCCGGCGGCCAGCGCCGCCGATACGGTGCCGACGGCGCAGGTGCGCAGGGTGCGGTGGGGGGATCGCATGGGTCACTCCTGACGCGTGTCAGTGCAAAGTGACCCGAGGGTAGTGGGGGGTTGCTCACTCAAGTAACCCGTCGGTAAGTTACGTACGGGTAAAGGTTGTTGGGCGTGACTGTTGAACGCGGGCGGTGAACGCTACGACGCCTGGGGTGCCGGTCGCGCCTCTTCCTCGGCGACCGGGAAGGGTGCCTGCGCGGCCCGCGTCACGTCGGCGACCAGTTCCACCAGATCCGGGCCGTACGCCTGGGAGTTGACCACCTTCAGCAGCAGCACGAACGGGCCGTTGCCGTGCTTGCGCGCCAACCGCGGGTGATTGCGGGCCAGATAGCGTGTCGCGGCCTGGTTGGTGATGGCCCGCTGTCCGCAGAACAGGAACACCGGGCGGGTCTCGCGCCCCGCCGTGACCTTGGCGAGCAGCACGTACTCGGTCGTGCCGGGTTCCATCCGGTAGGTCTCCGAACCGATGCGGAACGCGCCCCGGTTGGGCCCCTTCTCCTTCTCCGTGTTGACCCGGATGCCGGGCAGCAGTGCCGTCATGTGGGCCTGCATCCGCCGGTTGGACGCCGGACCGCCCACACAGAACTCCGTGCGCTCCCCGAACCCCTGATGGGTCGCGTCCTGCGTCACCACCTGGAAATGCGCCCCGCACTCCTTGATCAGTGCGGACAGCTCAAGCAGTGCGAACACGTCGAAGCGGTGCACGGCGGGCTCCGTCGCCGCCGGGTCGCGGTTGACGACGAGCAGGGACTCCGCGTTCTCCGGCAGCCCGAAGAACGCCTGCTTGCGCCGCAGCCTGCGCCGCCACAGATAGGTGCGGGCGAGCCAGCCGAGCGCCGCGCTGACGCCGGTGCCTATGACACCCAGGACGATGTTCCGTACGTCGTCGTTCATGGCCGCGCATGGTATCGGCCCGCAGGGAATCGCACGCATTTTCGCAGGTCCGGGTGGTCCTTCCCGCCCGCCCGCGGGGTCACAGGGTCCCCCAGGCCGCCGCGTGGTCGAGGAGCCGGCGGCGCACCGTGTGGACCACGGGTTCGACGGGACCGGAACGGGTCACCAGATACAGGGTGTTGAGCGGTGGCACCTCGGTGCGGTGCAGTTGTTCCAGGGAGCCCGCGCCGAGGGCGGGTTCGGCCAGGTACCGGGGGAGCACCGAGACGCCCGCGCCCGCGATCACGGCCGCGAGCACGGCCCGCAGGTCGGGCACCAGAACGGAGACGGGGTTGGGCGGACGACGGCCGAACTCGCTCCGCCAGTAACGCCGGATGATCGGCAGCTCCTCGGCATAGGCCACCAGCGGCAGGTGGGCCAGGGCGGCGACCGGGTCCTCGGCCAGCCGCCCGGGATCGACGGAGCGGGCATCGGCCGGCGTGCCCACGAGAACGAACTCCTCGTCCAGGAAGGGTGTCGCGGCCAGGCCGCGCAGCTTCGCCGGAGGGCGGACGGGGGAGGCCACCAGGTCCAGCTCCCCGGCGAGGAGGGAGGCGAGCAGTGGTTCGGCGACGCCGGGAGTGAGGTGCAGCCGCAGTCCACGACGGGTGAGGGGAGCGAGCGCGGGCACCAGACGGGTCGCGGTGAACTCGCCCGCCGCACCCAGCCTGACGGTGCCCTGGCAGGACTGTTCGTCCGCTTCCTCGGCCAGCGCCCGACGCAGACCGTCCAGGTGCGGGGCGATCCGGCGGGCGACTTCGTGCGCCCGGGCGGTCGGCTCGGCGCCGCCGCGAGACCGGGTGAACAGAGTGTCGCCGAGCTGCTCCTCGAGCCGGGCGAGCCGGCCGCTGACGGCCGGCTGGGAGACGCCCAGCGCGGTGGCGGCCGCGGTCAGCGAACCGCGGCGGTAGATCTCGAGGAAGGCCGTCAGCAGAGGGAGGTCCGTCACGCAACCCACCGTACATAAGGCAACTTATGGATCAGGCGTGGCAGCACAGCGGAACTGATGAAAACTGAGGACGTCGCCGCCCCGGGGTCCGGGGCACACCTCACGCTCAGAGAAGAGATTTCCCGCCATGGCGAAGATCCTGATGATCATCTCGGCCGCCGACACCCTCACCCTGGCCGACGGCACGGCCCACCCCACCGGCTACTGGGCCGAGGAGGTCGCCGCCTCGCACCGTGTCCTGACCGAGGCCGGACACCAGGTGGACGTCGCCACCCCCGGCGGGGTCCGTCCGACCGTCGACCCGATCTCGCTGGACGGGCGCGGCGGTGTCGAGCCCGCCGACGGCGCCGCCTTCGCGGCCTACCTGGAGTCCATCGCGGCCGAGCTCGACGCCCCGCTGGACCTGGCCGGTGTCCGGGCCGGCGACTACGACGCCCTTCACCTGCCCGGCGGCCACGCACCCATGGCCGACCTCGCCACCGACCCGGGGCTCGGCGCCCTGCTCGCGGGTGCGGACGAGCGCGGCACGGTCATCGCCGCCCTGTGCCACGGCGTGGCCGGTCTGCTCGCCGCGCGGCGCGCGGACGGCACCTTCGTCTTCGCGGGCCGCGCCCTGACCGCCTTCACGGACGACGAGGAGCGCCAGGGCGGCCTCGGCGAGGCGGCACCGTGGCTGCTCCAGACCCGTCTGGCCGAGCGCGGCGCCGAGCTGAGGACCGGCGCCCCCTGGTCCGACACCGTGGTGACCGACGGCAACCTGATCACCGGCCAGAACCCGCAGTCCACCGTCTCCACCGCCGAGCGGGTCCTGGCGGTCCTCAAGGAGGTCTGAGCCCCGTCCGGGAGAGTGGCTCCACGCGGGGGCCGGTGCGGGGAGCGGGCCCGACGGCCGAGGACCCAAGGCGCCACCGCCGTCGGTCCGGACGCCCCGCGCCCGGCCCCCGCCGCAGGGCGGCGGCGTTCCGTCTGTGGCGGTCGTGTGACAGGGGGCGGAGGCGTACTGTCGAGACATCCCCGATCCGGTTACGCTGCGCGGACGTCACCCCCGGGAGGTACGCATGGCACGTCCTGGCACGCGTGGGATAGCGGTGGCCGCCGTCTCGGCCGCCGTCCTGTCGACGGTGGCCGCGGGGCCGCCGCACACGGCAGGACAACCCGCCAAGACCCCCGTCGCCGTCGGCTACGGCGGCGCGGTCGCCAGTGTGGACGCCGACGCCACCGCCGCGGGCATCGAGGTGCTGCGGAAGGGCGGCAACGCGGTCGACGCGGCCGTCGCCACCGCCGCCGCGCTCGGCGTCACCGAGCCCTACTCGGCGGGCATCGGCGGAGGAGGCTACTTCGTCTACTACGACGCCAAGTCCCGTACCGTGCGCACGATCGACGGCCGCGAGACCGCTCCGCTGACGGCCACGAGCGACCTCTTCCAGGAGAACGGCAAGCCGCTCGCCTTCGTGGACGCCGTCAGCAGCGGGCTGAGCGTGGGCACCCCCGGCACCCCGGCCACCTGGAGCACGGCGCTGCGGAAATGGGGCACGCGACCGCTGGCGAACGTCCTCCGGCCCGCCGAGCGCATCGCCCGCGACGGCTTCACGGTGGACTCCACCTTCCGCTCGCAGACCTCCGACAACGAGACGCGGTTCCGCTACTTCCCGGACACCGCGAAACTGTTCCTGCCGGGTGGGCAGCCGCCGGTCGTGGGCTCGACGTTCAAGAACCCGGAACTGGCGCGTACGTACCAGGAGCTGGGCCGCGAGGGAGTCGGTGCGGTCTACAACGGCGACCTCGGGCGGGACATCGTCACTACCGTCAACAAGCCGCCGGTCGACCCGGGTTCGGGCTGGAAGGCCCGTCCGGGCAGGCTGTCCGCCCAGGACCTCGCCGCCTACCGCGCCAAGCCGCAGAGTCCCACCGAGACGTCGTACCGCGGCCTGAAGGTGTACTCCATCGCGCCCTCCTCCTCCGGCGGCACCACCGTCGGAGAGGCCCTCAACATCCTGGAGAACACCGACCTTTCGCGCGCGAGCGAGACCCGCTACCTCCACCGCTTCATCGAGGCGAGCCGGATCGCGTTCGCCGACCGGGGGCGCTGGGTGGGCGACCCGAGCTTCGAGAACGTGCCCACCAAGGAGCTGCTCTCCCAGCGGTACGCCGACTCGCGCGCCTGCCTGATCAAGGACGAGTCGGTCCTCACCAGCCCGCTCGCCCCCGGCGACCCCCGCCACCCGGCCGCCTGCGCCAAGGGAGGCAAGGCCGCCCCGACGACCTACGAGGGCGAGAACACCACCCACCTCACCGTCGCCGACAAGTGGGGCAACGTCGTCTCCTACACGCTCACCATCGAGCAGACCGGCGGCAGCGGCATCACCGTGCCCGGCCGCGGCTTCCTCCTGAACAACGAGCTGACCGACTTCTCCTTCGCCCCCGCCAACCCGGCCGTCCACGACCCCAACCTGCCCGGCCCCGGCAAGCGGCCGCGCTCCTCCATCTCCCCGACGATCGTCCTCGACCGGCACGACCGTCCCGTGGTCGCCCTCGGCTCGCCCGGCGGCGCCACCATCATCACCACCGTCCTGCAGACCCTCACCGAGTTCGTCGACCGCGGACTCCCCCTGGTCGACGCCATCGCCGCCCCCCGCGCCAGCCAGCGCAACGCGGCCCAGACCGAACTCGAACCCGCCCTCTACGACAGCCCGTTGCGCTCCCGCCTCGAAGCCATCGGCCACAACTTCAAGCTCAACCCCGAGATCGGCGCCGCCACCGGCGTCCAGCGTCTCCCCGACGGCCGCTGGCTGGCAGCCGCCGAGAAGGTGCGACGGGGCGGCGGCTCGGCGATGGTGGTGCGGCCGGCCGGCCACTGACCGGGCACTGGCGGCGGGCCGGGACCGAACGGCGCCCCGGACAGGCTCTGGCCCGCGCGCCGAGCGCGCCGCACGCGACGCGACGACCCGCACGCGACGCGACGACCCCGCGGAGCTCCCGCGCCCGCCCCCCGGCACCCCGACTCAGGACGCGGTCGGGGCCGGGGCCGGTTGTGCCTGTTCCGGAGGATCGACCCGGAAGTCCAGGCCCTCGGCGTTCGTGTCCACTGTCACGCGGCCGCCCTCGGGCACCGTGCCCTTGAGGAGCAGGCGGGAGAGTTGGTTGTCGACCTCGCGCTGGATGGTGCGGCGCAGGGGGCGGGCGCCGTACTCGGGCTGGTAGCCGCGGTCGGCCAGCCAGTCGACGGCGGCGTCGGTGAAGTCGACCGTCACGTCCCGGGCCCGCGCCAGTTCACGCGTGCTCTCCAGCAACAGGTCGGTGATGCGCCGCAGTTGCTCGCCGGTGAGCTGCCGGAAGACCACGATCTCGTCGATGCGGTTCAGGAACTCCGGCCGGAAGTGCTCCCGCAGCGGCCGCAGGATCTGTTCGCGTCGTGCCTCCTCGTCGGCGTCCTGCCCGCCGGGGCCGAAGCCGATCGAGGCGCCGCGCCGGGTGATGACGTCCGAGCCGAGGTTGCTGGTCATCACGATCACCGTGTTGGTGAAGTCGACCGTGCGGCCCTGCGCGTCGGTCAGGCGCCCGTCGTCCAGCACCTGGAGCAGGATGTTGAACACGTCCGGGTGGGCCTTCTCCACCTCGTCGAGGAGCAGCAGGGAGTACGGATGCCTGCGCACCGTCTCGGTGAGCTGCCCCGCCTCCTCGTGCCCCACATAGCCGGGCGGCGCCCCGATGAGCCGGGAGACGGTGTGCCGCTCCTGGTACTCGCTCATGTCGAGGCGGACCATGCGGTCCTCGCTGCCGAACA
Source organism: Streptomyces sp. NPDC005004 (assembly GCF_053600675.1). Lineage (NCBI taxonomy): Bacteria > Bacillati > Actinomycetota > Actinomycetes > Kitasatosporales > Streptomycetaceae > Streptomyces > Streptomyces sp. NPDC005004. Next base: position 228,739 of record NZ_JBSGAH010000003.1, read on the forward strand.
GGTCCTCCGCGAGCGCCCGCGCCAGCTCGGTCTTGCCGACGCCGGTCGGGCCGAGGAACAGGAAGCTGCCGATCGGCCGGTCCGGGCTGGCGAGCCCCGCGCGGGAACGCAGCACCGCGTCGGCCACCACCCGTACCGCCTCGTCCTGGCCGACCACCCGCTGATGCAGATGGTCCTCCAGACCCAGCAGCCGCTCCTTCTCCTCCTGGGTCAGCCGGCTCACCGGCACACCGGTCTGCCGCGAGACCACCTCGGCGATGGCCTCGGCCGTGACCTCCAGGTTCTGGCCCTCGTCCGCCTCGCCGTCGTCGCTGGCCGCGATGCGCTCCTTCAGCTCCACGATCCGGTCGCGCAGCCGGGTCGCCTCCTCGTACTGCTCGCTCGCGACCGCCTGGTCCTTGTCCCGGGCGAGCTGCTCGGCCTCGCGCTCCATCGCGCGCACGTCGGTGCCCTTGGTCCGCGCCCCGAGCCGCACCCGGGCGCCCGCCTGGTCGATCAGGTCGATCGCCTTGTCCGGGAGCCGCCGGTCGGTGAGATAGCGGTCCGAGAGCTCCACGGCCGCCGACAACGCCTCGTCGGTGTACCGAACCTGGTGGTGGGCCTCGTACCGGTCCCGCAGCCCGCGCAGGATCTCCAGCGCGTCCTCGGGCGACGGCTCCGGCACCAGGATCGGCTGGAAGCGCCGGGCCAGCGCCGCGTCCTTCTCGATCCGCCGGAACTCCTCCAGCGTCGTCGCGCCCACGATGTGCAGCTCGCCCCGGGCCAGCGCGGGCTTGAGGATGTTCCCCGCGTCCATCGCGCCGCCCTCGCCACCCGTGCCCGCGCCGACGACCGTGTGCAACTCGTCGATGAACACGACCAGTTGATCGGAGTGGGCGCGGATCTCCTGCACGATGTTGTTCAGCCGCTCCTCGAAGTCGCCCCGGAAGCGGGTGCCGGCCACCACCGCCGTGAGATCCAGCGCCACCACCCGGCGCCCCTCCAGGCCCTCCGGCACGTCACCGTCCGCGATGCGCTGCGCGAGCCCCTCCACGACGGCCGTCTTGCCGACGCCCGCGTCCCCGATCAGCACCGGGTTGTTCTTGCCGCGCCGCGACAGCACCTCGATGGTCTGCTCGATCTCCTTCTCGCGCCCGATCACCGGGTCGATACGGCCCTGCCGGGCCAGCTCGGTCAGATCGCGGCCGTACTTGTCGAGCGTCGGCGTACCGGTCGGCTGCGGCCGCTCCACCCGCGCCTGCGCGGGCCCGCCCTCCGGCGGGGACGGCGGCAGCGGGCCCGAGCGGAACCGGGCCGCGTTCAGGATGTGCCCGGCCGCCGAGTCGGGGTTCGCGGCGAGGGCGCTCAGGACGTGCTCGGGGCCGATGTACCCCGCCCCGGTCGAGCGCGCCATGTCGTGCGCGTCGAGCAGCGCCCGCTTGACCGCCGGGGTCAGCGACAGAGCCGTCGGGGGCACCTTGCCCTGCGGGTGCTGGGAGGGACCCGCGCGGCCGTCTATCTCCGTGGCCAGCGAGTCCGGGTCCGCGCCCGAGCGGCTGAGCAGGCTCCGGGTCGGCTCGCTGGACAGCGCGGCGCGCAGCAGGTGCTGGGTGTCCAGATCCCGGCTGCCGTGCTCGGCGGCGTACTGCGCGGCCCCCTTGACCAGCTCGCGGGCCGGCTGGCTGAGCAGACGGCCGATGTCGATGGGGCGGGGTCCGGGCTGCCCTGGAGCGCCGGGGGCTCCGCCGAAGTAGCGGGAGAAGAGTTCCCCGAAGGGGTCGCCCTCGGGGGGGCCGGTGTAACCGCTGGTCATCTTGTCCGTCCTTCGCCGACAGTGTGCGGAGAGGCCGGGGGCCACTTCTGCCAACTCTGGCACGAGCTTCTGCGAAGGGCACCTGCGGGCGCCTCCGGTGGGGGCGGCCGGGGGCGGCTCGTGAGCGCGGGCCGCGGCGGGTACTCGCGCCCAGGCGGCGGAGCCGCACATCGACACAGCCCCGCGCTCCCTCAGACCGGCTGTCGTGCTGTGAGGACCCTGGGGCCCTCCGCCGTGATCGCCACCGTGTGTTCCGCGTGGGCGGCGCGGGAGCCGTCCGAGGTGCGCAGGGTCCAGCCGTCCTCCGCCTCGTAGTAGGCGTTCTCGCCGCCGGCGATCAGCATCGGTTCGATCGCGAGGACCATGCCGGGGCGCAGCGGGATGCCGCGGCCGGGGCGGCCCTCGTTGGGGACCTCGGGGTCCTCGTGCATACGGCGGCCGATACCGTGGCCGCCGAAGCCGGAGGGGATGCCGTAGCCGGCCCGGCGGCAGGTGCTGCCGACGGCGTGGGCGATGTCGCCGATGCGGTTGCCGACGACGGCGGCCCCGATGCCCGCGGCCAGCGCGCGCTCGGCGGTCTCGATCAGGCGCAGGTCGGCCGGGTCGGGGCGGCCGACCACGAAGCTGATCGCGGAGTCGCCGGCCCAGCCGTCCAGCAGGGCCCCGCAGTCCACGGAGAGCAGGTCGCCGTCGCGCAGGCGGTACCCGGTGGGGATGCCGTGCACGATCGCGTCGTTCACGGAGGCGCAGATCACCGCCGGGAACGGGGTCGGGGCGAAGGAGGGGCGGTAGCCGAGGAACGGGGACGTGGCGCCCGCCTCGCGCAGCACCTCGCGGGCGACCTCGTCCAGCTCCAGCAGGCTCACACCGGTCCCGGCGGCCTGTCGTACGGCCGTCAGGGCGCGGCCGACCACCTGTCCCGCCGCGTGCATGGCGTCGATCGACGCGTCCGTCTTGAGTTCCATCATGCCAATTACTATACCGGTATTAGAATGGGTGCCATGGTGCGCACCCCCCTCACCCCAGAAGAGCGCGAACGCGGCGAACGGCTCGGCGCGCTGCTGCGCGAGGCCCGTGGCCCCCGGAGCATGACCGAGGTCGCGGCGGCGGCCGGGGTCTCCGCCGAGACGCTCCGCAAGATCGAGACCGGCCGGGCGCCCACCCCGGCCTTCTTCACCGTGGCCGCCCTCGCCGGGGCGCTCGGCCTGTCCATGGACGAGCTGGCGGCGCTCTGCGCCCTGGCGAACGTCTGAAACCGACCGCAAAGCGGGCGTAGCCGGGCCGTAACACCGCTGGTGTTGGCTACCCGTCCAAGGGAGCGGGCGTCACGGCACGCACACGCGCGCGCTCACCCACCGGAGTGTGAATCGGGACCGACTCAGCGGGTTGCCGACGATGGTCTTGGCAAGGGCGTCCAGGAGGCTTACTTTCGTCCCTCTACGGGCCGTTTCTACGGGCGTGGAGGGCTCGGACGCCGCGTCGAAGGAGCAGCTCATGGCCAACGTCGTACGTGCCGCACTGGTGCAGGCCACCTGGACCGGCGACACCGAGTCCATGATCGCCAAGCACGAGGAGCACGCCCGCGCGGCCGCCCGGCTCGGCGCACGGATCATCGGCTTCCAGGAAGTCTTCAACGCTCCCTACTTCTGCCAGGTCCAGGAGCCCGAGCACTACCGCTGGGCGGAACCGGTCCCGGACGGCCCGACCGTGACCCGGATGCGGGAGCTGGCCCGCGAGACCGGCATGGTGATCGTCGCCCCCGTCTTCGAGCGTGACGGTTCCGGCTTCTTCTACAACACCGCCGCCGTGATCGACGCCGACGGCACCTACCTCGGCAAGTACCGCAAGCACCACATCCCCCAGGTCGAGGGATTCTGGGAGAAGTACTACTTCAGACCCGGCAACCTCGGCTGGCCCGTCTTCGACACGGCCGTCGGCAAGGTCGGCGTCTACATCTGCTACGACCGCCACTTCCCCGAGGGCTGGCGCGAACTCGGGCTCAAGGGAGCCCAGCTGGTCTACAACCCCTCGGCCACCCATCGCGGTCTCTCCGCCCACCTGTGGCAGTTGGAGCAGCCCGCGGCCGCCGTCGCCAACGAGTACTTCGTCGCCGCGATCAACCGAGTCGGCCAGGAGGAGTACGGCGACAACGACTTCTACGGCACCTCGTACTTCGTGGACCCGCGCGGACAGTTCGTCGGCGATCCGGCCGACGACAAGACCGAGGAACTCCTCGTCCGGGACCTGGACTTCGACCTCATCGAAGAGGTACGGCAGCAGTGGGCGTTCTACCGCGACCGGCGCCCCGACGCGTACGAAGGGCTGGTGCGGCCATGAACGACCTCTTCGCCCGCCACCGCCGGGTCATGCCCGACTGGCTCGCCCTCTACTACGACGACCCGCTGGAGATCACCCACGGCGAGGGCCGCCACGTCTGGGACGCCCGGGGCAACCGCTACCTCGACTTCTTCGGCGGCATCCTCACCACGATGACCGCGCACGCCCTGCCCGAGGTCACCAAGGCGGTCAGTGAGCAGGCCGGGCGGATCATCCACTCCTCGACCCTGTACCTGAACCGCCCGATGGTCGAACTGGCCGAGCGCATCGCCCAGTTGAGCGGCATCCCGAACGCCCGGGTCTTCTTCACCACCTCCGGCACCGAGGCCAACGACACCGCGATGCTGCTCGCCACCGCCTACCGGCAGGGCAACACCGTCCTGGCGATGCGCAACAGCTACCACGGCCGCTCCTTCGGCGCCGTCGGCATCACCGGCAACCGCACCTGGTCCACGACCTCGCTCTCCCCGCTCCAGACCGTCTACGTCCACGGCGCCGTCCGCACCCGGGGGCCGTATGCCGAGCTGGACGACCGCGCGTTCGTCGACGCCTGCGTGGCCGACCTGCGCGACCTCATCGGCCAGGGCCGCACCCCCGTCGCGCTGATCGCCGAACCCATCCAGGGCGTAGGGGGGTTCACCTCGCCGCCCGACGGCCTGTACGCCGCCTTCCGCGAAGTCCTCGACGCGTACGGCATCCTGTGGATCTCCGACGAGGTGCAGACCGGCTGGGGCCGCACCGGCGACCACTTCTGGGGCTGGCAGGCGCACGACCGCAACGGCCCGCCGGACATCGTCACGTTCGCCAAGGGCATCGGCAACGGCATGTCCATCGGCGGCGTGATCGCTCCCGCCGAGATCATGAACTGCCTGGACGCCAACAGCATCTCCACCTTCGGCGGCACCCAGATCACCATGGCCGCCGGGCTCGCCAACCTCACCTACCACCTGGAGCACGACCTCCAGGGCAACGCCCGCCGCGTCGGCGGGCTGCTCCTGGAGCGGCTGCGCTCCGTCGCCGCCCGGCTGCCCGGCGTCCGGGAGGTGCGCGGGCGCGGCCTGATGATCGGCATCGAGCTGGTCAAACCCGGCACCGACGAGGCCGATCCCGTCGCGGCGGCCACCGCCTTGGAGTCCGCCCGCTCCGGCGGCCTGCTCGTCGGCAAGGGCGGCGGTCACGACACCAGCGTCCTGCGCGTCGCCCCGCCGCTGTCGCTCACCGTCGCCGAGGCGGAGGAGGGCGCGGACATCCTCGAGGACGCGCTGCGGAGCACGTACTGAGAGCGCGCCGAGGAGCCCGCACGAGAGACGAGGTACCGCCGATGACCACCACCTCGGAGTCCTGGCACCCGGCCGCGCCCTCCGGCGGACCGGCGCTTTCCGTCCGGCAGGTGCTCACCCTGGAACGCGTGCTCGCCGGGGAGCCCGAGGTGGTGGCCGGGGCGGCACAGCTCGACCGCGCCGTGCGCTGGGTGCACGTCGCCGAGGCCGCCGACGTCGGCGTGATGCTCAGCGGCGGCGAGATGGTCCTCACCACCGGCGTGCTCCTCGCGGGAGACGAGGCCAAGCAGGCCGACTACGTCCGCTCCCTGCACCAGGCCGACGCCGCCGCCGTGGTCCTCGGCCTCGGCCGCGCCTTCCCCGCCCCGCCCGACACCATGTGCCGCACCGCCGAACGGTACGGGCTCCCCATGGTCGTCCTGCACCGGCCCTTCCCCTTCGCGGAGCTGACCGAGGAGGTGCAATCACGGCTCGTGCGGCGGAAGTTCGCCGCCGTCAGCCTCTCCGACGCCGTGCGCACCGGGCTCACCGCGCTGATCACCGCCGGGGCGCCGTTGCAGCGACTGCTGGACGAGATCGCCCGGCACAGCGGCTGTCCGGTCGTGGTCACCAACCTCGCCCACCGCGTCCTCGCCACCGCGGGGGAGCGGTCCGCCGTGGACGACGTGCTGCGCGACTGGGAGCGCATCGCCCGCCAGGCCTGGGGGCACCACCCGGGCCCCTCGGGCACCGGGGGAGGAAGCGAGGGCGACGGCTGGGTCCGCGCCGAACTCGGCGGCCGGGGCGAACGCTGGGGACGGCTGCTGCTGTGCGGCTACCGGGGCGACGCCGCGACCGGGCGGCTGCTCGCCGACCGCGCCGCCGAGGCCGTGGTCCTGCACCGGATGCTCGGCGGCGGCTCCACGGCGAGCTGGGAGGAACAGTCCGCGCGCGGCCTGCTCACCGACCTCGCCTCCGGCACCGTACCCGCCCGGCATCTGCTGCCCCGGGCCCGCGCGGCCGGGCTGCCGGTCGGCCGGCGCACCTTCGTCCCGCTGGTCGTGCCCGGCGCCGAACCCGCCTTGGTGGACCGGGTGTTGCGCACGCTGGGGCTGGCCGGGCTCGTGGCCGAACTCGGGGACGGCGTCACCGCCGCCGTGCTCAGCCTCGCCCACGACCAGGACGCCGGGGCGCTCACCGCCCGTTTCGCGGCGCGGCTGCGCACCACGGAGCCGGACCTCTCCGTCGCCGCCGCCGAACCGCGCGACGCCTGGGACGACGTACCCGCCGGGCTGCGCGAGGCCCGCCATGTCGCGGACGCCCTCGCGGGCGCCGACGCCGCCCTGGACCGGCCGCCCGTGGTACGGCTGCGGGACGTTCATCTGCGCGGTCTGGTACGGCTGTTGCGCGACGACCCCGAGGTGCAGTCCTTCGCGGAACGGGAGCTGGACGGCCTGCTGTGCGGCGAGGGCGCCGAGTTGCTGGACGTGCTGCGCACCTACCTCGCGACCGGACGCAACAAGTCCCGCACCGCCCAGCTCCACCACGTCTCCCGCCCCGCCCTCTACCGCCGACTGGAGGCGATACAGACGCGCCTGGGCATCGACCTCGACGACTTCGAGCAGGCGGCCTCGGTGCACATCGCCCTGCTCGCCCACGACGCGCAACGCCACTGAAACACGCCACGACCTGGGAAAACGGGGCCGAAACATGGGCGCGCCGACTCGTGACACGGTGACACGACCAACCCCCGCACACGTGACACCCTGCCACTCAGAACCGGCCACCCGCCCTTCCTAGGCTCCTGGGGCGGGCATCGGAAGCCCCGTCTGCCCGGTCTCCGATGCCCGCCACAGCCACATCGAGCTACCGGAGGTCCCCGATGAGCCGAGTGATCCGCGCCGCCCTCTTCCAGACGGCCTGGACGGGCGACAAGGAATCCATGATCCAGGTGCACGAACAGGCGGCCCGTGACGCAGCCGCCCAGGGCGCCCAAGTCCTCTGCTTCCAGGAGCTGTTCTACGGCCCCTACTTCTGCCAGGTCCAGGACAAGGCGTTCTACGAGTACGCCGAGCAGATTCCCGAGGGCCCCACGGTCCGCCGCTTCCAGGCGCTCGCCCGGGAGTTGGGCATCGTCCTCGTCCTGCCCATGTACGAGGAGGAGCAGCCCGGCGTCCTCTACAACACCGCCGCCGTGATCGACGCCGACGGTTCCTACCTCGGCAAGTACCGCAAGACCCACATCCCCCAGGTCCAGGGCTTCTGGGAGAAGTTCTACTTCCGCCCGGGCAACAGCGGCTGGCCCGTCTTCGACACCGCCGTCGGCCGCATCGGCGTCTACATCTGCTACGACCGCCACTTCCCCGAGGGCTGGCGCGCGCTGGGTCTCGCCGGAGCCGAGATCGTCTTCAACCCCTCGGCCACCTCGCGCGGACTCTCCCGCTACCTCTGGCAGTTGGAGCAGCCCGCGGCCGCCGTCGCCAACGAGTACTTCGTCGGCGCCATCAACCGCGTCGGCGTCGAGGACCTCGGCGACAACGACTTCTACGGCACGACGTACTTCGTGGACCCCGAGGCCCAGTTCGTCGGCGAGGTGGCGAGCGACAAGGAGACCGAACTGGTCGTCCGCGACCTCGACATGGCGAAGCTGCGCGAGGTGCGGGACCGGTGGCAGTTCTACCGCGACCGCCAGCCGAACGCGTACGACCCGCTGACGGCGCCGTAGAAGCACCGGCGAGCGGATTTTCCAGGGGCGCGGGGAACTGCGCGACCAGCCACACACGACCCGCAGCGGACCACAAGGAGAGGACCCCATGTCCCGCCGCACGCTCATCCGGAACGGCCTCGTCATCACCGCCTCCGACGAGATCCACGCCGACGTGCTCATCGAGGACGGCCGCATCGCCGCCCTCGCGGCAACCGGCACCCCCGCCGCCGAAGCCTTCGGCGCGGAAACCGTGATCGACGCGACGGGGAAGTACGTCATCCCCGGCGGCGTCGACGGCCACACCCACATGGAGATGCCGTTCGGCGGCACGTACGCCGCCGACACCTTCGAGACCGGCACCCGCGCCGCCGCCTGGGGCGGCACGACCACCATCGTGGACTTCGCCATCCAGAACGTCGGCGGCACCCTCCGCGAGGGCCTGGACGCCTGGCACCAGAAGGCCGAGGGCAACTGCGCCATCGACTACGGCTTCCACATGATCGTCTCCGATGTGAACCAGGAGACGCTCAAGGAGATGGACCTGCTGGTCGAGGAGGGCGTGACCTCGTTCAAGCAGTTCATGGCCTACCCCGGCGTGTTCTACTCCGACGACGGCCAGATCCTCAGGGCGATGCAGCGCGCCGCCGAGAACGGCGGGCTGATCATGATGCACGCCGAGAACGGCATCGCCATCGACGTCCTGGTCGAGCAGGCCCTCGCGCGCGGCGAGACCGACCCGCGCTACCACGGCGAGGTCCGCAAGGCCCTGCTGGAGGCCGAGGCCACCCACCGCGCGATCAAGCTGGCCCAGGTCGCCGGCGCGCCCCTGTACGTGGTGCACGTCTCGGCGCAGGAGGCGGTCGCCGAGCTGACCCGCGCCCGTGACGAGGGGCTGAACGTCTTCGGCGAGACCTGCCCGCAGTACCTGTTCCTGTCCACCGACAACCTCGCCGAGCCGGACTTCGAGGGCGCCAAGTACGTGTGCAGCACCCCGCTGCGGCCCCGCGAGCACCAGGCCGCCCTCTGGCGGGGCCTGCGCACCAACGACCTCCAGGTGGTCTCCACCGACCACTGCCCGTTCTGCTTCTCGGGCCAGAAGGAACTGGGCCGGGGCGACTTCTCCAAGATCCCCAACGGGATGCCGGGCGTGGAGAACCGCATGGACCTCCTCCACCAGGCCGTGGTCGAGGGCCACATCTCGCGCCGCCGCTGGATCGAGATCGCCTGCGCCACCCCGGCCCGCATGTTCGGCATGTACCCGAAGAAGGGCACGATCGCCCCCGGCGCCGACGCCGACGTGGTGATCTACGACCCGCACACCGAGCAGGTCATCTCCGCCGAGACGCACCACATGAACGTCGACTACTCGGCATACGAGGGCCGGCGCGTCACCGGCCGGGTCGAGACCGTGCTGTCGCGCGGTGTGCCCGTGATCACCGAGCGGGAGTACACCGGGCACGCCGGGCACGGCGTCTACACCCCGCGCTCCACCTGTCAGTACCTCAACTAGGAGTGGCGCTCATGGACTTCGGACTAGTCCTCCAGACCGACCCGCCCGCCTCCCGCGTCGTCGACCTCATGAAGCGCGCCGAGGCCAACGGCTTCACGTACGGCTGGACCTTCGACTCCGCCGTGCTCTGGCAGGAGCCGTTCGTCATCTACAGCCAGATCCTCGCGAACACCGAGCGGCTGACCGTCGGGCCCATGGTCACCAACCCCGGCACCCGCACCTGGGAGGTCACCGCCTCCACCTTCGCGACCCTCAACGACATGTTCGGCAACCGCACGGTGTGCGGGATCGGCCGGGGCGACTCCGCGATGCGCGTCGCCGGCCGCAAGCCCAACACGCTCGCCCGGATCAGCGAGGCCATGAAGGTCATCCGCGCCCTGGGCCGGGGCGAGGAGGCCGACCTCGGCGGCACCGTCGTCCGCTTCCCCTGGGCCGGCCCGGACGCCCGCCTCCCGGTGTGGATGGCCGCGTACGGGCCCAAGGCGCTGAAGATGACCGGCGAGGAGGCCGACGGCTTCATCCTCCAGCTCGCCGACCTCTACCTCACCGAGTACATGGTGAAGGCCGTCAAGGACGCCGCCGTGGCCGCGGGGCGCGACCCCTTCGAGGTCACCATCTGCGTTGCCGCCCCCGCCTACGTCACCGAGGACGACTCGCCCGAGGCACTCGCCCACGCCCGCGACCAGTGCCGGTGGTTCGGCGGCATGGTCGGCAACCACGTGGCCGACCTCGTCGCCAAGTACGGCGAGCACTCGGCCCAGGTGCCCGACGAACTCACCGACTACATCAAGTCCCGCGAGGGCTACGACTACGCCCACCACGGGCGCAGCGGCAACCCCGACACCCAGTTCGTGCCCGACGAGATCGTGGACCGCTTCTGCCTCATCGGTCCCGTCGAACGGCACATCGAGAAGCTGACCGCGCTGCGCGAGCTGGGCGTCGACCAGTTCGCCGTCTACGACATGCACGACGCGCAGGAGGCGACCATCGACGCCTACGGCGCGAAGGTCATCCCGGCGCTCAACGCCTGAGGCCCGGCCCGCCTGACCGCCCGCAGTCGGATCGAACTCCCCCTCTCCGCACGTCCCTTGCGCGGGAGGGGGTCCGGACGCCCGTACGGAATCTACGGACGCACCCCCCAATCGGCGCCACCCGCACGGCCTGTCCCGTCGTCCCACTCATCCGATTGGCCTGTCCCATGACCGACACCGCACCCACCGCCTCGCCGCCGACCGCCCAAGTCACCCTCCCCGACGGCCGGGTGGAGATCCCCGCCGAGGCTCCCCAGCCCAGCGGCCGCTTCGCCAACGAGGACCTGCTCCCCGTCCCCGTCGCCAAGCGCACCTGGACCACCTACAACTTCTCCGCACTGTGGGTCGGCATGGCCCACAACACCGCCTCCTGGACGCTCGCCTCGGGGCTCATCGCGGTGGGAATGGACTGGAAGCAGGCGGTGTTCACCATCGCCCTGGCCAACCTGGTCGTCCTCGTGCCGATGCTGCTCACCGGGCACGCGGGACCCAAGTACGGCATCCCCTTCCCGGTCTTCGCCCGCGCCTCCTTCGGCATACGCGGCGCCAACCTGCCCGCTGTCGTCAGGGCGTTGGTGGCCTGCGGCTGGTTCGGCATCCAGACCTGGATCGGCGGCGAGGCGATCTACTTCCTCGCGGGCAAGCTCATCGGCGGCAGTTGGTCGAACGCCTCGCACATCGGCGGCTACGCCTGGACCATGTGGCTGTCCTTCGCCCTCTTCTGGGTGCTCCAAGTCGCCATCATCGTGCGGGGAATGGAGACCATCCGGCGCTTCGAGAACTGGGCCGCGCCCTTCGTCCTGGTCGGCGCCTTCGTGATGCTGTGGTGGATGAGCGTCAAGGCCGGCGGCGTCGGCCCGCTCTTCGACCAGCCCTCCAGGCTCGGCTGGGGCGGCGACTTCTGGAAGCTGTTCTGGCCCTCCCTGATGGGCATGATCGGCTTCTGGTCGACGCTCTCCCTGAACATCCCCGACTTCACCCGCTACGGCCGCAGCCAGCGTGCCCAGACGCGGGGGCAGGCCCTGGGACTTCCCACCACCATGACGCTGTTCGCCTTCCTGTCGGTCCTGGTCACCTCCGGCTCGCAGGCGGTCTACGGCAAGCCGATCTGGGACCCGGTCCAGCTCGCCGCCAAGACCGACAACGTGGTGGGCCTGCTCTACGCCCTGGTCACCGTGCTGGTCGCGACCCTCTCGGTGAACATCGCGGCCAACCTGGTCTCCCCGGCCTTCGACTTCTCCAACATCGCGCCCCGCAAGGTCAGTTTCCGCACCGGCGCCCTGATCACCGCCGTCCTCGCGGTGCTGATCTTCCCGTGGCGGCTCTACTCCGACCCCCAGGGCTACATCTTCACCTGGCTCGGCCTGGTCGGCGGCCTGCTCGGCACCGTCGCGGGCATCCTCATCGCCGACTACTGGCTGGTGCGCCGCACCCGCCTGGACCTCACCGACCTCTACCGCGAGGGCGGCCGCTACTGGTATTCGGGCGGCTGGAACTGGCGCGCGGTGGCCGCCTTCGTGGCCGGCGGCATCCTCGCCGTCGGGGGCGCCGACTTCCATCCCCTGATCGACGGCCGCCCCGTCCCCTTCCTCAAGCCGCTCGCCGACTACGGCTGGGCGGTGGGCCTGGGCACGTCACTGGTGCTGTACCTGGCGCTCACGGCGGCTACGGGCCGTAAGGAGCAGACCGCTTAAGCGTGTCACGAGACGCGGAGCCCCGGCGACCGGAGGGATCGCCGGGGCTCCGTGCTGTCGTTCAGGGGGCGGGCCCGATGCCTGGCACCTGGGTCGCGAGCCCGGTCCCGGACCAGGCTTGTGGGCTTCGGTCAGCCGGACTTGCCCGCGCTGCCCTTCAGGGTGGCCATCGCGGCCTTCGCCGCCTTGATGGCGCCCTTGTTGATCTCGTCGGTCGCGGGGGCCTTCTTGTTCTCGAAGTCGCTTCCGCTGTAGGTGATGACCACCAGCGCGTTGGAGGCGCGGGCCAGCACCAGGCCCTCACGGGTCTGCTGCTTGTCCTCGGTGGTGAGGTTCACGACCGAGTAGCCGCTGTCCCCGAGGCCGGGGACCGAGCCGCCGCCGCTCTTCTCGGTGACGCGCTGCTGGTACTCCTTGGTCGCCTCCTGGTCGGACGCGGTGACCTCGTAGGAGACGTCGAGCCAGCGGTAGTCGAAACCCTTGAGGGCGTTCCAGGAGCAGGTGCGGCGCAGCGTGGAGTCGGTGGAGGGGATCTCCTTGCCCGCCGTCTTGGCGCCGGGGACAAGGGACTTGATGGTGCCGGCGGGCACACCGGTGCACGGGGCGGGCGCCGCGGCGTAGGTCTTCACCGCCGGGGCGGAGGACGAGGCGGCGCCGCCGCCGTCGGAGGAGGCGGCCGGGGCGCTCTCCTGACCGGTGGAGCGGTGCTCTGCGGCGGCGGGCGTGGCCGGGCCGGAGGACAGGGTCCAGCCCACGCAGGCCAGCACGACGACGGGAGACAGGCGTGCGGTGAGGGCGAGCGGCAGAGGAAGGGATCGCACGGCGCACTTCTCGTGGGGGAGGGGGTGCGGAAGGGTCCGCAGGGTGGACGGAGACGACAGTCTCACACGACTGACTCCGGCGCGGAAGGGCCAACTCGCTGCGTACTCGGCCGGTGACCCAGCCCGTTCAAGAAGGCGCCGTATGGCGGTAATTGTCCGTTCCGGCGGATGGTCCCCGCGGATTCCGTCCGTTGGTATGGACCTGTCACAGGGGCGCGACTAGGCTCTGCCCCGCACACATGAGAGCGCTCTCAGAAATCGGCTGTTCCACCCCCACCTTGCTGGAACGACGAAGGGCAACTCCCTTGAGACGCAAGCGACTTCTGCGCGCGGCCGGGGCCGCACTCCTCATGCTCGGCGGAATGACGGTGGCCGGCACCGCCCCCGCGACCGCCCACGACTCCACCGCCACCGCGAAGGCCCCCGCCTCCGAGGGGCTCCTGACCGCGATGCGGCACGACTTCGGCCTGACGAGGGAACAGGCCGAGGCCCGGCTCGCCTCGGAGCGCACGGCCACGAAGCTCGACCCGTTGGTCCGCAAGACGGCCGGGGCGGCGTACGGCGGCTCCTGGTACGACGCGGACAGCGGACGGCTCACCGTGGCCGTCACCGGCGCCGCCTCCCCGGCCACGCGCGCGGCCCTGCGCGACGCCGGTGCCGCGGTCCGTACCGTCCGCCACAGCGCCCGTGAACTGGACGCGGCCAAGGCCCGCATCGACCGCATCGAGGCGCCCTCGGGCGTGAGCAGTTGGCACGTCGACCCGAAGGCGGGCACCGTCGTCGTGGACGTGGTGCGCGACCGGCGCGCCGACAACGATGTCCAGCGCTTCCTGACCCGCGCCCGCGCCGCCGGACCCGTCACCGTCGCGACCGTCTCCAAGGCGGCGGGCACCCTCGCCGCGGGCACCGTCGGCGGCGACCCCTTCTACACCGGCAACGTCCGCTGCTCCATCGGCTTCTCGGTCTACGGAGGCTTCGTCACCGCCGGGCACTGTGGACAGCCCTCCGCCGCCGTCTACGGCTGGGACGGCTCCTACGTCGGCAACTTCCAGGGGTCGTCCTTCCCGGACAACGACTACGCCTGGGTGAACGTCGGCAGCGGCTGGTGGACCGTACCGGTCGTGCTCGGCTGGGGCACCGTCTCCGACCAGTTGGTGCGCGGCTCCAACGTGGCGCCGCCCGGCACCTCCGTCTGCCGCTCCGGCTCCACCACCCACTGGCACTGCGGCACCGTCCTCGCCCTCAACGAGACGGTCAACTACAGCCAGGGCGCGGTCCATCAGCTCACCAGGACGAACGTCTGCGCCGAACCCGGCGACTCGGGCGGCTCGTTCATCAGCGGCGACCAGGCCCAGGGCGTCACCTCCGGCGGCTGGGGCAACTGCTCCAGCGGCGGCGAGACCTGGTTCCAGCCGATCAACGAGATCCTCGGCCGGTACGGGCTGACGCTGCACACGGCCTGATGTCACGTACGGTCTGACGTCGCGCACTGCCTGACGTCGCACACGGCCTGACCGCGATCCGCAGGAGCCCCGCCGGAGTCGGACGACCGGCGGGGCTGCTCCGCGTTCCCCCGCGCCGCGGCACATACTTCGGTCATCGCCTTCGACAACTCAGGGAGATGATATGCGACTTGCCGACAATCCCCGCGTGGAGTGCGCGACGGACATCGCCGCCGAGCCCAAGCGGGTGTGGGCGCTGGTGTCGGACATCTCCACACCGGCCAGGTACAGCCCGGAACTTCAGGACGTGGAGTGGCTCGACGGAGCCGAGGAACCGGCTGTCGGCGCGTGTTTCTCCGGCCGCAACCACAACGACGTACTCGGCGAGTGGCGCACGGTCAGCCGCATCGCGCAGGTCACCGAGCCCCGGGTCTTCGAGTGGGAGGTCGTCCGCTACAACGAGCGTGAACTCGGCGAGCCGTTGGCGGTCTGGACGTTCACCCTGGAGCCGCTCGCGGACGGCTCGGGCACCCGCTTGCGGCACGGGATGCGCTTCGGCTCCGGGCGTGGCCCGATGAACGCCTACGTCGAGCGGTACCCGGAGCGGGAGGAGGAGATCGTCGACGGCCGACTCGCCCTGCTCCGCGCGGGCATCGAGAAGACGCTGGCCGGGGTGAAGGGCGCGGCGGAGGCGTGAGCCGACGCGCGGGCGGGACCGGGCCGACGCGCGCGTGCGCGGGCGTGGTTGACGTGCGGGCGGCCGGGCGGAAAGTCTCGTCCCGCAGGTGCAGGCCACGCAGACGGGAGACCCCATGTTCACCACCCGCCCCACCCTCCAGGGCACCTTCGGCATGGTCTCCTCCACGCACTGGCTCGCCTCCCAGTCCGCGATGGCCGTGCTGGAGGACGGGGGCAACGCCTTCGACGCGGCGGTGGCGGGGGCGTTCGTGCTGCACGTGGTCGAGCCGCATCTGAACGGCCCGGCGGGAGAGGTGCCGATCCTGCTCGCCCCGGCCGGGGGCGAGGTCCGGGTGCTGTGCGGGCAGGGTGTCGCCCCGGCCGGAGCCACCGTCGCGCACTATCAGGGGCTCGGTCTCGACCTCGTCCCCGGCACCGGCCCGCTCGCCGCCGCCGTGCCCGGCGCCTTCGACGCCTGGCTGCTGCTCCTGCGCGACCACGGCACCAAGCCCCTGGACGAGGTGCTGAAGTACGCCATCGGGTACGCCGGGCACGGTCACCCGCCGGTGGAGAACGTCGGCGCGGCCGTGGAGAGCGTGCGGGAGCTGTTCGAGACCGAGTGGACCTCCTCGGCCGAGGTGTACCTCCACGGCGGACGCTCGCCCCGCCCCGGCGAGCTGCTGCGCAACCCCGCGCTCGCCGCCACCTGGAAGCGGCTGCTGGCCGAGACCGCCCACGCCGGCGACCGCGAGGCCCGCATCGACGCCGCCCGCGAGGTGTGGCGCTCCGGCTTCATCGCCGAGGCCCTGCTGCGCCAGTCCCGCCGCCCCACCCTGGACACCAGCGGCGAACGCCACACCGGCACGCTCACCGAAGCCGACCTGGCCGACTGGTCCGCGTCGTACGAGAACCCGGTCACCTACGACTGGAACGGCTGGACCCTCTGCAAGGCGGGCCCGTGGAGCCAGGGCCCCGCCTTCCTCCAGCAACTCGCTCTGCTTCCGACGGAGTTGCCCGCGTTCGGCTCCGCCGACTACGTCCACCTGCTGATCGAGAACTGCAAGCTGGCCATGGCCGACCGGGAGGCGTGGTACGGCGACGCGGCTCACGTCCCGGTCGCGGGACTGCTGTCGGCGGAGTACAACGCGGGGCGGCGAGGACTGGTGGGGGAGTCGGCGTCGTACGAGCTGCGGCCGGGGGCGGTGGACGGGCGTGCGCCACGGCTGCCCTCGCGGGCGGGGAAGCGGGGGGACGCAGGCGCCGGGAGTCCGCCGGGGGCGGGGGAGCCGACCGTGGGGCTGGGTGGTGGGGGCGAACCGGTGCTCGGGGCGCTCGGACCGGGCGAACCCGGTGAGCCGCGGGTGAGTGCCGACGGTGCGACCCGGGGCGACACCTGCCACCTCGACGTGGTGGACCGCTGGGGCAACATGGTCGCGGCGACCCCCAGCGGCGGCTGGCTCCAGTCCAACCCGGTCGTGCCCGAACTCGGCTTCCCGCTCGGCACCAGGCTTCAGATGGCCTGGCTGGAGGAGGGGCTGCCCAACTCCCTGACGCCGGGGCGCCGCCCCCGGACCACCCTCACCCCCTCCCTCGCGTTGCGCGACGGCATGCCCGTACTCGCCTTCGGCACCCCCGGAGGCGACCAGCAGGACCAGTGGCAGTTCCACTTCTTCCTCGCCGCCGCCCTGCGCGCCCCGGTGCGCGGCGCCCTCGACCTCCAGGGCGCGATCGACGCCCCGAACTGGCACAACGACGGCTTTCCCGGTTCCTTCCATCCGCGCACGAGCCGCCCGGGCAGCGTGACCGTCGAGTCCCGGATGCCGCAGGCCGTGGTCGCGGAGCTGCGGCGCCGGGGACACGACGTGACCGTGGGGCCCGCGTGGTCGGAGGGACGGCTGTGCGCGGTCGCGCGTGACCCCCGGACGGGAGTGCTCTCCGCGGCCGCGAACCCGCGCGGGATGCAGGGGTACGCGGTGGGCCGCTGAGGCAGGCTTCGGATGGCGGTCCGGCCCGTGGTCCACAAGCGGCTGACCAGGCGCTTCCCGGGTTGTCCACAGCCTGACGGGGGAATGTCCGCCGAGCGTGGTCTCATGGACACATGATCGACGACACGGAAGCCCTCGAAGAGTTTCTCGCCCGGCACTCCGCCGATGTGGAGGAGGCGATCCGCAAGGCGGCCGCGGCCGAGATCCTGCCCCGCTTCCGCAGACTCGCCGCGCACGAGGTCGACCAGAAGAGCGGCCCGCACGACCTGGTCACGGACGCCGACCGGCTCGCCGAGCGCCGTCTCTCCGCCGACCTGTGCGCCCTGCTGCCCGGCTCGGTCGCCGTGGGCGAGGAGGCCGTGCACGCCAACCCCGCGTCGTACGAGGCGATCAAGGGGGACGCCCCGGTCTGGATCATCGACCCGGTCGACGGCACCCGGCACTTCGTGCACGGCAAGGACGGCTTCTGCACCCTGGTCGCGCTCGCCCACCGGGGCACCGTGCTCGCCTCCTGGACGTACGCGCCGGTCCGCGACCAGATGGCCACCGCCGTGCGCGGCCAGGGCGCCTTCCTCGACGGGGAGCGCCTGTTCGCCGGACCGCCGGAGCCCGGCCGTGACCTCACCGTCGCCGTGTCCCACCCCGACTACACCACCGAGGAACAGAAGCGCGCTCTGCGGGCCCTGTGGACCGACGGCGTCTCCCCGCGCTCCTGCGGCTCGGCCGGCCTGGAGTACCTGGCCATCGCCCGGGGCGAGACGGACGCTGTCGCCTTCTCCTGGGAGGCCGCCTGGGACCACGCGGCGGGCCTGCTCCTGGTGGAGGAGGCGGGCGGCGCCCATCTCACCCTGACCGGCGAACCGTTCCGTATAACCGGCGGCAACGTCCTGCCGTTCACCGCCGCCCGCGACGCCGCGACCGCGCGCCGCGTGGGAGAGCTGCTGCGTACCGGGTCCTGAACCGGGCGGGGAGCCACCCGCCGGGGGAGCGACGGGCCGCCCGCCTATCCTGATCCGAGTTGCCACCGGCCGACGAGGGGGTCCGAAGGTGCCGTCGATGCTCGATGCCGTCGTGGTGGGTGCGGGGCCGAACGGACTGACCGCCGCCGTGGAACTGGCCCGGCGCGGCTTCTCCGTGGCTCTCTTCGAGGCCCGGTCCACCGTCGGCGGCGGCGCCCGCACCGAGGAGCTGACCCTCCCCGGCTTCCGTCACGACCCCTGCTCGGCGGCCCACCCGCTCGGCATCAACTCGCCCGCCTTCCGCGCCCTCCCACTGGAGCGGTACGGCCTGCGCTGGCTGCACGCCGAGCTGCCCATGGCGCACCCGTTCCCCAACGGCAGCGCGGCAGTGCTCGCCCGGTCGGTGGCGGAGACCGCCGCGTCCTTCGGGCCGCGCGACGCGGGCGCCTACCGGCGGCTGGTCGCCCCGTTCCTGCCCCACTGGGACACCCTGGTCCGGGACTTCATGTCCCTGCCGTCCACGGCGCTGCCGCGCGACCCGCTCACGCTGGCCCGCTTCGGCCTCGCCGGGCTCCCGCCCGCCACCGCGCTGATGCGCCGCTTCCGCGACGAACGCGCGCAGGCCCTCTTCTCCGGCCTGGTCGCCCATGTGATGGCCCCGCTGAACGGTCTCGCCACCGGCGCCATCGGCCTGGTCTTCGCCCTGGCCGCGCACGCCCGGGGCTGGCCGGTGGCGGAGGGCGGCTCCCAGTCGATCTCCGACGCGCTCGCGGCGTATCTGAAGGACCTCGGCGGCGCCGTGCACACCGACTACGAGGTCAAGCGACTGGACGACCTCCCGCCCGCCCGCGCCTACGTCTTCGACACCTCGCCCACCGCGCTCGCCCGCATCGCGGGCTTCGGCGGCTACTACGACCACTACCGCTACGGCCCCAGCGTCTTCAAGATCGACTACGCGCTGGACGGCCCGGTCCCGTGGACCGCCCCCGAGGCGCGTGTCGCGGGCACCGTGCAGATCGGCGCGAGCCGGGCCGAGATCGACGGCGCGCTGCGCGCCGCCTCCCGCGACGGCCGCGCTCCCGGGAAACCCTTCATGATCACCGTGCAGCCCAGCGTGGCCGATCCCTCCCGTGCGCCCGAGGGCAAGCACGTCTTCTGGACCTACGGGCACGTCCCGAACAACTGGAGCGGCGACCTCACGGACGCGATAGAGCGCCAAATGGAGCGCTTCGCCCCCGGCTTCCGCGACCGCGTCCTCGCCCGCGCCACCGCGGGCCCCGCCGAGATGGCCGCGGGCAACGCCAACTACGTCGGCGGCGACATCGCCTGCGGTGCGGCCTCCGGGCTCCAGCTCCTGCTGCGCCCCCGGCTGTCGGCGTTCCCGTACCGCACCCCGCACCCGGCGGTGTTCCTGTGCTCCTCCGCGACACCGCCCGGTCCCGGGGTACACGGCATGTCGGGGCACAACGCCGCCAAGGCGGTCTGGAGGAGGCTGAGACAGAGATGACCACGCTGCGGCTCGTCCTGGGCGACATCACCCGTCAGCGCGCCGACGCGATCGTCAACGCGGCCAACTCCTCCCTCCTCGGCGGCGGAGGCGTCGACGGCGCGATCCACCGACGCGGCGGCCCCGCCATCCTGGAAGCCTGCCGCGCCCTGCGCGCCTCCTCCCACGGCCGCGGCCTGCCCACCGGCCACGCCGTCGCCACCCCCGCCGGCCGCCTCGACGCCCTCTGGGTCATCCACACCGTCGGCCCCGTCTGGCAGGGCCCCGACAGCGACCCCGTCCCCCTGGCCTCCTGCTACCGCGCGTCCCTCCAGGTCGCCGACGAACTCGGCGCCCGCACGGTCGCCTTCCCGGCGATCTCCACCGGCGTCTACCGCTGGCCGATGGCCGACGCGGCCCGCATCGCGGTGGAGACGGTCCGCATGGTGCCCACAGAGGTGGAGGAGGTCCGCTTCGTGCTGTTCGACGCGTCGGCGTACGAGGTGTTCGCCCGGTACGTGGACTGACGGAGCGGTCCGCGGCGGTCGCGCAGCCCACGCCCTGTTCCGCCCGCCCGCCCGCGCGTCGCCCAGCCGCCGCCCCGTGCCCTGAAAGACGCCGGCGGGCGCCGTGGTCGGCGCGCCGGCCACGACCGTCTGACGCAACGCCAGCCGCCTAACGCAACGCCAGTCGCGCGATCACCGCGCGGTGGTCGGTGCCCGGGACGGTGCGTTCGGTCACCGACAGGGCCGCCAGACCGGTGCCGTGGAGGACGTGGTCGAGCTGGACCAGGGGTGGGAGGAGGGGGCGGTCGGCGGGCCAGGTGGGCGACCAGCCGCGGCCGAGTTCGGCGTGGGTGTCGGTGAGCCGGCCCGAGGAGAGGAGGGTGCGCATGAGGGCGTGGTCGAGGGAGGCGTTGAAGTCGCCGAGGAACACCGTGTCGGGACCGTCGGCGCGGGCCACCGAGGTCAGGGCGGTCATGTCGCGGCCCCAGCGGGCGGCGTCACCGAGCGGGTAGTACGTGTGGACGGCCACCAGCCGTACGCTCCGCCCGCCGACCTTCACCCGCGCGGTGGTCTGGGGCCAGGCGGTGCCGGCCTTCACCGGGCCGCCGTGCGTCAGCGGAAGCCGGGAGTACAGCGAGGAGTCGTTCTCGGGATGCAGCTCCCGGTACGGCAGCACCCGCCCAAGCCCCGCCTTCGCGAGCGCGGCCACCCCCGCGGACGGCAGCTCCTGCACCGCCAGCACGTCGATCCGCTCGGACCGCACCAGCCGTACGACCGCCCGCGCGTCCGCCTTTCCCACGTGGGTGTTGAGCGTGGCCCCCCGCAACTCGGCCGCCCCCGGCGGGACATGCTCCCCGTCCGGCATGAACCGCGGCACCAGCAACGCCACATGAGCGGTAGCGAGCAGCGCCGCGCCGACGACCACCGGCCAGGACCGCAGCGCCCGCACCCCGAGCACCAGCAGCAGCACGAGCACGCTCAGCACGGCCGCGTACGGAAACAGCACCACCGCCACGGCGACCGGCGTTCCCCCGTCCAGCCCACCCACCCGCACGAGGAGCAGCACCGACAGCGGAACGAACACCACTCCCCACCCGAGGATCTTCCCCAGCCCGCCCACACCCACAGTCCCCGCCTCCCGCACCGGCCCAGGAGTTGATCACTCCGACCCCGTGAAGGGGGACGGCACCGACCGCCCGCCGGTTGCATAAGGTGACCGCGATGAACGACGACGCGCGGACGACGGCCCTGCTCCGCACCCTGGACCGGCTGCCCGGACCCGCCCACCTGGAGTTTCCCGACGGCTTCGACCACGCCCGGGCGAGGGCGCGAGCCACCCGGCTCAGGGACCGTCTGACCCGCGACCTCGGCCACCCCTGCCACCTGGACGACCAGATCCAGGACGCCGGTTACTCGTTCGAGATCGTGATACCGAGCGAGGCGAGGGGCGCGGGGGCACCTCTCCTTCTCCGGCTGAGCAACTACGGCGACTTGGCGGCCGTGACCGTCCCGGGTCCGTTCGGCCACGACGCCCCGGAGGGCGCCGTCGCACCGGGACCGCTGAGCGCGATCGAGGCCGCTCTCCGTGACCTCGGCTGCACCCCGGTGCCCGTACGGCTGCTGCGGCGCCCCTACGACGGCGTGAGCACCTGGCTCGCCGCCGAGGAGCCAGGCCGGGCCACCTGGTGGACCCGCTTCTTCGACTATTTGTGACGCCCAGGCCCCCTCACCTGCGACGGTTGCGGTGCCCGAGGTACCGGAGTTACCTGGAAGTACCAGGCGGTGAAGCGAGGGTTCGAGGCCACGGCGACGACCGGGGGCCCGCTCTTTTCGCGCGCCCTCGGCGGCGGTCCGCGCTCGCCACCGTCATCCGGCGTCAGACGCGGAGGTGACAGAGGTGAGAGCCGTTGTCTACGAGAGGCCCTTCAGTGTCACGGTGGCGGAGGTCGACGATCCGCAGATCCAGCACCCCAACGATGTGATCGTCCGGGTCACGTCGTCCGCGATCTGCGGCTCGGACCTGCACATGTACGAGGGGCGCACGGCGGCCGAGCCGGGCATCGTCTTCGGCCACGAGAACCTGGGCGTGATCGAGGAGCTCGGCGACGGTGTGGTCTCCCTGAAGGTGGGCGACCGCGTCGTCATGCCGTTCAACGTCGCGTGCGGGTTCTGCAAGAACTGTCTCGCCGGGGAGACCGGGTTCTGTCTGACGGTCAACCCCGGTTTCGCGGGCGGCGCCTACGGCTATGTGGCCATGGGCCCGTACATGGGCGGCCAGGCCGAGCGCCTGCGGGTGCCGTTCGCCGACTTCAACTGCCTGAAGCTGCCCGAGGGCGACGAGAACGAGACGGACTACGTTCTGCTGGCCGACATCTTCCCGACCGGCTACCACGGCTGCGAGCTCGCGCAGGTGTCGCCCGGCGAGACGGTCGCGGTGTACGGGGCGGGACCGGTGGGTCTGATGGCCGCCTACTCGGCGTTGCTGCGCGGCGCGTCCAAGGTGTTCGTCGTCGACCGCGTGCCCGAGCGGCTCGCCAAGGCGGCGGAGATCGGGGCCATCCCGATCGACTTCACCGAGGGCGACCCGGCCGAGCAGATCAAGGCCCAGACGAACGGAGAGGGCACCGACAAGGGGATCGACGCCGTCGGCTACCAGGCTCAGAAGGGCGACGACGCCGGCCACGAGGAACCCGCGATCGTCCTCAACCAGCTCGTGGAGACGGTCCGGCCGACCGGCAGGCTCGGCATACCGGGCCTGTACGTGCCGTCCGACCCCGGCGGCCCCGACGAGCACGCCAAGCACGGTCAACTCCTGGTCTCGATCGGCAAGATGTTCGAGAAGGGCCAGAAGATGGGCACGGGCCAGTGCAACGTCAAGCGGTACAACCGCCAGCTCCGCGACCTGATCGCCTCGGGCCGCGCCCGCCCCAGCTTCGTGGTCTCCCACGAACTGCCGCTGGAGGACGCCCCGCAGGCGTACGAGAAGTTCGACAAGCGGGTCGAGGGCTACACCAAGGTGGTGCTCCACCCGGGGCACGACCTCGCCGCGTGAGCGAGTGACCGCGTGAGCGGGCGAGCAAGCGGGTGAAACAGGACGGAGGTGTGCGAAACCGCCTCCCGTGAAGCCGGGCGGCCGCCACTGCGCGAGCCGCCCGGCCGGGGACCGGGCCCGGCGTTACGGTTTCGGCCGGGCGCTCCCTCTCCGGGGCCGCCCACGAGGGCCGTCACCCGGGAGGAACCGTGAGCCGAGCCACCGACCACGCGCCGCCGCCGGTCCGGGGTCTGAACGGGCGCATGTTGACGGCGGCCGTGGTCTCCGCGATCAGCGGACTGCTCTACGGCTACGACACCGGCATCATCTCCGGCGCCCTGCTCCAGATCTCCAAGGAGTTCCGCATCGGCGACTCCATGAAGGAGACCATCGCCGCCGGGATCCTGCTGGGCGCGGTGATCGGCTCCCTCGCGTGCAGTCTGCTGTGCGAGCGCATCGGACGGCACCGGACCATCCTGCTGATCTGCGGGGTGTTCATCGCGGGCAGCCTGACCTGCTCGTTCGCCCCCAGCGCGGTCGGTCTGGCGCTGGCCCGCGTGCTGCTCGGCTTCGCCGTCGGCGGCGCCACCCAGACCGTGCCGATGTACGTCGCGGAACTGGCCCCGAGGACGATCCGCGGCCGTCTGGTGCTCTGTTTCCAGCTCGCCATCGGCGTCGGCATCGTCATCGCGACCCTGGTGGGCGCGAGCGAGTCGGTGTCCTGGCGCGTGGCCATCGGCGCGGCCGCCGCACCGGCCCTGGTGATGCTGCTCGGCCAGCTTCGGCTGCCCGAGAGCCCGCGCTGGCTGGTCGAACAGGGCCGTGTCGACGAGGTGGAGCGCGTGCTGAAGGAGGTACGGCCCGACGGCTACGACATCGCCCCCGAGCTGGACGAGATCGTGGCCCTGGCGGGACGCCAGGAGAAGGTCGGCAGAGACAGACGCGGCTGGCGCGGGCTGCGGCAGCCATGGGTGCGTCCGGCGCTGATCGTCGGCTGCGGGATCGCCGTCTTCACCCAGCTGTCCGGCATCGAGATGATCATCTACTACGCGCCGACCATCCTCACGGACAACGGCTTCTCCCGGGACGCCGCGCTGCGGATCAGCGTGGCGCTGGGCGTGACGTACCTGGTGATGATGATCGTCGGGCTGTGGATCGTGGACAAGGTGGGCCGCCGCCGGCTCACTCTGGTGATGGTTCCGGGCGCGGCGCTCAGCCTGTTCGCCCTCGGCGCGTTCTTCGTGACCGGCCACTCCGGCCGCTCCGACATCCCGGGCATCGTCGCCTGCCTGCTGGCCTTCATGTTCTTCAACGCGGGCGGCCTCCAGCTCATGGGCTGGCTGACCGGCTCCGAGATCTACCCGCTCGGGGTGCGTGCCGCCGCGACCAGCGTCCAGTCGGCCACGCTGTGGAGCACCAACCTGCTCATCACCCTGACCCTGCTGTCGATGATCAACGCCTTCGGCGTCGGCCAGGTCTTCTGGATCTACGGCTTCTTCAACGTCGCCGCCTGGCTGTTCGTCTGGCGCCGGATGCCGGAGCTGACCGGGCACAGCCTGGAGGACATCGAGGCCCACCTGAAGGAGGGGCGCTTCCACCCCAGCGACTTCGCGCGTGCGTGACCTTCGCCCGGGTGCTACGTCCGGGCACATCAGCCGTACAGCACGACGAGCGAGCCGCACACCAGCACGGCCGCGGTCGTGACCCCGAGCGCGCGGTACCGGTCCCAGGCGGTGAGCGCGAGCGCCCCCGCCCACACCGCTCCCGCGACGGCGGTGGCCATCCCGCCCAGGGCCGTCTGCGCCGCCGCCAGGGGCAGCGGCGCGAGCAGCAGCGTCGGCGGTATGACGGCGAGCCGCGGTCTGATGTCGAGCTGCTTGTACACCACGACCAGGACGACCAGCGCGGTCACGACGACGACCGGCAGCGCGGTCAGATTCCCCCAGGTGATGCACATGCCGTCCGACGCGCAGGTTCCCTCGGCCCGCTCCTGCGACCGCGTGAGGTACGCGGCCGCTCCGACGGCCAGCCCGGCACCGGTGACGGCGGCGCCGGACAGACGCGGGACGAGGGCAGGGGATGCGGGGCGCGAGGAGTCCATGTCGGCAGTCTCACCGGGGAGTTGGGTAAAGGCATGAGTATGGGTACTCAGCACCCGGCGCGATCGCCCGGACGGACAGGACACAGCCGTGCTGCCGGGCACCCGGGGGAGCCGCTCAGCCGCGGATGATCAGGACCACCACCGACGCCGCCGCCGCGAGGATCACCGCTGCGACACCGTAGGCGAGGCGGTGGTGGCGCAGGACCGGTACGAAGTGGTCCAGGGCGATGCGGCCGGGGCCGGTCAGGGTGAGGCCGAGGGCGACGACGGCCAGGAGGAGGGTGAATTCGAAGCCGTTGGGGGCGAAGAAG
Source organism: Streptomyces sp. NPDC005004 (assembly GCF_053600675.1). Lineage (NCBI taxonomy): Bacteria > Bacillati > Actinomycetota > Actinomycetes > Kitasatosporales > Streptomycetaceae > Streptomyces > Streptomyces sp. NPDC005004. The sequence continues at coordinate 254,389 of NZ_JBSGAH010000003.1, forward strand.
CCGGTGTTCCAGGTGACGGCCAGGGCGTTGATCATCGCGCCGAGGGCGGCGGCGCCCGCGAGCGGGGTGAGGAAGCCGAGGGCGAGGCCGATACCGCCGAGGGTCTCGGTGAGGCCCGCGATCAGGGCGAAGGTCGTGCCGGCGGGGTAGCCGCTCAGGGTGAAGTAGTGGCCGGTGGCGTCCAGACCGCCGTGGCCGAACCAGCCGAACAGCTTCTGCGTGCCGTGAGTGAAGAGGATCACGCCGGCCGCCAGCCGGATGACCAGCAGCCCCACGTCGTAGGCGAGCTGGGAAGAGTAGGGGCGGTGGGGGGAAGTCATGCGAGGGGGCCTTTCGCGGGTGCGTGGAGCCGGCGTTCAGGGATTCCCCCCTAGGGGGGTGTACCCGCTGGGGCGAGCGCCCTATGATGAGAAATGTAGTTGAACGTAGAACAAAATCTGGCGGGAGGCGCCCGGCGTGAGCGACGGCGAAGAGAAACGGGTCGAGGTACTGACCCCACGTGACGTGCCGCTCGGCGGACCCCGCGCCATGACGGTCCGCCGGACGCTTCCCCAGCGCGGGCGGACCACGATCGGCGCCTGGTGCTTCGCCGACCACTACGGCCCCGACGACGTCTCCGCGAGCGGCGGCATGGACGTCGCCCCGCACCCGCACACCGGTCTCCAGACCGTGAGCTGGCTGTTCAGCGGAGAGATCGAGCACCGCGACAGCCTGGGCAGCCACGCCTTCGTTCGCCCCGGCGAGCTGAACCTGATGACCGGCGGTCACGGCATCTGCCACTCGGAGGTCTCCACCCCGGCGACCACCGTCCTGCACGGCGTCCAGCTGTGGGTCGCCCTGCCCGAGGAGCACCGCGACACGGAACGGGACTTCCGCCACCACGTCCCCGAGCCCGTACGGCTCGACGGCGCCGAGATCAGGGTCTTCCTCGGGACGCTCCCCGGCATCGACAGCTCACCCGTGCCGACCTTCACGCCCCTGCTCGGCGCCGAGATCCTCCTTCGGCCGGGCACCACCGTGACCCTCGCCGTCGACCCGGCCTTCGAGCACGGGCTCCTGGTCGACCAGGGGCGGGTGCGGCTGGAGGGTACGGAGCTGGGCCGGGCCGAGCTGGGCCATCTGCCCCCGGGCGGCGACACCCTCACCCTGACCAACGACACCGACGACCTCGCGCGGGCCGTCCTGCTCGGCGGCACTCCGTTCGAGGAGGAGATCGTCATGTGGTGGAACTTCATCGGGCGCAGCCACGAGGACATCGTCAAGGCCCGCGAGGAGTGGGAGAGCGCCTCCGCCCGTTTCGGCGCCGTGGAGGGATACCCGGGGGACCGGCTCCCGGCCCCCGTTCTGCCGCACGCCGCCCTCCGGCCCCGGGGCAACCCCGCCCGCCGCTGAGCCCCGGCCGACCAAGCAGCACGCCCGGAACGCCCGTAAGCCCGAAAGGCACCCCATGACCCAGCCCACCCCGACCGTCGAGCACAACGCCGCCAGGCACCGCTACGAGATCCACGTGGACGGCGAGCGCGCCGGACTCACCGCCTACCTCGACCGAGGCGATGAGCGCGTCTTCCACCACACCGAGGTCGACGACGCCTACGCCGGACAGGGCCTCGCCTCCCGCCTCGTCCAGGAGGCGCTGACCGACGTGCGCGCGGCGGGCAAGCGCGTCGTGCCGGTCTGCCCGTACGTGGCGAAGTTCCTGGAGCGGCACGAGGAGTTCGCCGACATCGCCGACCCGGTGACGCCCGACGTCCTGGAGTGGCTGGAGAGCCGCCTGGGGTGACACGGCGCGGCCATGGGAAAGGCCGCCGTGCGGAACCGGATCAGCGGTCCCGCACGGCGGCCTTTCCCATCGCCTGCGGCTCTACGCGGTGACCGCGTCCTCCGCGTCACCCTCCACGGCCGCCTCGCCCTCGACGACCGTCTCACCCTCGATGGCGGCCTCGCGCGCCGCGTCGTCGTCGCCCGCGCCGCGCGGGGCGGGGATCGCCGGGGCGGCGAGCCGGGCGGCCATGCGCTCGCGGCGCTCGTCGGCCTTGGCGCACAGCGCCTCGGCGGCGGCACGGAAGCGCTCCATGGACGGCGGGTCGGACGGACCGAGCAGGTGCTCCTTCAGCTCGGCGCGCCGCTCGGCGAAGCGGTCCTTCTCCGGGTGGCGGACCGACTCCAGCAGACCCGGGACGCCCTTCGCGGACGGCGCCAGCACGGTGGCCGCGGTCACGGTCGGGAAGGCGGTGCGGAAGTCCTCCTCGGTCATGCCCGAGGTGTTGGCGACCGCGTACGGCTTCTCGCTGGTCAGCCAGTCGGACACCACGCTGGAGACATCGCTGATCAGCAGGTCCGCCATGTTGAAGCAGGCGAAGATCGCGGGTCGCGCGTCGGTGACGATCAGGTGTTCCCACTCCGGGAAGGACGCCCAGTACGCGGCCTCCCAGGCGGCCGTGGCCCGCGTGATCTCGGCCTCGCGGTCGCCCTGGGGGGTGCCCTGGAGCAGCATCCGCTCCAGTTCGTCGGCGCCCGGCCGGAAGGAGACCGAGGTCAGCTTCTCCAGCTCGGCGGTGCGGCGGGCCAGCTCGGCGGCGGCCTCGGGTCCGGGACGGGCACCGGAGCGCTTCGCGGCGGCCTCGCGGATCATCGCCTTGATCCGCTCGTTGGCGGCGCCCGCGCGCGGGTCGACGGAGCCGGTCATCGGGTGCGGCTTGTAGACCAGGCGCACGGCGGGGTCGGCCAGCAGCCTGCGCACGATGTTCTCGCCCGCGAGCACCACGGAGGTGTTGCCGGGGTTGCCGTCCCAGCCCTCCCAGGTGGGGGCGTAGAGCACGTGGGTGTACTGACCGGTCGGCGGACCGGCGTACGGGCGGATCGGCGCGAGCTGCGGGCGGCCGACCTCGACGATGTCCTTGTCCTCGACGCCGACGTCGGCGAGCGCGTACCGCTCGCGCGCCGCCGGACCGGCCACCCACACCTCGTCGTACGCCTTGGCGTAGGGGTTGCAGGAGGACAGCTTGTCGCTCTCGCCGTGGTTGATGAACGCGTGCTTGATGGAGGGGATGCGCAGCACCTGCGAGGTCTTACCGGAGTTCGCCGGGTGCAGCATCATCTTCAGCGTCGAGTTCTCCAGCGCGAACATGGTGGAGACCTTCGGGAAGCAGATGATCGGCACGTCGGTGGCGTCGATCTTCTGCACCATGAACCGCTCGCGCAGCACGATCAGCGGGCGCTCGAGCTGGGAGAGCGTGGAGAGCCACATGTTCGCCTGGTAGGCGGAGGTGGTGCCGCCGGAGAAGTACATGGCGACGGTCGGCCGGTAGTCGGCCAGCCACCTGTCCACCCACTCCATGACCTCGGCGTCGCTCTTGGCGCGCTTCTTGCCGGTCAGCCAGCGGGCCAGGTTCAGGGTGCCGCCGGCCATCAGCGCGACGGAGACGGCCAGACCGATCGCACCCCAGCGCGCATGTGTGGTGACGGCGGTGAGGAGCAGGCCGACGGTGCCGGGGACGGCGAAGGTCAGCAGCCGGTGCGCCGGGCGGCGCAGCAGGATGCGCGGCGGCGCGGCGCTCAGGTTCAGCTCGGAGGCGTCGATGTTGCGCGTGACGATCGGCAGCGAGCGCGCGCGGCGCACCATGACGGCGATCGCCTGGCACAGGAAGTGCAGGCTGTAGAACGCGCCCAGGGCGACGAGCAGGGGGGCCTGCTCGCGCCGGGGCTCCACCCCCTCGATCCGCAGCAGCGCCACCATGACCAGCATGTCGCGCAGCAGCTGCCGGACGGTCACGTCCAGGCGGATCTTGTTGAGCTGCGCCAGTGCCGCGGGCCGCTTGTACTGAAGGTACGTTTCGAGAGCGACGCCCGCCGCGGTCGCGGCGACGAAGAGCGGGACGATCGGCATCAGCGCGCCGATCAACTGCGCCGCGAAGAGCGCGAATATCGCGAACACCGCGTAGAGCTGCGCGATGCGACGGGGGACGAGTCCGGCGGAGGGCACGGGCTGGGCTCCTGCTGGGGGTGCGACGGACGGGGTGAGCGTATGCGGGGGGTGTGCCGCTCCCGGCGGGCCGGGGGCGGAAAGGGCGGCCGTATGTCTTATGCGGCCCGCGTAGCAATGTACGACAAGGGAAAATGCCGCATTACGGGCAAATCGTGAGCAAAGTAATAAAGGGGGATGCGGTTCTGACGCGTCGTCGGGGCGGCCGGCCCCGGTTGTCCGGAGGGGGCCGCCGCGGCGGTCGCCGAGCCGACGACTGCGCCCGCCGAGGGCAGCAACCGCCCGCGATTGAGCCTGGTCATCGAAGCTCCCTCGAAAAGGAAAACGTGCCGTGTTCCGAACCTGTTCACCGGGTGTCCGCCTCCTCGTGACGTGGCAGGAGGAGGGGGCATTCGGCCGTGATGTCGGCGGATCATTAAAGCACTTGCGGATTTGGCCCAGGTAACCACGGCAGCCTGTGCGGCCTTGAGGGCCGAACGATGCGGAATCGTTACTTCCGGGTGTGTCGTCGAAGCGTCCGCGTGCGCGTGACATCATCGGCCGAGGCCACCCCTCGAGGTCACGGTCCCGCCCACGCGCGGGGCCGCCGCGCAAGGAGCACGATGAACCCCGTCCCCTCCGTCCCGGCCGCCCGCGCGACGGAAGCCGAAGGCGCGGACGCCGCGCTGCTGGACGGCTTCTCCCTGGAGATGACCGGCAAGGACGTGCCCCGCCTGGAGGAGGCGGCCCCCGGCATACCCCCGGGCACCCGGATCAACGTGACCTATCTCGCGGGCGAGGACCTCGGCACCCGGCTGGCCGCCGCCCGCGCGGTCAAGCGGCTCGGCTTCGTCCCCGTCCCGCACATCTCCGCCCGCAGACTGCACTCCGAGGCGCATCTGGAGGAGTTCCTCGCCGGACTGGCCGCCGACGGCACCGGCGAGCACGTCTTCGTGGTCGGCGGCGACCCCGCCCGCCCCGAGGGTCCCTACGAGGACGCGCTCTCCGTCATCCGCACCGGACTGCTCCGGCGCCACGGCGTACGGCACGTCGGCATCAGCGGTTACCCGGAGGGCCACCCCGGTCTCACCGGCCCCGTCCTGTGGTCCGCGCTCACCGACAAGGCGGCCGCGCTCGGCGCCGAGGGATACGGCGCTGAGGTGATCACCCAGTTCGGCTTCGCCGTGGACCCGGTGCTGGCCTGGCTGGAGGCGGTCCGGGCGCGCGGGGTGGAGCTGCCCGTGCGTGTCGGCGTCCCGGGCCCGGCCGGGGTGCGCCGGCTGCTCGGCTACGCCTCCCGCTTCGGCGTCGCCACCAGCGCCTCCGTCGCCCGCAAGTACGGCTTCTCCCTCACCAACCTCATGGGAACGGCGGGACCCGACCGCTTCCTGCGCGAGCTGGCGCTGCGGTACGACCCGTCGCGGCACGGAGTGGTGAAGGTGCACTTCTACACGTTCGGCGGGCTGCGGACGACCTCGGAGTGGGTCGGCGCGTATCGCACGTCCGTCTGACCCGGGCGCGGGGCGGTTCCTGGTCACCCCCAGGTACATGTCGGATTCTCGCCAGCGTCCGGCGCTGCCGGTGACCATCCTTGGAGACATGCGGACAGTGACGAGCGGGACGGCGGGGGCCGGAGCAGCGACGGGGGCGAGCCCGGCGGCTGCGGTCGCTTCGGCGGCTTCGGCGGTCCATTTGGACCGGGAGCACTGCGTGCACGCCGTGCAGTCGAAGGACGCCCGCTTCGACGGGTGGTTCTTCACGGCGGTGCTCACCACCGGCATCTACTGCCGGCCGAGCTGCCCCGTGGTCCCGCCCAAGCCGCGGAACATGACCTTCTACCCGAGCGCGGCCGCCTGTCAGCGGGCCGGTTTCCGGGCCTGCAAGCGCTGCCGCCCGGACGCCAGCCCCGGCTCACCGGAGTGGAACCAGCGCGCCGACCTGGTGGCCCGTGCCATGCGCCTCATCGCCGACGGCGTCGTGGACCGCGAGGGCGTGCCCGGACTCGCCACCCGGCTCGGCTACTCCGCCCGGCAGATCGAGCGCCAGCTCCTCGCCGAACTCGGCGCCGGACCGCTCGCCCTGGCCCGCGCCCAGCGCGCGCAGACCGCCCGGCTGCTGATCGAGACGACCGCCCTGCCCATGGCGGAGATCGCCTTCGCCGCGGGCTTCGCCTCCCTGCGCACCTTCAACGAAACCGTCCGCGAGGTCTACGCCCTCACCCCGACCGCGCTGCGCGCCCGTGTCCCGGCCGTGGGACCCGCCGCCACACCGGGCACGATCTCCCTGCGGCTGCCGTACCGGGCCCCGCTGGAGCCGGGCAACCTCTTCGGACACCTGGCCGCCACCGCCGTACCCGGCGTCGAGGAGTGGCGGGACGGTGCCTACCGGCGCACGCTCTCGCTGCCGTACGGGCACGGGATCGTCGCGCTCTCTCCGGCCGCCGGGCACATCGCCTGCCGGCTCACGCTCGGCGACCCGCGCGACCTCACCGTGGCGATCAGCCGCTGCCGCGCCCTGCTCGACCTGGACGCCGACCCGGCCGCCGTGGACGAGCGGCTGCGCGCCGACCCGGCGCTAGCCCCGCTGGTGGACCGCGCGCCGGGGCGGCGGGTGCCGCGCACGGTGGACGAGGCCGAGTTCGCCGTACGGGCGGTGCTCGGACAGCAGGTGTCCACGGCCGCCGCCCGCACCCACGCCGCCCGCCTGGTCACCGCGCACGGCAAGCCGCTGGACGATCCCGAGGGCGGCCTCACCCGTCTCTTTCCCACTCCCGAGGCGCTGGCCGCCGTGGACCCCGGGTCCCTGGCCATGCCGCGTGCCCGGCGCACCACGCTGACGACCCTGGTCGAACGGCTCGCGGACGGCACGCTGCGGCTCGGTGCCGAGACCGACCGGGCGGAGACCCGCGCCCGCCTGCTCGACCTGCCCGGCTTCGGGCCCTGGACCGCCGACGTCATCGCGATGCGCGCCCTCGGCGACCCCGACGCCTTCCCCGTCACCGACCTGGGAGTACGACGCGCCGCCGAGCGCCTCGGGCTCCCCGCCACCCCGGCCGCGCTCACCGGCCGCGCCGAGGCCTGGCGGCCCTGGCGGGCGTACGCCGTGCAGTACCTGTGGGCGACCGACAGCCACCCGATCAACGTCCTTCCGGACTGAGGAAGTTGCCATGAGTGCCAGCAAGCACCACACCGTCGTCGACAGCCCCTACGGGCCCCTCACCCTCGTCGCGGACGCCGACGACACGCTGTGCGGCCTCTACATGGAGGGCCAGCGCCACCGCCCCGCCGAGGAGACCTTCGGACCGCGCGACGACACCCTGCGCGCCTTCGCCGAGGCCCGCGAGCAACTGTCCGCCTACTTCGCGGGCGACCTGACCCGGTTCACGCTCCGGCTGAACCTCGGCGGCACCCCGTTCCAGCAGCGCGTCTGGGAGCAGCTCACCCTCATCCCCTACGGGGAGACCCGCAGCTACGGCCAGCTCGCCGCCGCCCTCGGCAACCCGACCGCCTCCCGCGCGGTCGGCCTCGCCAACGGCCGCAACCCGGTCGGCATCATCGTCCCCTGCCACCGCGTCATCGGCTCCACCGGCAGCCTCACCGGCTACGGCGGCGGCCTGGCCCGCAAACAGCGGCTGCTGGAGTTCGAGAAGGTCGAGAAGGGGGAGAGCCTCTTCTGACCCGCCCCCTCCTCAGCCGCCGTACTGCCCGGCCAGCGCACTCAGCAGGCCGGGCAGCGCGGTGCCGATCGGCTCGCGGACGACCAAGGCATGGGCGGATGTGACACGAGTAACGCTGGGGCGGGAGAGTCCGAAAAGGCCAGGGATGGGGCATTCGGGGACGGGTGGCCGCAGCGGTGGCTTATCCGCCCATCACCCACCGCGCCGCGGCGACCACTCCGAGTGTGAGGGCCGGCCCTATCCACCACCACCGCATGACCCGACGCACTGACGGCAGCGCCCACAACGCTGCTGCCGCACCGGCAGCCCCGATGGTGAGGACGCAGGACAGAACGATGGCTGCATAGGCGTCTTCGTCCCATGGCCCGGATGGGCGGATGGTAAGCGCCGTCCAGCAGAAGTACGCAGCGATGAGGGTGAGCAGGACGAGAGGTACGGCGAGGACCAGGCGGAGGCAGCCGCGGTCGTCGTCCACCTGGGAAGGGCTGGTCATCGGCGCAGCGCGCTCCTTGCGTTGTCCAGATTGTTCATGAAGCCACGCCCGTAGGCCTGGGCGTCACCGTTCTGCCAGTACGGGCCGCCGTTGTAACGCGAGGCGAGCTCCTGGTACTGGGCCGGGGTCATCTCCTCGGCCGGCACGTTGGCGAACTCGCTCTCCGCCTTGAGCTGGGCCAGGTACTCCGAGGCGATGAAGATGTTCTGCCCTGGATCCTGGAGGGACTCCTCCACCATGCTGCGCTGTTGGTCCGTGAGGTGGTCGGGGTCGTAGCCCAGGACCTCGGCGCCGCGCCGTACCTGGATGGCGATGGGTCCCATGGAAGTGTTGTCGGGATTGCCGCCGAGGCGCCAGGGCAGGCTCTCGGGGGCGATCGGGCTGAGCGGAGAGTCAGCTTGTTCGCGGATGGTGTCGGTGATGTCATCAAGGATGCCGGGCTGTCCGCCGATCTCCTGCCAGGCGATGCCGGCGACCATGTCCGGCGGGAGCCCTGAGTTGTGTGCCGCCGCCTTGATGATCTCCTTGTTCGCCGCGATCCAGTCGGCACGCTCCTGGGCGTTGGAGGGCGGAGTCCAGTAACTGTCCGTCGCCCCAGGGAGGTTGGCGACCTTGAGCCGGATCTCGCGCAAGGTCGGGGAGACGATGTCGCTCCCGGCAATGGGGTAATAGTCCTGTTTGGGGCCGCTGCCGGGCAGTCGCGTCAACGGGTTCGTGCTTGCCTCGGTCGCCTCTCGCCGCAACTCCGCGATCGCAGAGACGATGTCGACGCGGTGGATGAAGCCCATGCGGAAGTCCGGCAGTAGGTCGTAGGCCTGCTTGAGCGCGTGAACGCAGATCTCCCGCGCCTCGTGCTCAGTGGTCTTCGCGAGGTGAAAGTCCCCGCCGGCAGCGTCGTGCAGCCGGTTCGCATCGTCGCGGATGTCGTCGACGTCCATGGTCAGTTCTGCGAAGAAGTCCATGACACCGGTAGTGGCTCGCATGTCCTCCCACTGGCGCATCGGCTCAGCCTTCTGGGCTTCGCGGGTGATCGCTGTGCCCTTGGTGTGGATCAGATTCGCGAGGGCTTGCTCGTTCGCCTTGCCGTTGGAGTAATGCGCTTTGGCGACCCCCAGTGCGAACGCATAGTCGGTCAGAGCGCCTGCCGCCTTGGCGTAGCCTTCGGCGAGCTGTGTGAGCAGTTTGCGCCCTTCGGTGAGCCGGGCCTCGTAGTGCTGACTGCCTTCGCTCTTCCACTGCGTGTGCTTCTCGGCGCGTTCGGCGGACGGGTCGACCGCCACGAGCATGTCGTGCAGACGCTTGAACTCCTCCGCATTGCGTTCGACGAGGGGAGGGCTGCAACTCTCCAGGAACTCGACATCCTTGCGGTGGCTGATACCGGAGCTCATCGCGCCTCCGGGGCGACGTACTGGCCGTAGCGCAGGATGTTGTCGAGGAATCGCTGCTCGACGTCGCCGTCGACCTTCACGAAATTGCTGCCGGTGGCCCGCAGGCGGGTGGAGAGCGCCGCGAACAGGGCGACCGCGTCCAAGTACTGGTCGTCGGCGAATTGAGCGAACCGTGCCACCTGCTTGGCTACCTCCTCGGGCGCTCGAGGCTCCCGGGCCATGGTGGTGAGTTCTGCGTCGGGCCGCCCCTCCTGGAGGAAGCCCGCGATCTCGATCAGTAGATTAGCGTTGCCGTTGATGGAGTCGGTCTTCGCCACCAGGGACCCGGGGGTCGGCGCACCCGCGACGCTGCCCCCGTCTGCTGGTATCTGATCGATCTGCATGCTCGTCGACTGCCGCGCCAGGGCGTCGGCCTTCAACTGGGCCCACTCCTCTTCGAAAGACACCCCGTTCCCCCTCCGGACCGTTGTTGGCTTTGTGTGGCGTTTCGAACAGTCAGTCGATCATGTCGAGGCAAGGGCTTTGTCAAAACCTCGCCACCGCCTGACAGGGGGGACCATGCGCTTTCTGTGCGAATGGTGCACCAGCGGCAGGCGCACCGTTCAACGGGCAACGATGGCACGGGAGTTGTACTGCCTGCGGAGTTTCCAACACTTCGCCTGCAGGCAGGTCTAGGCATCGCGCTGTGTACGCAACGAGCTCAGGAGTTCGGGCAGCGCGGTGCCGATCGGTTCGCGGACGACCTCGTCGGCCAGGTCGTCGTACGGCGTGGGCTCGGCGTTGACGATGATCAGGCGGGCGCCGTTGTCGGCGGCGATGCCGGCGAGACCGGCGGCGGGCTGCACCTGGAGCGTGCTGCCCACGGCGATGAACACCGTGCACGCCTTGCTGATGGACAGGGCCTCGCCCAGGACGACGGGGTCGAGCCGCTGCCCGAACATCACCGTCGCGGACTTCAGGATTCCGCCGCACTCCAGGCACGGCGGATCGTCCTCACCGGCCTCCACCCGCGCGAGGGCGTCTTCCATCGGGCCGCGCGCATGACACTTGGTGCACACGAACTCCCGTGCGCTGCCGTGGAGTTCGAGCACCTTGCGGTCCGGCATACCGGCCCGCTGGTGCAGGCCGTCCACGTTCTGCGTGAGCACCCGCACCGGCACACCGGAGCGCTCAAGCTCGGCCACCGCCCGGTGCGCGGCGTTCGGCTCCGCCTTGAGCGTGCGGTTCTTGCGCCGCATCTGCCACGAGCGGCGCCGGATCTCCGGGTCGGCCATGTAGTACCCGTACGTCACGAGCTTCTCGGCCTCCGGGTCCCGCCGCCACAGCCCGTTGGGGCCCCGGTAGTCCGGGATGCCGGAGTCGGTGGAGATGCCTGCGCCGCTGAGGACGGCTACGAGGGGCTTGGCCATGGAACCGAGGGTAGGGCGGCCGGGGGCGGCGCGGCGAGCGGATATCGCCGCTCCCCGGCCCCTCAGGCCACCCGGTGGCCGTTCTCCAGCTCCGCCGGTCCGTTGCCCTCCGCCAGGACGTCCAGGGCGGTCAGAATGCGGTCGGACAGGGGCGAGGGGAGATAGTCCGGGAGGTCGGAGCGGGGGACCAGGCGCCAGGAGAGCAGCTCCTCCTCCTGGAGACGGATCGACTTCAGCTCGGCCTCGCTCAGCACGCCGCCGTCGTACAGATACGCCACCAGCGGTGGCCGGTCCGGCCCCGGCACCCAGTCCACGGTGAGCAGCCGCCCCGGCTCCCGGTCGAGACCGATCTCCTCCAACGTCTCACGCCGCGCCCCCTGCCGGGGCGTCTCCCCGTGATCCGACTCGATCGTCCCACCCGGCAGCCCCCACCCCGGCCGGTAGTTCGGCTCGACGAGCAGCACCCGCCCCTCGTCGTCCCTGAAGAGAACCGCGGCGGCCGCGAGGACCCGGGGGAGACCCGCGATGTACGTGGCGAAGTCGTTCGACGTGGTCATCCTGGCAGCGTAACCAGGCGCGGGGCGGCGGGCACAGGGGGCACGGCGGGGCTCGCGGCGCGCGAGGGAGGGCCCTTAGGGTCGCAGCGGCGGGCGTAGGGCCGGACAGTGAGGGGCATGTGGTGGTGGACGGTGTGGGGACGGGGCGGCGGGTGCTGGTCGCCGCCGACAAGTTCAAGGGGTCGCTGACGGCCGCCGAGGTGGCCGGACGGGTCGCGGCCGGGCTGCGGCGGGTGGTGCCGGACGTCGTGGTGGAGGCGCTGCCGGTGGCCGACGGCGGGGACGGCACCGTGGACGCGGCGCTCGCGGCCGGGTTCGAGCGGCGCGAGGTGCGGGTCGCCGGGCCGCTGGGGGAGCCGGTGACGGCCGCCTTCGCCGTGCGCGGCGACACCGCCGTCGTCGAGATGGCCGAGGCCAGCGGGCTGCGGCGGCTGCCGGAGGACGTACGGGCGCCGCTGACGACGTCCACGTACGGCTCCGGGGAGCTGTTGCGGGCCGCGCTGGACGCGGGCGCGCGGAACATCGTGTTCGGCGTCGGCGGCAGCGCCACGACGGACGGCGGCGCGGGGATGCTGACGGCACTCGGCGCGCGGCTCCTGGACGGCGACGGCAAGCCGGTGGCCCCCGGCGGGGGCGCCCTCGCGGACCTCGCCCGCGCCGACCTGTCCGGCCTAGACCCGCGCCTGGCCTCCGTGGACCTGGTGCTCGCCGGGGACGTCGACAACCCGCTGACCGGACCGCGGGGCGCCGCCGCCGTGTACGGCCCGCAGAAGGGCGCCTCCCCGGCGGACGTGACCCTCCTCGACGCCGCCCTCGCCCACTACGTGAGCGTCCTCTCCGCCACCGTCCCGCGCGCGGCCGACCTCGTGACGTCCCCCGGTGCGGGCGCCGCCGGTGGCCTCGGCTACGCCGCCCTCCTGCTCGGCGCCCGCTTCCGGCCCGGCATCGAGGTCGTCCTGGACGCCCTCGGCTTCGCGGCGGCGCTGGACCGCGCCGACCTGGTCGTCACCGGCGAGGGCTCCCTCGACGAACAGACCCTCCACGGCAAGGCCCCGGCCGGAGTCGCCGCGGCAGCCCGAGCGGCAGGCAAACCGGTGGTCGCGGTCTGCGGCCGCCTGACCCTGACCCCGACCGCCCTCCACGCCGCGGGCATCACCCACGCCTACCCCCTGACCTCCCTCGAACCGGACGAATCCCGCTGCCGCGCCCAAGCGGGACCCCTCCTGGAACGCCTGGCCACCCATCTGGCCGAGGACCACCTGCTCTGAGCCGACCGCCGGACCTGCCGCGAGGCCCGGGCGCGCCCCCCGGGGCGCGGGGCGCCCGCTTGAGGCCGTCGGGTGAGCGTCCGGTCCGTCCGGCCCGAGTGAGCCTCCGCCGGAAGCCTTCGCCGTCTTCCGGCCGGCGGACTGCCGCGCCCGGCCCCGCCGGGCGTCGCGGTCCCGCCCGGCTCGCAACACCGAGGGCCCCGACCTGGCAGAGGTCGGGGCCCTCGGTGGACGCTGCTGGACCGGCGGAGCTACGGGAGCTGGGCCGCTCGGGCCTCGCGGCGGTTGTCGCGGAAGTTGTTCACCCGGCGAGCCGTGGCGAACAGGGGGATCACCGCGCCCATCACCAGCTGGAGCGCGCAGCCCGTCTGGAGGAGGAGCTGTCCGCCCGGGGCGTCGAAGGCCCAGGCGGCCAGGAGGCCCATCGAGAGGACGATCCAGCCGAGCACGGCCCCGGCCAGGCGGCCGCGCGGCTTCGGGTACTCGACCCGGCTCACCATCAGCCAGGCGGTGCCCACGATGGCCAGGAGCGTCGCCACGAAGGGCAGCTCCAGGAGCACGATCGAGACGACGGTCAGGGCGCCGAACGGCGACGGCATCCCCTGGAACATGCCGTCCTTCATCGTCACGCAGGAGAAGCGTGCGAGGCGTAGGACGACCGCGAGCAGGACGACGATCGCGCCCAGGGCGGCCACGCGCTGGTGCGCGTCGTCCGCCACCATGCCGTAGACCAGGACGAAGTACGCCGGCGCCAGACCGAAGCTGATGAGGTCGGAGAGGTTGTCCAGCTCCGCGCCCATCGGCGAGGAGCGCAGCTTGCGCGCCACCAGGCCGTCGAAGAGGTCGAAGACCGCCGCGCAGAGCATCAGGATGACCGCCGTGGCCGCGCTGTGGCGGGCCATGCCGGATTCCTGGCTGCCGGTGAGGTGCGGGATGAGGATGCCCGTGGTGGTGAAGTACACCGCCATGAACCCGCAGGTCGCGTTGCCGAGCGTGAGCGTGTCCGCTATCGACAGGCGCAGAGAGAGAGGCATCTCCTCTTCGTCGTCGGCCGCGTCGGCCTCGGGCACCCAGCCCGCCTGTGTCTCCGGATCAATCACGGTCAATGCGAGTCACCCCTGCCACGGTCTTCTGCCCGACCTCGACCGCGACCTCCACGCCCTCGGGCAGGTAGAGGTCGACACGCGAGCCGAAGCGGATCAGACCGATGCGCTCGCCCTGCTCGACCTTCGTCCCCTCGGGGAGGTACGGCACGATACGGCGAGCCACCGCTCCCGCGATCTGGATCATCTCGATGTCGCCGAGTTCGGTGTCGAAATGCCAGACTACGCGCTCGTTGTTCTCGCTCTCCTTGTTGAAAGCCGGAACAAAGCCGCCGGGGATGTGCTCGACCGACGTCACGGTGCCCGCCAGAGGCGCCCGGTTGACGTGGACGTTCAGCGGGCTCATGAAGATCGCGACGCGGGTGCGGCCGTCCTTCCACGGCATGATGCTCTGCACCACACCGTCGGCGGGGGAGATGACCCGGCCCGTGGCGATCTCGCGCTCGGGGTCGCGGAAGAACCACAGCATCCCCGCCGCGAGCGCGGTGGCGGGAACGGCGACGGCCTTGGCGGCGCCCGAGCGGCGGGCGCGGGCCAGGCTGAGGGCTGCGGTGGCGACGGTCGGGAGGAGCCACGGCGATGCTCCGCGCGCGAGGCGTACGCCGGCCCGGCTGTCGCGAGGTGCAGAGGTTTGGCTGTGGGGCATGGATGACCTTCGTAGCGGATGATGCCGCGCTTGACGGGGGACGGCGGCTTTCCGGGATCGTACCGGGAGCGGGCCGCAACTGGGCAAGCCAGGAAGCCGAGTCGACGGCTGAAGACCGTCGACGGGGTGTGATCTTCCCTACGAAGAAAACACCCCGTCCCCGGACAATCAGCCCTGGAACCGGTACTCTTCGAGCAGTCTGCGACCGATGATCATTTTCTGGATCTCGGCGGTGCCTTCACCGATGAGCAGCATGGGCGCTTCGCGGTACAGGCGCTCGATCTCGTACTCCTTGGAGAAGCCGTAGCCGCCGTGGATGCGGAAGGCGTCCTCCACCACTTCCTTGCAGTACTCCGACGCGAGGTACTTCGCCATCCCGGCCTCCAGGTCGTTTCGCTCCCCGGAGTCCTTTTTGCGTGCGGCGTTCACCATCATCGCATGGGCGGCCTCGACCTTGGTGGCCATCTCGGCCAGCTTGAACTGGATGGCCTGGTGCTGGGCGATCGGCTTGCCGAAGGTGTGGCGCTGCTGCGCGTACTGGACGCCCAGTTCGAAGGCGCGCTGGGCGACACCGCAGCCGCGTGCCGCCACGTTGACGCGGCCGACCTCCACGCCGTCCATCATTTGGTAAAAACCACGCCCGGTGACGCCGCCGAGCACGCGGTCGGCCGGAATGCGCAGACCGTCCATGATCAGCTCGGTGGTGTCGACGCCCTTGTAGCCCATCTTGTCGATCTTGCCGGGGATCGTGAGCCCCGGCCGGACCTCGCCGAAGCCGGGCTCCTTCTCCACCAGGAAGGTCGTCATCGACTTGTGGGGCGCGGTCCCCTCGGGGTGGCCTTCGTCACTGCGGACGAGGACGGCCACGAGCGACGACGTGCCGCCGTTCGTCAGCCACATCTTCTGGCCGTTCAGGACGTACTCGTCGCCGTCCTTCACCGCCTTCGACGTGATGGCCGACACGTCCGAGCCCAGCGCCGGCTCCGACATCGAGAAGGCGCCCCGGATGTCGCCGAGGGCCATCTTCGGCAGGTAGTAGTCCTTCTGCTCCTCCGTGCCGTGCTGCTTGAGCATGTACGCCACGATGAAGTGCGTGTTGATGATCCCGGAGACCGACATCCAGCCCCGGGCGATCTCCTCCACGCACAGCGCGTAGGTGAGGAGGGACTCGCCCAGGCCGCCGTACTCCTCGGGGATCATCAGGCCGAACAGGCCGAGTTCCTTCAGGCCGTCGACGATCGCTTGCGGATACTCGTCGCGGTGCTCCAGCTCGGTCGCGACCGGGATGATCTCCTTGTCCACGAAGTCGCGGACGGTGGAGAGGATCTCCTGCTGGATGTCCGTCAGACCTGCGGTCTGGGCGAGTCGGGCCATGCCTACTTCTCCTGGTCCTTGAGTTCCGGACGGCCCGGCTGTTCGCCGCCGCGCTCCTTGATGTACGTCTCGGTCGGCACCATGACCTTGCGGCGGAAGACGCACACCAGGGTGCCGTCCTGCTTGTAGCCCTTGGTCTCCACGTGCACGATCCCGCGGTCGTTCTTCGACTTCGACGGCCACTTGTCCAGCACGGTGGTCTCGCCGTAGATCGTGTCCCCGTGGAAGGTCGGCGCCACGTGCCTCAGCGACTCGATCTCCAGGTTGGCGATCGCCTTGCCCGACACGTCCGGTACCGACATGCCCAGCAGCAGGGAGTAGATGTAGTTGCCCACCACCACGTTCTTGCCGAAGTCGGTCGTGCTCCCGGCGTAGTTGGCGTCCATGTGGAGCGGGTGGTGGTTCATGGTGAGGAGGCAGAAGAGGTGGTCGTCGTACTCGGTGACCGTCTTTCCCGGCCAGTGCTTGTAGACGGCCCCGACCTCGAACTCCTCGTAGGTGCGCCCGAACTGCATCTCACGCCTCCGGAATCTCGAACTTGCTGGTCCGCCGCATTCCGGCCGCGCGGCCCTTGCCCGCGATGACCAGGGCCATCTTCCGGCTGGCCTCGTCGATCATCTCGTCGCCGAGCATCGCCGAGCCCTTCTTGCCGCCCGCCTCGGAGGTGCAGTACTCGTACGCGTCGAGGATCAGCTCGGCGTGGTCGTAGTCCTCCTGCGAGGGCGAGAAGACCTCGTTGGCGGCGTCCACCTGACCCGGGTGCAGCACCCACTTGCCGTCGAAGCCGAGGGCCGCGGCGCGCTCGGCGACCGCCCGGAAGCCGTCGACGTTGCGGATCTGGAGGTAGGGGCCGTCGATCGCCTGGAGGTCGTTGGCGCGGGCGGCCATGAGGATCTTCATGAGGATGTAGTGGTAGGCGTCCGCCGGGTAGCCGGGCGGCTGCTCGCCCACGACCAGCGACTTCATGTTGATCGACGCCATGAAGTCGGCGGGGCCGAAGATGATCGTCTCCAGGCGGGGGCTGGCCTGCGCGATCTCGTTGACGTTGTTGAGGCCCTGGGCGTTCTCGATCTGCGCCTCGATGCCGATCCGGCCGACCTCGAAGCCCATGGTCTTCTCGATCTGGGTGAGCAGCAGGTCGAGGGCGACCACCTGTTCGGCGTTCTGCACCTTGGGCAGCATGATGCAGTCGAGGTTCGGGCCCGCGCCCTCGACCACGGTCACGACGTCCCGGTACGTCCACTCGGTCGTCCAGTCGTTGACCCGCACGACCCGTGTCTTGCCCGTCCAGTCGCCCTCGTTGAGGAACTTGACGATGGTGTGCCGCGCGTCGGGCTTGGCGAGCGGCGCGCACGCGTCCTCCAGGTCCAGGAAGACCTGGTCGGCGGGCAGCCCCTGCGCCTTCTCCAGGAAGCGCGGGTTGCTCCCCGGCACCGCCAGACAGGAGCGGCGCGGACGCAGACGGTTGACAGTCATGCGGGGACCTCCAGGGGGTCGAGCTTGTTCGCTGTGCGGATCTCGTCGACGATACGGCCGATGATTCCCGTGATGTCGAAGTCCTTCGGGGTGAACACGGCCGCCACACCCACGGACTTCAGCAATTCGGCGTCGGCGTTCGGGATGATGCCGCCCGCGATCACCGGGATGTCGTGCGCGCCGGCCTCGCGCAGCCGCTCCAGCACGTCCGGGACGAGCTGGGCATGCGAGCCGGACAGGATGGACAGGCCGACCGCGTGCACGTCCTCCGCGAGGGCGGCGTCCACGATCTGTTCCGGGGTCAGCCGGATGCCCTGGTAGACCACCTCGAACCCGGCGTCACGGGCGCGCACGGCTATCTGCTCGGCGCCGTTGGAGTGGCCGTCCAGACCCGGCTTGCCGACCAGGAAGCGCAGCTTGCCCACGCCCAGCTCGCGCGCGGTGGCGTCCACCCGGGCGCGGACCCCCGCCATCGGGGAACCTGCCTCGGCGGCGACGGCGACGGGAGCCGAGGAGACACCGGTGGGGGCCCGGTACTCCCCGAACACCTCGCGCAGTGCCCCCGCCCACTCGCCGGTCGTGACCCCGGCGCGGGCGCACTCGAGCGTGGCCTCCATCAGGTTCTCGGTGCCCTTGGCGGCCTCCTTCAGCCGCTCCAGCGCCTTGCAGGGGCGCGGGTGGTTGAAGGGCGGCTGATAGCGGGTGTCACGCCAGTGCCGCAGCGCGGCGATCACCCGGTTCTCGACGGCCGGGTCGACCGTCTGGATCGCGGTGTCCAGGTCGGCGGTGAGCGGGTTCGGCTCGGTCGTCTCGAAGATGTTGACGCCGACGATCTTCTCGTCGCCGGACTCGATCCGCGCCCGCCGCTCGGCGTGCGAGGCGACCAGCTGCGCCTTGAGATACCCGGACTCGACGGCGGCCATCGCGCCGCCCATCTCCTCGATCCGGGCCATCTCCGCGAAGGACTCGTCGACCAGCGCGGCCACCTTCGCCTCGATGACGTGCGAGCCGGCGAAGATGTCCTCGTACTCCAGCAGGTCGCTCTCGTGCGCCAGGACCTGCTGGATGCGCAGCGACCACTGCTGGTCCCAGGGCCGGGGCAGGCCGAGCGCCTCGTTCCAGGCGGGCAACTGGACGGCACGCGCGCGGGCGTCCTTCGACAACGTCACCGCCAGCATCTCCAGGACGATCCGCTGGACGTTGTTCTCCGGCTGCGCCTCGGTCAGGCCGAGCGAGTTGACCTGGACGCCGTAGCGGAACCGGCGCTGCTTGGGGTTCTCGATGCCGTACCGCTCGCGGGTGACCTGGTCCCAGATGCGGCCGAACGCGCGCATCTTGCACATCTCCTCGACGAAGCGGACGCCCGCGTTCACGAAGAAGGAGATGCGCGCGACCACGTCGCCCATGCGCTCCTGGGGCACCTGGCCGGAGTCGCGCACGGCGTCCAGGACGGCGATCGCGGTGGACATGGCGTACGCGATCTCCTGCACCGGCGTGGCGCCGGCCTCCTGGAGGTGGTAGCTGCAGATGTTGATCGGGTTCCACTTGGGGAGGTGGGACACCGTGTACGCGATCATGTCGGTCGTCAGCCGGAGCGAGGGCCCGGGCGGGAAGACGTGCGTCCCGCGCGAGAGGTACTCCTTGACGATGTCGTTCTGGGTCGTGCCCTGGAGCCGGGTGATGTCCGCGCCCTGCTCCTCGGCGACGACCTGGTAGAGCGCCAGCAGCCACATGGCGGTGGCGTTGATCGTCATCGAGGTGTTCATCTGCTCCAGCGGGATGTCCTGGAACAGCCTGCGCATGTCACCCAGATGCGAGACGGGCACGCCGACCCGGCCGACCTCGCCGCGGGCGAGGATGTGGTCGGCGTCGTAGCCGGTCTGGGTGGGCAGGTCGAAGGCGACCGACAGACCGGTCTGGCCCTTGGCGAGGTTGCGCCGGTACAGCTCGTTCGACGCCTCCGCCGTGGAGTGGCCGGCGTACGTGCGCATGAGCCACGGCCGGTCCTTCTGACGCTGTGTCATCTGTGGCCTCCGTTGCCGTCAGACGTTCCGGAAGCGGTTGATCGCGTCGATGTGCTTCGCGCGCAGCTCCTCGTCGCGCACGCCGAGCCCTTCCTCGGGGGCCAGGCACAGCACGCCGACCTTGCCCTGGTGCGCGTTGCGGTGCACGTCGTGGGCGGCCTGGCCGGTGTCCTCCAGGGAGTACACCTTGGACAGCGTGGGGTGGATCTTGCCCTTGGCGATCAGGCGGTTGGCCTCCCACGCCTCGCGGTAGTTGGCGAAGTGGGAGCCGATGATGCGCTTGAGCGACATCCACAGGTAGCGGTTGTCGTACTCGTGCATGTAGCCCGAGGTCGAGGCGCAGGTGGTGATGGTGCCGCCCTTGCGGGTGACGAAGACGGACGCGCCGAAGGTCTCGCGGCCGGGGTGCTCGAAGACGATGTCGATGTCCTCGCCGCCGGTCAGCTCGCGGATGCGCTTGCCGAAGCGCTTCCACTCCTTGGGGTCCTGGGTCCGCTCGTCCTTCCAGAACCTGTAGCCCTCGGCGTTGCGGTCGATGATCGCCTCGGCGCCCATCGAGCGGCAGATGTCCGCCTTCTGGTCGCTGGAGACGACACAGATCGGGTTGGCGCCGCCGGCGAGGGCGAACTGGGTGGCGTACGAGCCGAGTCCGCCGCTCGCGCCCCAGATCAGCACGTTGTCGCCCTGCTTCATCGCGGCGCCGTTGCGGGAGACGAGCTGGCGGTAGGCGGTGGAGTTGACCAGGCCGGGGGCGGCGGCCTCCTCCCAGCTCAGGTGGTCCGGCTTCGGCATGAGCTGGTTGGACTTGACGAGCGCGATCTCCGCCAGGCCGCCGAAGTTGGTCTCGAAGCCCCAGATGCGCTGCTCGGGGTCGAGCATCGTGTCGTTGTGGCCGTCGGAGGACTCCATCTCGACGGACAGACAGTGCGCGACGACCTCGTCACCGGGCTTCCAGGCGTTGACGCCGGGACCGGTGCGCAGGACGACGCCCGCGAGGTCGGAGCCGATGATGTGGTACGGCAGGTCGTGCCGCTTGGCCAGCTCGTTGGTGCGGCCGTAGCGCTCCAGGAACCCGAACGTGGACAGCGGCTCGAAGATCGAGGTCCACACGGAGTTGTAGTTGACGGAGGAGGCCATCACGGCCACCAGCGCCTCGCCCGGGCCGAGTTCCGGCACCGGGACGTCGTCCAGGTGGATCGACTTGCGGGGGTCCTTGTCGCGGGTCTCGAGGCCCGCGAACATCTCGGTCTCGTCCTTGTGCACGGTGATCGCGCGGTACGAGTCGGGGAGCGGAAGGGCGGCGAAGTCCTCGGACGTGGCGTCCTGCGACTGGATCGCGGCCAGGATGTCCTTCACGGTCACGGTAGTGCCTCCGGCGGTGAGTGCCCTGAGGGAAGGGCACTGGCGGTTCGTCGGTGGTGCGGGAGTGCTGCTGAGGGTGCGAGGGGTGGGCCGGGGTTCCGGCGGGGTGCTTCGGCAGCGCTGGGTGGCGCGGGAGGGTGCCTGTGACGCAGGCGTCCGGGCGCACAAGCCGAGTGGGGCTTGAGGGGACAGCCGACGCACGAAGGGACTCTGCGCGCCGGCCGCCCGGACACTCTCAACGTATGACACCGCGTGTCAGTCGGCAAGGCACTGAGTGCCAAAAATCGGACTCAAATGAAATCTTCACTTAACAAATGAGCGATGATCGATCGAACGGGGGTCCGAAAACCGGCGGAAACGGCCCTGGAGCAGCAATCCGGGCACGCGAAACGGCCACCCCGAGGGGTGGCCGTCGTCGCGAAGGGAGAGGCGGGCTCAGCGGGCCTTCAGTGCCTCCTCGATGGTCCGCATCACCTCGTCCAGCGGGGCGTCGGTGCGCGCGACCGTCACCAGGACCTCGCCCCGCGCCGAGACCGCGGCCGGCGCGGTGGCCGCTCCCGTGGCCGTACCGGACGACGCGCTCCGCCCGGCGCCGATGCCCGTGCCGAACGTCTTGCGGACGATCGCGAAGGCGTGGTCGAGCTGCGCCTCCACGTCGCCCTGGCCGTCGGCCCGCAGCCAGCGCCGGAGCACATGGTTGTGGGCGGTGACCACCGCGGACGCGGCGACCTCGGCGAGCAGCGGGTCGTCGTTGGCGTCGTCGGCGTGCGCGTGCTCGTCGAAGTGGCCGAGGAGATAGCGGGTGAACAGCCGCTCGTAGCGCGCCACGGAGGCGATCTCGGCCTCACGCAGCGTGGGCACCTCGCGCGTCAGCCGGTACCGGGCCACCGAGATCTCCGGCTGCGCCGCGTACATCTTCATGACTTCCTTGATGCCCCGGCACACCGTGTCGAGCGGATGCTCGTGCGCGGGCGCGGCGTTGAGCACCGCCTCCGCCCGCACCAGGGTGTCGTCGTGGTCCGGGAAGATCGCCTCCTCCTTGGAACGGAAGTGGCGGAAGAAGGTACGACGGGCGACCCCGGCCGCGGCCGCGATCTCGTCGACGGTGGTCGCCTCGTACCCCTTCGTCGCGAAGAGTTCCATCGCGGCGGCCGCCAGCTCCCGGCGCATCCTGAGCCGCTGGGCGGCGGCGCGGCCGCCCGCGGCACTCTCCGGAGCGTCGGGCGTGGCGGGTGTACGTGAGGACCTGGCGGGCTGGGACATGCCCCGAACGTACTGCATGGAGCCACTTTCACGCGCGGGTGCGGGCGTTGGAGCGGAGCCCTCGACGGGCGCCTGCGGGGAGGCCGGCGCGGAGCCGGCCGCCGGGGACCGGCCGTTGCCGCGCGAGGCGCGCCCGCCTCGGCCCGCCGGGCGGCCGCGCCTGCCCGGTGTGCGCCCGCCCCCGGCCGCCGGAGCGGCGGGCCGCCCGGCGGTGGGGGAGAACCCGCCGGGATCGAGCAGTCCGCCCCACTCCGGCTCCGCGCGGCCGCGGCCCCGTGCTCCGTCAGCGGCGGGCATACTCGCGGAAACCGCGGCCGGTCTTGCGGCCCAGGCAGCCCGCCGCCACCAGGTGTTCGAGCAGCGGGGCCGGGGCGAGACCCGGGTCGCGGAACTCGCGGTGCAGCACCTTCTCGATGGCCAGGGAGACGTCCAGTCCCACCACGTCCAGGAGTTCGAACGGGCCCATCGGGTAGCCGCCGCCGAGCTTCATCGCCGCGTCGATGTCGTCGAGGGTGGCGTAGTGCTCCTCGACCATCTTCACCGCGTTGTTGAGATACGGGAACAGCAGCGCGTTCACGATGAAACCGGCGCGGTCGCCGCAGTCCACCGGGTGCTTGCCGATCCGCGCGCAGACCTCGCGGACCGTCGCGTGGACGTCCTCGCCGGTCAGCACCGTGCGCACCACCTCGACCAGCTTCATCGCCGGGGCCGGGTTGAAGAAGTGCATCCCGATCACGTCCTGCGGGCGCGAGGTCGCGCGGGCACAGGCGACCACGGGCAGCGAGGACGTGGTGGTGGCCAGGACCGCGCCCGGCTTGCAGACCTTGTCCAGCGCCTGGAAGAGCTGCCGCTTGACGTCCAGGTCCTCCGCGATCGCCTCGACGGCCAGATCGACGTCCGCGAACGCCTCGTACGAACCCGCCGGGACGATCCGGTCCAGGATGCCGGTCGCCGCCTCCTCCGTCAGCCGGCCCTTGGCCACCGAGCGCGAAAGAGACTTGCCGATACGGGACTTGGCGGCCTCCGCCTTCTCCTCGGTGCGGGCCGCGAGGATCACGTCGTACCCCGCCTTGGCGAACACCTCCGCGATGCCCGAGGCCATCGTGCCCGACCCGGCGACACCCACGGAGCGCACCGTGCGGCCCTGCGCGCCGGTGCCGCCGGGGGCCGGGGTCAGGGCGTCGGGGACCACCTCGGCGCTGCCCGGCGCCGCGTAGGTGTAGAAACCGCGGCCCGCCTTGCGGCCGGTCAGGCCCGCCTCGCTGAGCTGCTTCAGGATGGGGGCGGGCGCGTGCAGCCGGTCGCGGGACTCGGCGTACATGGCGTCCAGGACGGTGCGCGCAGTGTCCACGCCGATCAGGTCGAGCAGCGCGAGCGGGCCCATCGGCAGACCGCAGCCGAGCCGCATCGCCGCGTCGATGTCCTCACGGGAGGCGTACCGCGCCTCGTACATCGCGGCGGCCTGGTTGAGGTAGCCGAACAGCAGACCGTCCGCGACGAACCCGGGCCGGTCGCCCACGGCGACGGGCTCCTTGCCCAGCTCCACCGCGAGGTCGGTCACGGCGGCCACCGCCTGCGGCGCGGTCAGCACCGAGGAGACCACCTCGACCAGCTTCATGGCGGGCGCCGGGTTGAAGAAGTGCAGTCCGAGCACGCGCTCGGGGCGGGCCGAACCGGCGGCCAGCCGGGTCACCGACAGGGCGTTGGTCCCGGTCGCCAGAATCGTCTCCGGGCGCACCACGGCGTCCAGTTCACGGAGGATCTGCTGCTTGATCTCGTACGACTCCGGCGCGACCTCGATCACGAGATCGGCACCGGCGACCGCCGCGAGATCCGTCGAGGTGCGCACCCGGGCGAGAACGCCGACGCGCTGCTCCTCGGACAGCCGGCCGCGCGCCACGGCACGGGCGGTCGACGCCTCCAGGACGGAGACGCACCGGGCGGCCTGCGCCGCGCTGATGTCGACGCCGATCACCTCACGGCCGGCCCGGGCGAGCACCTCGGCGATGCCGGTGCCCATGGTGCCGAGGCCGACCACGGCGACCGTACGCAGCGGGGAAGGGGAAGGGTGGGACAGGGGAGTGGCCATCACGGGACTCCAGAAAGGGTGACGACGAGGGAACGCGCCGGGTGCGCCGAGGAGCGCACGCCGGAGCCGAGTCGATGCGGATGTTCCGGTCGATGCGGGTGTTCCGGGCTGCGAGCGCACACGCCCGGTGCCGTCCTCGCGGGTCACGCACAGACCCGCGAGAAGGCGGTGTGCCGACCGGCCCTGTCCCGGAGCCGGGTCGTACCGCAGGTACCGAGGTACCTGACGTGTCGATCGCCCACGACGGCCGCGTCACCAGACCGCCGCAAGCGGAGTGCGAGTGGGTAACTCGCTCGTCTGAGCTTAACCAGTGAGTAACGAGCGCGCCAGACCTGCGCGAGGACGGGACTTTGTGATGTACCTCCCCAAGGGCGTGTGACGTGCCTAATCTGAATCCGTGGACGAAGAGTTGCGAGCGCTCACGCAGCGCTTACGGCAGGAGTCGCGCGGCGCGGCGGCCTGCGAACGCCTGCTGGACACCCAGGACCACGACGAGCTGGCACAGGTCCTCACCGCGCCCGGACAGCCCCTGTGGGCCCGGGAGTTGGCCGCCTTCCGGCTCGGCAGCGCCGGGGACCGCCGGGCCTTCGAGTCCCTGGTCCTGCTCCTCAACCACCGCGACCCGCCCCGCTGCGCCGCCGCCGCGGCCGCGCTCGCCCGCCTCGGAGACCCGCGCACCGCCCGCGCGGCCGCCGCCCTCGCCACCAACGAACTCCGCGTCGCCTACGCCCTCCACCCGGTACGGCTCCTGGTCCAACTGCGCGCCCCCGAGTCCGTGCCCGCGCTCATCACCACCCTGGAGCGCAGGCTGCGGCCGCACGATCCCTATCGGCGGGTGGCCCTCGCCTGCGTGGAAGGACTGGGGGAGCTGGCCGACCCGCGCGCCCGGCGGGTGCTGAACGAGGCCCTCGCACACCCGGTCCTCGCGGAGGCGGCGGTGGGGGCGCTGGCACGCATCCCCCGTCAAAGAAAGTCGAGTTGACGACACGTCACTTCACGTAGCGGACCTCGAAGACCTCTTCGCCGCCCGCCTCGAAGGACTGCTCGGTGCCGTCGGGACGGAAACCGGCGCGCTCGTAGAAGCGGCGGGCGCGGGAGTTGCCCGTCAACACCCAGAGATACAGGCGCGGATACGACCCGCACCGCTTCGTCACCTCGGTGAGCAGGGCGTGCCCGATCCCGCCGCCGAGGCGCTCCGGGTCCACGTAGAGCGCGTACAACTCGCCGTTACCCGCGGGTACTTCGCCTTCCCGCCCCGGCCCGTACGCCGCCCAGCCGAGCACCTCGCCGTCCCGCTCCGCCACCAGATGCACGCCGTCACCGCGCCCGAACCGGGCCCGGCGCACCTCGGCGTCCGCCTCGACGTCCAGCTTGTCCAGATAGGCGTCCGACACGATGCCCCGGTACGCCCGCTGCCAGCCGCGCACCCGGATCTCCGAGACGCGGTCGCAGTCGGTGAGCAGCATGGGGCGGACGCGGAGGGGGGAGTGCGCGGCGTGGGTCATGGCGGCACCCTAGGGAAGATCCCGGGGGCGCCGCGCGCGAATTCGGGTGCCGGTGGCCCGGCGGCGGGTCAGTGGCGGAAGCCCAGGAGTCCATGGAGCGTGGAGCCGCGGGCCACCGTCGCGGCACGCTTCGCGGTGCGCGGTTCGGGCTCCGGCTCCGGGGACCTCTCGCACGTGGCGTCGGCGACGCCCCGGCCGCGCGGGACCGTGCCGTCGGCCAGATAGTCCGCGAGGTACTTGTCCAGGCAGTCGTTGCCGCTCAGCGTGACACCGTGGTTGCCGCCGCCCTCCTCGACCACCAGGCTGGAGTGGGCCAGCAGCCGGTGCGCCATGACGCCCCCGGCGTACGGGGTCGCCGCGTCGCCCGTCGCCTGGAAGAGCAGCGCGGAGGACAGCTTGCCGTTGGCGACGTTCACCGGCTGCCGGGGACCGGCCGGCCAGAAGGCGCAGGGCGCGTTGTACCAGGTGTTGTTCCAGGTCATGAAGGGCGCCTTCGCGTGCGTCCGCCGGGCGTCCCGCTCCCAGCGCGACCAATTGCGGGGCCAGGCGGCGTCCCGGCACTGCACCGCCGTGTAGACGCTGTACCCGTTGTCGCCCGAGGGGTCCACCGCGGCCAGTTTCCCGTACGCCGCCACCAGCGGGCCGGTCTTCCCGTCGCGCGCGTAGGCGGAGAACGCCTCGGCCAGCGTGGGCCAGTAGCCGTCGTAGTAGCCGCCCGGCATGAAGGTGTCCTCCAGCTCGGAGGCGCCCACCTTGCCCCCGGCGGGCTTCTTCGCGAGGGCGGCGCGCATCGCGTACCACCTCGCCTCGACCCTCGCCGGGTCCGTGCCGAGCCGGTACACCGCGTTGTTCCTGGCGATCCAGGCCATCAGGGCGCGGTGGCGGTCGTCGAAGGCGACGTCCTGGGCGAGGTTGTCCTCGTACCAGACGCCGGTCGGGTCCACGATCGAGTCGAGGACCAGCCGATGCACCCGCTGGGGGAAGAGCTTGGCGTAGACCGCGCCGAGGTAGGTGCCGTACGAGTAGCCGAAGTAGCTGATGCGGGGTGCGTCGAGCGCCGCGCGGATCGCGTCCATGTCCCGCACCGTGTCCACCGTGTCGATGTACGGCAGCACGTCCGCGTGGGCGCGGGCGCAGGCGGTGGCGAAGGCGCGGGCCCGCTCCACGTTCTTCCGCTCCAGCGCGGGGGTGCTCGGCACGCTGCCGGGGCGCACCGGGGCGAAGTGGCCGGGCGCGCAGTCCAGGGCGGGGGTGCTCCTGCCGACGCCGCGCGGGTCGAAGCCGATCACGTCGTACTGGGCGGCGACCTTCTTCGGCAGCGAGGAGGCGACGAACCCGGCGAGCGAGAGACCGCTGCCGCCGGGACCGCCGGGGTTGACCAGCAGCGGACCCTGGGAGGTCTGCGCGGTGTGCGGGACGCGCGAGAGGGCGAGCGTGACCTGCGGTCCGGCCGGGCGGGTCCGGTCGAGGGGGACCTTCAGCGTGCCGCACTGGAGGGTGGGGGCCGCGCCGGTGCCGCAGTCCTTCCAGGTGATCCCCGCCGTGTCCCGGCCGGTGGCTGCCTGGGCGTGGGCGCTCGTGAGCGAGGTCGCCAGCACGGCGGTGGCCGCGCACAGCACGGCTGCGCGTGTTCTCAAGGAGTCCTCCCGGGTACGGCGTGCGGCGTGGACCGCGCCGGTCGCGGTCCACGCCGCATCGTCCCGGACCGAGCCCCCGTGCGAACGCGTCTTCGCCGGACTTGACCCGATCGGGTCGTGGGATGCGCTCGAACGCGCCGGGGTGGCCTACATCAGGGTGAGCTGGGTGGGCTCGGCGGCGGGCGGCTCCGTCGGCTGCCGATCCCGGCGTACGCCCCGTGTCGTGCTCGCCCGCGTCGGGCCGATGCCGTACTCGCGGGCCAGCTCGTGTACCTGGCGGGTGACACGGCGCTGGTACCAGGTGGGGGCGTAGGACCCGCGTCCGTACATGCGCTCGTAGCGGGAGACCAGATGGGGGTGGTGCCGGCCGAGCCAGGCCATGAACCACTCGCGGGCGCCGGGGCGCAGATGCAGTACCAGCGGGGTCACCGAGGTGGCGCCGGAGGCGGCGATCGACCGTACCGTGGCGCGCAGTTGCTCCGGTTCGTCGCTGAGGAAGGGGATGACCGGGGCCATCAGCACCCCGCAGCCGATGCCCCGCTCGGCGAGGGCGCGGACGACGTCCAGGCGCCGTTCGGGGGCGGGGGTGCCCGGCTCCACCGTGCGCCACAGCGTGGGGTCCGTGAAGCCGACCGAGACCGAGACGCCGACGTCGGTCACCTCGGCCGCGCGGGCCAGCCGGTCCAGATCGCGCAGGATCAGGGTGCCCTTGGTGAGGATGGAGAAGGGGTTCGCGTACTCGGTGAGGGCGTCGATGATGCCCGGCATGAGCCGGTAGCGGCCCTCGGCGCGCTGGTAGCAGTCCACGTTCGTGCCCATCGCCACGTGCTCGCCCTGCCAGGTGCGCGCGGCGAGCTGGCGGCGCAGCACCTCCGGGGCGTTGACCTTGACCACGATCTGGCTGTCGAAGCCGAGGCCGGTGTCGAGGTCCAGATAGCTGTGGGTCTTGCGCGCGAAGCAGTAGACGCACGCGTGCGAGCAGCCCCGATAGGGGTTCACCGTCCATTCGAACGGCATCCGCGAGGCGCCCGGCACCCGGTTCAGGATCGAACGGGCACGCACCTCGTGGAAGGTGATGCCCGCGAATTCCGGTGTGTCGAACGTCCGGGTCACCACGGCGCCCGCCTCGAACAGCGCGCCGTCGGGGGTCCGGCCGTGACCACCGGACTCGTCGGTCAGGTTCTCCCAGCGCATGACGCCTCCTCGGTAGCTCGAGACCCA
The DNA here is from genome assembly GCF_053600675.1 of Streptomyces sp. NPDC005004. NCBI lineage: Bacteria > Bacillati > Actinomycetota > Actinomycetes > Kitasatosporales > Streptomycetaceae > Streptomyces > Streptomyces sp. NPDC005004. Next base: position 282,841 of record NZ_JBSGAH010000003.1, read on the forward strand.
CAATAGAACATGTGTTCCCATAATCGGGCGAGCCGGAGCACACGCCCGCGCGCACCCGGTTCGCCGCCCCCGATTTGGGCGCCCGGCCCCCCGGGTGGTTGGCTTGGCCGAACCCCAGGAACCAGGTCGTGGAGGAAAGCGATGGCGCAGGTCGAGGCCACTACGGAACGGATCGTGGCGGCGGACGCCGAGACGGTGTTCGACGCGCTCGCGGACTACCGCGACAGCCGCCCCGGGCTGCTGCCCGAGCACTTCAGCGAGTACGAGGTGCGTGAGGGTGGCGACGGCGAGGGCACCCTCGTCCACTGGAAGCTCCAGGCCACCAGCAAGCGCGTGCGCGACTGCCTGATGGAGGTCAGCGAGCCCACCGACGGCGAACTGGTCGAGAAGGACCGCAACTCCACCATGGTCACCACCTGGCGGGTCACCCCGGCCGGCGAGGGCACGTCCCGTGTCGTCGTGACCACCACCTGGAAGGGCGCGGGCGGCATCGGCGGCTTCTTCGAGCGCACCTTCGCGCCCAAGGGCCTCGACCGGATCTACGGCGCGATCCTCGCCAATCTCGCCGCGCAGGTGGAGAAGTAGTCCTTCGCTCTCTCAACGTCCGTCCGGTGAAGGGGTGTTGTGCCCTTCACCGGTTCGGGTGACATCGGCACCGTTTGAGCTTTGGCCGTAACTCGCCGCACTTGTTCGCAGTTGTCCCTTGGCGCGGGAAATGTGCGAAAAGTGCGACGAGGGGAGCGGTCAGGTGGCCGGGACGACGCTGGTGCGGGACGAGCCGGACGAGGGGATCGCCGCGACGATCCCGATCCCGGTCCCGGCCGAACAGGCGGGCGCGGAACCGCCCGCCCCCGGGTCCGGCCTCGGCCTCGGGCCGCGCCGGGTACGGCTGGTCTTCCTCGGGCTGATGTGCGCGCTGCTCCTGGCCGCACTCGACCAGATGATCGTCGCCACCGCGCTGCCGAAGATCGTCGGTGAGCTGCACGGCCTGGACAGGATGTCCTGGGCGATCACCGCCTATCTGCTGACCTCCACCATCGGCCTGCCGCTCTACGGCAAGCTCGGGGACCTCTTCGGCCGCAAGGGCGTCTTCCTCTTCGCCATCGTGGTCTTCGTCATCGGCTCCGCGCTCGCCGGACGCGCGCAGAGCATGGACCAGATGATCGCCTTCCGCGCCGTTCAGGGCATCGGCGCGGGCGGCCTCATGATCGGCGTGCAGGCGATCATCGCGGACATCGTGCCGCCCCGGCAGCGCGGCCGCTACATGGGGCTGATCGGCGCCGTGTTCGGTCTCGCCTCTGTCGCCGGACCCCTGCTCGGCGGCTACTTCACCGACCACCTCTCCTGGCGCTGGTGCTTCTACATCAACGTCCCCTTCGGTCTGGTGACCCTCTGCGTCGTCGCCCTCGTCCTGAAGCTGCCCCGCCCGCGCGTGCGCGCCCGCCTCGACGTGCCCGGTGCCCTGCTGCTGGCCGCCGCCTCGACGTGCCTGGTGCTGCTGACCAGTTGGGGCGGCACCGAGTACGCCTGGGGCTCCCGCCAGATCCTCGGGCTCGGCGCGGGCGCCCTCGTCTCGATCGCGCTCTTCCTCGTCGCCGAGCGCTTCGCCGCCGAACCCCTCATCCCGCTCAGGCTGTTCAGGGACTCCGTCTTCAACGTCTCCGGACTCGTCGGTCTGGTGATCGGCGTCGCCCTCTTCGGCGCGGCCAGCTATCTGCCGACCTTCCTGCAGATGGTCGACGGCGCCAGCGCCACCGAGTCCGGGCTGCTGATGCTGCCCATGATGGCCGGGATCGTCGGCGCCTCCATCATCGGCGGCCAGCTCATCAGCCGCACCGGCCGCTACCGGCTCTACCCGCTGCTCGGCAGCGCGCTGGCCGCGCTCGGCATGTGGCTGCTCTCGCTGCTCGAAGTGGACACCTCCCGGCTGGCGTACAGCATCTGGATGGCCGTCCTCGGCACCGGCATCGGCCTGGTCATGCCCGTCCTCGTCCTCGCCGTGCAGAACTCCGTGCGCCCGGCCGACCTGGGCACCGCCACCAGCGCCAACAACTACTTCCGGCAGATCGGCGGCAGCGTCGGCGCCGCGATCTTCGGCACGCTCTTCGCGGGACGGCTCACCGACGCGCTGCGCGAGGACCTCCCGCCGGGCGCCGGGGCCAGGCTGCCGGACGCGCAGTCCATCACCCCACAGCTCGTCCACGCGCTGCCCCCGGGCCTGCGCGACGCCTACATCCGTGCCTACGCCGACGCGATGCCCCGGATCTTCCTCTATCTGGTCCCGGTGCTCGTCCTCGGTCTCGTCATCGCCTTCTTTCTCAAGGAGAAACCACTGGTGTCCCACAACGCCCCCACCGCCGAGCCGGAGACCTCCCCCATCAACTCCGGCGTGCCGCACGCCCGTTCGCCGTACGCGGCCGGAATTCCCGTGTGCGGCACGGTGCAGCACCCCGACGGCACCGTGGTGCCGCGCGCGGCGCTCACCCTGATCGACGTCGCCGGACAGCAGATCGGCCGGGGCGCGAGCGGCGACGACGGTCGCTACGCGCTCGCCACCCCGGGCGCGGGTTCGTACGTCCTCATCGCCGCCGCCGGAGGCCATCAGCCCCAGGCCGTGTCCGTCACCGTCGGCGAACGGCCCGTCGAACTCGACGTCGTGCTCGGCGGCGCCGGGCGCCTCGCCGGAAGCGTGGTCACCGCCGACGGCAGCCCCGTGCGTGACGCCATCGTCACCCTCACCAACGTCCACGGCGAGGTCGTCGCCACGACCCGCAGCGGGCGCGAGGGCGGCTACGTCATCACCGAACTCGTCGCGGGGGAGTACACCCTCGCCGCGAGCGCCCCCGCCTTCCGCCCCGCCGCGCTGCCGGTCTCCGTCCAGGCCGCGCGCGAGACCCGGCAGGACGTCGAACTCGCGGGCGGCGCCGTCCTCAAGGGCACCGTCCGGGCGACCGGCGGACGCGCCGTGGAGGACGCGCGGGTGACGCTGCTCGACGCCGCCGGGAACGTGGTCGACACGCTCACCACCGGCGCCGACGGAACCTTCCGGTTCGTGGACCTGTCCTCCGGGGAGTACACGGTGATCGCGGCGGGGTATCCGCCGGTGGCCACCGTGCTTCAGGTGGCGGGTGGCGGACGTACCGAGCGGGATCTTCAGCTGGGGCACGAGGACTGAGGGCCGGGGGCTGCCGCCGGGGCGGGACGGCGTGCGCACCCGGCCAGGGCGGGAGCGCACGCCGGGAGCGCGCCGGGGGCGCGGTCGGCGGGCCGGTCCGGGGCGGGGCGACCAATTCCAGGAATCTCCCCACATCGCGACCGGCCGCCCCCGTACGGTAGTGGCGGGCGGCACAGATCGTTTGCGGACAGCCGTGGGAGAAAGGGCCTGGGTCATGGACCGTGGCAGCGAACGGGACACACCTCCCGGCCGCGGCGCCGATGACACCGCGCCCGGCCGTATCCCGCTGGCCGTGGTGGTCGTCGACCGCGCCGGACTCGTCTCCCACTGGAGCAGCGGGGCGCGCAGACTGTTCGGGCCGGCCCGCGAGGAGGCCGTCGGCCGTCCGGCGGCCGATCTGCTGCCGGTCGCGGGCGCGCTGCCGGACGACCTGCCGGGCGCGGCACCGGCCGGAGACGGCACCCACGACGCGCACGCCGACGAGGTCCACGCCGGGCTCGGACCCGATCTGGAGGTCCTGCTCGAAGACGGGACGGGATATCCGAAGTCGGGGTGGGCGCGGCTGACACCCGCTTCCGCGCAGGGGGCGGGCTCCTCGACGGGTGAGGTAGATCCCGCCGGGGGAGAGACGCCCGGCGCCGAGCGGATCGACGTGCTCTGGTGGGCCTACCCGCTGATCGGACCCGGTCCCTCCCGGCTGCTGGTGCTCGCCGCCGACGCCACCAGGCTGCGCGCCGAGCGCGGCCGGGAGGACGGGCCCACCGAGCGCGTCGCGCCCGGCTTCGCCCGCCACACCGAACTCCCCGACCCCGACGGGCTGGCCCGCCGGCTGCCCGAGATCCTGCCCGGCATGGGCCCGGGGCTCAGCGCCCGCATCGTCTCCCAGGTGCTCGAACTCGGCTACCCCGTCCTGGAGTTCAGCCAGTCCGACCGGGTGCCGGTCACCCCGTACTGGGGCGTGCCGCGCAGGGCGGGCCGGGTGCGCCTCGACAGCGTTGTCCCCCGGCGGCCCAGCGCCCCCGTGATCCCCGTCGGCGCCGAGCACGACCTGGAGTACGCGGCCGTCCGCGAGCGCCTGGAGTTCCTCAACGAGGTCAGCTCGGCCATCGGCACCTCCCTCGACCTCGGCGCCACCATCCGCGAGGTCACCAGCGCCGCCGTGCCCCGCTTCGCGGACTTCGCCGGCACGCATCTGCGCGCCGCCGTGCTCGCGGGCGAGGGCTTCCCGGACGGCCCGCCCGACGCCACCACCGACATGCACCGCGTCTGGGTCGAGCACAACGACGAACCCGGCCGCTGGGACGACACCGTGCCGGTCGGCGAGTCCTTCGCCTTCCCCGAACACACCCCGTTCTACCAGTGCATGGTGACCGGCGAGCCGGTGCTCGTCCCGAGGGTCACCGACGAGCTGTCCGAGCGCATCTCCGGCGAGTTCGAGAAGCGCGACCTCCGGCCGCTCATCGGCGGCCGCTCCCTGCTCATCGTCCCGCTCAAGGCGCGCAACGTCGTCCTCGGTTTCATGGTGCTGATGCGCCGCCCGGACCGGCCCGCCTTCGACGACATGGACCGCACCACCGGCGCCGAACTCGCCGCCCGCGCAGGGCTCGTGCTCGACAACGCGCGCATGTACACCTACCAGGAGAACGTCGCCGACACCCTCCAGGACAGCATGTTGCCGCAGGTCACCCCGCGCATGGCCGGGTGTGACGTGGCCACCCGCTATCTCCCGGGCACCCGGCTCGGGCGGATCGGCGGCGACTGGTTCGACACCATCAAGCTGCCCGGCTCCCGCACCGCCCTCGTCGTGGGTGACGTGATGGGACACGGCCTCAACTCGGCCGCGATGATGGGCCAGTTGCGCACCGCCGTCCAGACCATGGCGGCGATGGCCATCCCGCCCGCCCAACTGCTGCGCAACCTGGACGACTTGGCCCGGCGCCTCGGCGAGAACTACCTCGCCACCTGTCTCTACGCCGTCTACGACCCGATCCGCGGCGAACTCCAGCTGGCCAACGCCGGACACATCCCGCCCGTCCTGGTTCGCGCCGAGGACGGCGGCAGCACCCTGCTCGACCTGCCCACCGGCGCGCCCATCGGCGTGGGCGGGGTGCCCTTCGAGGCCGACGTGATCAAGGTGGCGCCCGGCGACCGGCTGGTGCTGTGCACCGACGGCCTGGTCGAGGTGCGCGGCACCGACATCGGGGAGGGTCTCGCCGCGCTCTGCGAGTCCGCCGCGCACCCCGCCGCCTCGATGGACGCCGCCTGCGACACCATCATCCGCGCCCTCAACACCCGGGGCGGCCGCAAGGACGACGTGGCCCTGCTGATGGCCCGGCTCAACGGCATCCCCGACGACCACGTGGCCGAGTGGCGGTTGGAGGCGAACCCGCGCGAGGTGGCCCGCGCCCGGCGGCTGGTCGCCGACCGGCTGGTGGAGTGGGGGCTGCCGGAGGCCGTCGAGACCGCCCGGCTGCTGGTCAGCGAGGTCGTCACCAACGCCGTACGGCACGGCGGGGACGGCTCGGTCGGGCTGCGGGTGGTGCGCACCGACGTGTTGCTCTTCGAAGTCACCGATGCGGAACCGGAGTTGCCGCGACTGCTCGCCGCCGGGCCTGAGGACGAGGAGGGCCGGGGACTGCGTGTGGTCAGCCGGCTGGCCCGGGAGTGGGGCGCGAGCGGCAGCGGGCACCGGAAGACGGTGTGGTTCGAGCAGGGGCTGAACAGGCTTTGAGGAGCGGGTGGTTGACGGGTGGAGAACCGGTAGCCCATCCCGTAAAGGTGCCCTCCGGCCCCTTGCCCGGTTGAGGGCGGACGCGATATCCCGGGCACGCCGACGAACTTGGGGAGATCGCGATGAACGTGTCCGAGAACTACCGTTCCAATTGGGAGAGTTACTGGGCAGAGACGCCCGGCGAAGGTGGTTCCGCGATCTGGGACGCCGACCCGTCCCTCTCCGCCGGACCGCACAGCGAACTCCTGCTGCCGCACGCCGACTCCGGCCGCGTCATCGTGGACCTCGGCTGCGGCAACGGCACCCAGACCCGCTATCTCGCCACCCGGTTCGCCCGAGCCGTGGGCGTCGACCTCTCGCACGCCGCCGTCGAACACGCCCGCCGTGCCGCCAAGGACGACGCGGTGGAGTTCGAGCAGCTCGATCTCACGGACGCCGAGGCGGTGCGGGATCTGCACGCCCGGCTCGGCGACAGCAACGTCTACATGCGGGCCGTCATCCACCAGAGCGAGCCGGAGGCGCGGCCCGCCGTCGCCGCCGCCGTGGCCGAGCTGATCGGCAGCGCGGGGCGGGCCTTCGTGGTCGAGCTGACGTCGGAGTCGCGTGACGTGCTCCAGCGGGCGGCCGGCGGTCCGGAGGGGGCGCCGCCCAAGCTGCGCCGCGTCTTCCACCACCGCCTCAAGCCCGCCGACGCGCCGGACGAGGAGATCCCGCGGCTGCTCGGGGAGGCGGGGCTGGACATCCTGGCCACGGGGGAGACGGTCCTGCCGCAGACGGAGCACTTCCCGGACGGGACGCGGATCGACCTGCCCGCCCGGTGGTTCGTGCTGGCGGGGCGGTAGGACCGGCGGGGCCGGTGCGGCCGTGCGGACGGCGGCCGCACCGGCCCGGCGCCCTCGTGGCCGGAGTGCGCGAGGTCAGGCGAGTCCTCCGCCCAGTTTCTCCAGCAGTTCGCTCTCGCGCTCCGCGCTGAGCCCCGCGCGCCTGGGGCGGTCCAGGCCCTGTTCGCGTTCCCAGGCCAGCGTGTCGAGCAACAGCTCCGCGCGGTCGCGGTGACGCAGACCGGTGGCGTGGGCCGCCTTGCCGCTGCGGGTGGACCAGCCGTCGTGGCCGGGACTGGCCAGCCAGAGGGCCAGGGAGTCGGGGCCCATGTACTCGGCGACGCCGTTCGCGAGGAGCCAGTCCGAGCCGGCGGGCACCAAGGGGCCGACGTGACCGGCGGCGGTGCGCGAGAGCCGCAGCCACTCGGTGAAGGGGACGACGGGACCGACGGCGTTGTACGTGCCGGTGACGCCCGACTCGGCGGAGTCGAGAAGCCAGGCGACGAGGTCCCGTACGTCGATCACCTGGGTCGCCATGGCCGGGGTGTCGGGGACGAGAATCGGACCCTGCGGATCGCGGGCGGCGCGGGCCGCCCAGTAGCCGGAGCGTCCGCTGTGGTCGCCGGGGCCGCCGATCAGACCGGCGCGGGCGATGAGGAGACGGTCGCCCACGACGGCCGTCGACGCCTGCTCGCAGGCGACCTTCGCCTCGCCGTACGACGCGCGGTCCGCCTCGGCTCCCTCGGCCGGCGGCAGGAGGGGCGCGGACTCGTCCGCGTCCGGTACGTCGTGGGAGGCGTAGGCGCTGACGGAGGAGACGTACGTCCAGTGCCTGGCCCTGCCGCCCAGCGCGGCGAGCGCCTCCCGGACGAAGCCCGGCTGCCAGGAGACCTCGACCACCTCGTCCCACTCGCGGTCCGACAGCGCTTCGTACGCAGCCGGTTCGCTCCGGTCGGCGACCACCAGCTCCGCGCCCTCCGCGACGTCGCCGCTCTCGCCGCGCGCGAGACAGGTCACCCGATGCCCCCGCTCGATCGCCTGCCGCGACAACTCCCGGCCCACCCACGCCGTCCCGCCCAGCACCAAGATGTCCATACCGACAGCCAACCAGCCTGGGCGGCGCACGCCCAGCCGGGTTCGCCGACAGCGGAGCGCTGGGCGCGCCCTCCATGTGCGGAGCGCACATGTACCCGCCGTACATGGCAGCCGCGGACGGAGCGGGGGTCCCAGCCCCGTCTCACCCCGTGATCGATTCCCCGCATACACTCGCGCTGCTCTCCGGCCTCACCCGCCACGCTCGTGTGTTGCCGTCGCTCGGCGTGGTCGTTGTCGACAATGGGGGCAGAAGGGTGTGGTGGGCGTGGTGAGCGGGAGAGGGTGGAGCTGCGGGTGAAGATCCTCATCAGTGCGGACATGGAGGGGGCGACGGGTGTCACCTGGCCGGGGGACGTGTTGCCGGGGACGCCGCAGTGGGAGCGGTGCAGAGGGTTGTTCACGTCGGACGTGAACGCGGCGGCGGTGGGCTTCTTCGAGGGGGGTGCCGACGAGGTCCTCGTGAACGAGGCCCACTGGTCCATGCGGAACCTCCTGCTGGAGGACCTGGACGAGCGGGTCGAGATGCTCACCGGGCGGCACAAGTCGCTGTCCATGGTGGAGGGCGTGCAGCACGGGGACGTGGACGGGATCGCGTTCGTCGGGTACCACGCGGGAGCGGGGATGGAAGGCGTCCTCGCCCACACCTACCTCGCCAACCAGATCACCGGCGTCTGGCTGAACGACGTCCGCGCGAGCGAGGGGCTGCTGAACGCGCACGTCGCGGCCGAGTACGGCGTGCCCGTCGTGCTCGTCACCGGCGACGACCTGGCCTGCGAGGACGCGCTCGGTTACGCGCCCGAGGCGCTGAAGGTCGCCGTCAAGGACCATGTGTCGCGGTATGCGGCCGTGTGCCGGACGCCGAGCCGTACCGCCGCCGACATCCGTGCCGCCGCCCACGAGGCCGCACGGCTCGCGGTCCGTCAGGAGCCGCGGAACACCGGCCCGTACACCGTCGCCGTCGAGTTCGACGCCGAGCACCTGGCGATGGCCGTCACCGTCGTCCCCGGGGTCACGCGGATCGGCGAGCGGAAGGTGGCGTACACCGCCGACACCATGTACGAGGGCATTCGCACGTTCAAGGCGGTCACCACGATCGCCTCGTCCGCCGTGGAGGAGCAGTATGGCTGACCAGCAAGCCCTGGACGAGGTCGTCGAGTTCACCTCGGACCTCATCCGGATCGACACCACCAACCGGGGTGGCGGTGACTGCCGGGAGCGGCCTGCCGCCGAGTACGCCGCCGAGCGGCTCGCCGGAGCCGGTCTGGAGCCGGTGCTGCTGGAGCGGACGCCCGGGCGGGCCAACGTGGTCGCCCGGATCGCGGGCACCGACCCGGACGCCGACGCGCTCCTGCTCCACGGCCACCTCGACGTGGTGCCGGCCCAGGCCGCCGACTGGAGCGTGGACCCGTTCTCGGGCGAGGTCCGCGACGGCGTGGTGTGGGGGCGCGGCGCCGTCGACATGAAGAACATGGACGCGATGATCCTGTCGGTCGTGCGCTCCTGGGCCCGCGAGGGCGTACGGCCGCGCCGCGACATCGTGATCGCGTTCACCGCCGACGAGGAGGACAGCGCCGTCGACGGCGCCGGGTTCCTCGCCGACAGGCACCCGGACCTGTTCGAGGGCTGTACGGAGGCCGTCGGGGAGTCGGGTGCCTACACCTTCCACGACGGCACCGGGCGCGAGATCTACCCCGTCGCGGCGGGGGAGCGCGGAACCGGCTGGCTGCGGCTCACCGCGCGCGGCCGGGCCGGGCACGGCTCCAAGGTGAACCGGGAGAACGCGGTCACCCGCGTCGCCGCCGCCGTCACCCGCATCGGCGAGTACGAGTGGCCGCTGAGGATCACCCCGACCGTCCGCGCCGCGCTCGCCGAACTCGCCGCGCTCTACGGCCTGGAGGACGACCCGGACGACGCCGACCTGCTGCTCTCCAAGCTGGGGCCGGCCGCCAAGCTGGTCGAGGCGACCGTCCGCAACAGCTCCAACCCGACCATGCTGGACGCCGGTTACAAGGTCAACGTCATCCCCGGCGAGGCGACCGCCCACGTCGACGGGCGCTTCCTCCCCGGCACCGAGGAGGAGTTCCGCGCCACCCTCAACCGGCTCACCGGTCCCGACGTGGACTGGGACTTCGTCCACCACGGCGTCGCCCTCCAGGCACCGGTGGACGCGCCGATCTTCGCCGGAATGCGGTCCGCCGTCGAGGAGTTCGCGCCCGGCGCGCACGTCGTGCCGTACTGCATGTCCGGCGGCACCGACGCCAAGCAGTTCTCCCGGCTCGGCATCAAGGGCTACGGCTTCGCCCCGCTGCGACTGCCCGAGGACTTCGACTACCAGGCGCTCTTCCACGGCGTGGACGAGCGGGTGCCCGTGGACGCGCTGCACTTCGGCGTCCGCGTACTGGACCGCTTCCTGCGGACCGCCTGAACGGATGGGGGAGGACATGAGCGAGCAGACGTACGGCAGTTGGCCCTCGCCCGTCGACGCGGCCCTGGCCGCCGCGCACGACGGGCACCCGGAGTGGGCCGGATTCGTCGGTGACGAGGTGTGGTGGACCGAACCCCGGCCCGCCGAGGGAGGCCGCCGCACGCTCGTCAGGCGCGGGGCGGACGGCATCGAGGAGACGGTGCTGCCCGCGCCCTGGAACGTGCGCAACCGCGTCATCGAGTACGGCGGCCGCCCGTGGGACGCCGTACCCCAGGCCGGCCAACCCCTGCTCGTCTTCACCCACTTCGCCGACCAGCGGCTCTACATCCGTGAACCCGGCGCCGAGCCCCGCCCGTTGACCCCGCACTCCCCGGTCGGCGGCGGACTGCGCTGGGCAGAGCCGCGCATCGACCTCGCCCGGGGCGAAGTCTGGTGCGTCCTGGAGGAGTTCACCGGCGAGGGGCCGGGTGACCTGCGCCGCGTCCTGGCCGCCGTGCCGCTGGACGGCTCCGCCGCCGAGGACCGTACGGCCGTGTGCGAACTCGTCCCGGAACGGCACCGGTTCGTCACCGGACCGCGACTGTCGCCGGACGGGCGGCGGGCAGCGTGGCTCGGCTGGGACCACCCCCGGATGCCGTGGGAGGGCACCGAACTGCTCGTCGCCGAGGTCGGGGACGGCGGCACCCTGGGCGAGCCCGTCGTCGTCGCGGGCGGACCCGAGGAGTCCGTGACCCAGGCGGAGTGGTCCGCCGACGGGCGGCTGCTGTACGTCAGCGACCGCGACGGCTGGTGGAACCTCTACCGGGACGGCACAGCGCTGTGCCCGCGCGCCGAGGAGTTCGGCGGCCCGCTGTGGAAGCTGGGCCTGCGCTGGTTCGCGCCGCTGGACAGCGGACTCATCGCGGTCCTGCACGGGCGCGGTGCCGCCCGGCTCGGGATACTCGACCCCGAGTCCGGCGAGGTGGCCGACGCCGCCGGACCCTGGACCGAGTACGCCCCGACCCTGGCCGCGCACGGCGCCCGCGTCGTCGCGGTCGGCGCCGGTCCGCACCGCGGGTACGAGGTCGTCGAGCTGGACACGGTCACCGGACGCGCCCGCGCCGTCGGCGCCCGCCACCGGGACCCCGTGGACCCCGCCTACTACCCCGACCCGCAGGTCCGCGTCTTCCCCGGACCCGGCGGCCGCGAGGTGCACGCCCACGTGTATCCGCCGCACCACCCCGAACTCACATCCCCGCAAGGCGAGTTGCCGCCGTACGTGATCTGGGCGCACGGGGGTCCCACCAGCCGGGTGCCGCTCGTGCTCGACCTCGCCATCGCCTACTTCACCTCGCGCGGCATCGGGGTCGCCGAGGTCAACTACGGCGGCTCCACGGGCTATGGCCGCGCCTACCGCGAGCGGCTGCGCGAGCAGTGGGGCGTGGTCGACGTCGAGGACTGCGCCGCCGTCGCCCTCGGCCTCGCCGACGAGGGCACCGCCGACCGGAACCGGCTCGCCATCCGGGGCGGCAGCGCGGGCGGCTGGACCGCCGCCGCCTCCCTGACCGGCACCGACGTCTACGCCTGCGGCACGATCAGCTACCCCATTCTCGACCTCACCACCTGGGGCCCCGGCGACACCCACGACTTCGAGTCGCGCTACCTGGAGTCGCTGGTCGGGCCGCTCCAGGAGGTGCCCGAGCGGTACGCCGAGCGCTCGCCCGTCACCCACGCCGACCGGCTCACCGTGCCGTTCCTGCTGCTCCAGGGCCTGGACGACGTGATCTGCCCGCCCGTCCAGTGCGAGCACCTCCTCGCCAGGCTCGCGGGCCGGGGTGTCCCGCACGCCTACCTCACCTTCGAGGGCGAGGGCCACGGCTTCCGGCGCGCCGACACCCTCGTCCGCGCCCTGGAGGCCGAACTCTCCCTGTACGCCCAGGTGTTCGGACTGGACGTGACGGACGTGCCGAAGCTGGAGCTGGACGCATGAGAGAGCTGGACGCATGAGAGAACTGGACGCATGAGAGAACTGCTACGCCCCGCCCGACTCGCCCCCGGAGCCCGCGTCGCCGTGGTCGCGCCCAGCGGACCGGTCCCCGGCGAACGCCTGAGCGCGGGCCTCGACGTGCTGCGCGAGTGGGGTCTGGAACCGGTCGTCGCACCCCATGTCCTGGACCGGCATGGCGAGTTCGCCTATCTCGCGGGCACCGACGCCGACCGCGCCGCCGACTTCCAGCGGGCCTGGTGCGACCCGACCGTGGACGCCGTGCTCTGCGCACGCGGCGGATACGGCGTCCAGCGCATGGTCGACCTGCTCGACTGGGAGGCGATGCGGGCGGCCGGACCGAAGGTGTTCGTCGGGTTCAGCGACATCACCGCGCTGCACGAGGCCATCGCCACCCGTCTCGGCCTGGTCACCCTGCACGGCCCGATGGCGGCCGGGATCGACTTCATCGGCAGCGAGCGCGCCCGCGAACACCTGCGGCTCACCCTGCTCGCCCCGGACAAGGTCCAGGTCGTCGCCTCGGGCGGCGGTGCCCTGTTCCCCGGCCGGGCCAGGGGCGTCACCCTGGGCGGCTGCCTCTCCCTCCTCGCCGCCGACCTCGGCACCCCCCACGCCCGCCCCTCGGCCCACGGCGGCCTGCTCTGCCTGGAGGACGTGGGCGAGGAGACCTACCGCCTCGACCGCTACCTCACCCAACTCCTGCGCTCCGGCTGGCTGGAGGGCGTCCACGGCATCCTCCTCGGCTCCTGGTCCACCTGCGAGCCCTACGACCGCCTGCGCCCCATGCTCATCGACCGACTCGGCCCCCTCGGCGTGCCCGTCGCCGAGGAGTTCGGCTTCGGCCACTGCGCGGACGCGCTGACGATCCCGTTCGGAGTCACGGCGGAACTCGACGCCGGAGAGGGGACGTTGACGCTGGAGGAGCCCGCCCTGAGCTGAGTGCGCACGGCAGCGGCGTGATCGTCGCGTCGTACGCTGGGCGGATGCCGCACACCACGCACCACTATCTGACCGAGGGGCCGCGCGTGGCCCTGCGCCGCTTCACCCCGGAGGACGGACCCGAGTTCACCGCCCGGGCCAGGGAGAGCAAGGACCTGCACCTGCCGTGGCTGGTCGTGGCGGACAGCGAGGAGGCGTACGCCCGCTATGCCCGCCCGCTGATCGAGGAGCAGGGCCGCGTCGGATTCCTGGTCTGCGAGAAGGACTCCGGGGACATCGCCGGGTTCATCAACATCAACAACATCGTGCGGGGCGGGTTCCAGTGCGGGGCCCTCGGATACGGGGCGTTCGCGCACGCCGCCGGGCGGGGGCTGATGCGGGAGGGTCTCGAGCTGGTGATCGGATACGCCTTCGGGCCGCTCGGGCTGCACCGGCTGGAGATCAACGTGCAGCCCGGGAACACCGCGTCGATCGCGCTCGCGCGGGGCGCCGGCTTCCGGCTGGAGGGCTTCTCGCCGAAGATGATCCAGGTCGACGGCGAGTGGCGGGACCACGAGCGCTGGGCGCTGACGACCGAGATGCGCGACGGGGGCTGACACCGGCCCCGCACCTCTGCTGGGGCACCGCCCAGCCCGGTTCCCGGGCACCGCCGAGACCGGGTTCCCGGGCGCCGCTCAGCCCGGCTGGTCCACGTACTCGAAGACCGAGCCGTCCGGGTGCACCGCGAGCAGGTTCCGGCCCGCCGGGGTGGACAGCGGGCCCGCGACCACGCGAGCGCCCAGCTCGGTGAGCTGCCGGTGTGCCTCGTCCACGTCCTTCACCGCGATGGTCGCCGTGACCTTGCGCAGCACCTCCAGCTCCGCCTCCGGCCCGCTCATCAGCAGGAAGGAGCCGATCGCCGCCGCCTGCACCCCGCCACGCCCGAACCGGTGTGCCCGGGCGCCGGTCAGCCGCTCGTAGAACGGGATCGTGGTCTCGAGGTCGTCGACGCAGATGCGCAGTGTGGCGCCCAGAATCTCCATGCGGGCGAGCCTAGTTGGGAGGACCCGGCACGCACAGTCCGTCGCCTCGGGCGGCGCCGGGAGAGCGGCCGCCACCCGGATGGCCCGCGGGGCGTTTGCCCGCCGCGCCTCCGGATACGCGGAGGAGGTCGGACGGGCCGCACCACCCTGCGCTCACGCACGGTGACCGTAGGCGGCGGCCCAGGCTCCGGACGCCGTCCGACCGTCTCGGACCCCCACGGAAGGAGACTCATGAACACCGCAGAACTCGCCGAACTCGGACAGCAGTTGCGGGTGGACAGCGTACGGGCCGCACAGGCCGCGAACTCCGGTCACCCGACCTCCTCCATGTCCGCCGCGGACCTGATGGCCGTGCTGCTCGCCAACCACCTCCGCTACGACTTCGAGCGCCCGGACAACCCCGCCGGCGACCACCTCATCCTCTCCAAGGGCCACGCCTCCCCGCTGCTGTACTCCGCGTACAAGGCCGCGGGCGCCATCGACGACGGCGAGCTGCTCACCTTCCGCAAGCTCGGCAGCCGCCTGGAGGGCCACCCGACCCCGCGCCGCCTGCCCTGGGTGGAGACCGCCACCGGCTCGCTCGGCCAGGGCCTGCCCGTCGGCGTCGGCGTCGCCCTCGCGGCCAAGCGCCTGGACCACTCCGACAGCCGCGTGTGGGTGCTGTGCGGGGACAGCGAGATGGCCGAGGGCTCCGTGTGGGAGGCCGCCGAGGCCGCCGCGTACGAGAACCTGGACAACCTGATCGTCATCGTGGACGTGAACCGGCTCGGCCAGCGCGGCCCCACCCGGCACGGCCACGACCTGGACGCCTACGCCCGCCGTTTCCAGGGCTTCGGCTGGCACACGGTCGAGGTCGACGGCCACGACGTGGACGCCGTCGACCGCGCCTACGGCGAGGCCCTGTCGACCACCGGACAGCCCACCGCGATTCTCGCCCGCACCCTCAAGGGCAAGGGCGTCGCCGCCGTGGAAGACCGCGAGGGCCAGCACGGCAAGCCGCTGCCCGACGCCGACGAGGCCATCGAGGAGCTGGGCGGCCGCCGCGACGCGCGCGTCCACGTCGCCGAGCCGCCCGCCGGGACCCCGCGCCGTACCGCCACCGAGCCGCTGAGCCTCCCGCGCTGGGACGTGGGCGACGAGGTCGCCACCCGGGACGCCTTCGGCGGGGCCCTCGCCGCCCTCGGCAACGCCCGCGGCGAGGTGGTCGTCCTGGACGGCGAGGTGGGCGACTCCACCCGCACCGAGCAGTTCGGCAAGGAGCACCCCGACCGCTTCTTCGAGACCTACATCGCGGAACAGCAGTTGGTCGCCTCAGCCGTCGGCATCGCCTCGCGCGGCTGGCTGCCCTACGCCTCCACCTTCGCGGCCTTCCTCACCCGCGCCTACGACTTCGTGCGCATGGCCGCGGTCAGCGGCGCCGGAATCAACCTGGTCGGCTCGCACGCGGGCGTCGCCATCGGCGAGGACGGGCCCTCCCAGATGGGCCTGGAGGACCTGGCGATGTTCCGGTCGGTCTACGGCTCCACGGTGCTCTACCCGTGCGACGCCAACCAGACCGCCAAGCTCACCGCCGCCATGGCCGACCTGAAGGACATCCGCTATCTGCGCACCTCGCGCGGCAAGACCCCGGTGATCTACGGCCCCGACGAGGAGTTCCCCATCGGCGGCAGCAAGGTCCTGCGCTCCAGCGACGAGGACCGGCTGACCATCGTCGCCGCCGGGGTCACCGTCCCCGAGGCGCTGGCCGCGGCCGACCGGCTCGCGCGGGACGGCATCCGGGTGCGCGTCATCGACCTGTACTCGGTCAAGCCGGTCGACGTGGAGACCCTGCGCCGGGCCGCCGAGGACACCGGCTGCCTGGTGACCGTGGAGGACCACCACGAGGAGGGCGGCATCGGGGACGCGGTCGTGGAAGCCTTCACCGACGGCCGCCCGGTGCCCCGCCTGGTACGGCTCGCGGTGCGCGTGATGCCGGGCTCCGCCACGCCCGAGGAGCAGCTCCACGAGGCCGGCATCGACGCCGCGAACATCACGGCCACCGCGAAGCTGCTGGTGGAGGAGGCGATGGTGAGCTGAGGGCGCCGGGAGCGGGGGACGGCCGGTTCGCGCCCGAGAGGGGGGGGCGGCCGGTTCGTCTCGGACGGGGGCGGCCGGTTCGCCTCGGGGGAGCCCGGCTCAGTCCCGGCGTTCCTTCCGGCACAGGATCTCCCCGTGCAGGACCGCGAACCAGCCGTCCTCCTGCCGCCCCCACTCCCGCCACGCCTGCGACACCGCCCG
The DNA here is from genome assembly GCF_053600675.1 of Streptomyces sp. NPDC005004. Classification (NCBI taxonomy): domain Bacteria; kingdom Bacillati; phylum Actinomycetota; class Actinomycetes; order Kitasatosporales; family Streptomycetaceae; genus Streptomyces; species Streptomyces sp. NPDC005004. The sequence goes on from NZ_JBSGAH010000003.1 coordinate 299,310, forward strand.
CAGCTCCTCGGCGCTCGCGTGCCCGCCCCCGACGGCGCGGTCCGCGTACGCCGAGGCCAGTGTGCGGTCCGCCCACAGCCCGCTCCACCAGGCCCGTTCCTCGGCGGTGGCGAACGTCCAGGTGCCGGAGGTGGCGGTGACGTCCCGCAGTCCGGCCTCCAGCGCCCAGCTCTTCAGCCGCCGCCCGGCGTCCGGCTCGCCGCCGTTGTCCCGGGCGACCCGCTCGTACAGGTCCAGCCAGTCGTCCAGGCCGTCCACCGCCGGGTACCAGGTCATGGCCGCGTAGTCCGCGTCGCGCACCGCGACGATCCCGCCGGGCCGGGTCACCCGCGCCATCTCGCGCAGCGCCCGCACCGGATCGCCCACGTGCTGGAGCACCTGGTGGGCGTGGACCACGCAGAAGGTGTTGTCCGGGAAGTCCAGCGCGTGCACGTCGCCCACGGCGAAGTCGGTGTTGTTCAGGCCGCGTTCGGCCGCCGTCGCGCGAGCTTGCGCCAGAATTCCGGGTGCGCGGTCCAGCCCGGTCACCCGGCCCTCCGGGACCAGCGCGGCCAGGTCGGCGGTGATGGTGCCCGGACCGCAGCCGATGTCGAGGATCTTCATGTGCGGCTTGAGCGAACCCAGCAGATACGCCGCTGAGTTGGCGGCCGTCCGCCAGGTGTGCGAACGCAGCACGGACTCGTGGTGCCCGTGCGTGTAGACGGCGGTCTCCCGCGCTTTCGGCATGGCCGGATCTCCCTCACCGCTCGACGGACCGGCCACGGAGCCGCCAACGGACACCGTGGCCGTGCTGCACCGAACGCTACGCCCGGGCGCCGTATCGTGAGACCCGAGTTTCGCCATGCGGACTGACGGTACGTCAACTCGCCTTGGCGCCGGGGCTGTAGACCGTCAGGGCCCCGGGCAGCACCTCCAGGGTCATGTGGCCGCCGACCGGGGTCACCTCGCCGTCGTAGGCCAGCGGGGTGCCGGGGGCGATGCCTGAGAGGCGCAGCCGGCCGAGCTGGACGGCCGCGTGCGAGGGGGAGCGGGTGAGCGGGCCCGCGATGGCCGCCATGAGCAGCCGCAGCGCCGGGTGGCCGTTGCCGTTCACCACGCGCACGTCGAGGCGGCCGTCCGACAGGTCCGTACGGCGGCCCGCCCCGAGGCCCCGGCGGTGGTAGACGCCGTTGCCGACGAACAGCATCCACAGCGCCCGGCGCCGCCCGGCCGCCTCCACCTCCAGCGGATGGCAGTCCGCGCGCAGCACCCGCAGCGCGGCCAGCACCCCGGCGGCCCAGCCGCCGATGCGGGGCGACCAGTGCTCCCGCTCGCGCACCAGCTCGGGGTAGACGCCGAGGCTGAGGGTGTTGAGGAAGACGCCCGAGCCGGTCTCGGTGGTGAAGCGGCCCACGTCGACCCGGACCGCCTCGCCCTCGCGCAGCGCGTCGGCCAGGTCCCGTTCGTCCTCCACACCGAGGTCGTAGGCGAAGTGGTTGAGAGTGCCGCCGGGCAGCACCGCGAGGGGCAGCCCGCGCCGCAGGGCGATGCCCGCCGCCGCGTTCACCGTGCCGTCGCCGCCGCACACCCCGAGCACCCGGGCCCGGGTCGCCGCCTTCTCCAGCTCGGCGACCACGTCCTCCGGCGCGCACTCCACGATCTCGGCAGCCGGAAGCGCCGTGCGCAGCACGTTCACCCGGTCGGCGGTACCCGACGCCTCGTTGGCCACCATCACCAGACCCTCGCCCTCCGGCAGCGCCGGGGCGTCGACGGCCGGCCGGGCGGCGGGCCGCGCCTGTGCGCGGGTCTGCACCAGGCCCCGGACGGCGAAGGCGGCGCCCACACCGAGCGCCGCACCGGTCAGGACGTCACTGGGGAAATGGACGCCCGTGTAGACCCGGGACATCGCCACCGAGAAGGCGATCGGCGCCACCGCCGCACCCCAGGCCGGCGACTCCAGCGCGACACCGGTCGCGAAGGCGGCGGCCGAGGCGGCGTGGCCCGAGGGGAACGACGTGGTGATCGGCTGCCGCTTCAGTCGCCGTGCCATCGGCACCGGCGCGATCACCGGGCGCGGCCTGCGCACCGAGCGCTTGCCGAGGGTGTTGATGGTCAGCGAGGCCAGCCCGAGCGAGGCCATGCCGCGCACCGCGGCCCGGCGGGCGCGCGGGGTACGGGTCGCGGCGATGGCGGCGGCGGTGGCGAACCACAGCACCCCGTGGTTCGCGCTGCGGCTCAGCTTGGGTAGGACGCGCTCGGCACCGGGCCAGTTCCGTTCGGCGGCCACCTCGAACAGCCGGGCGTCGGCGGCGAGCAGTCGCCGCAGCAGCGAGCGGCCGGCGACGGGGACGGCGGTCAGGTCGACATCAGGGCTCATGGCGTGCGCCTACCCCGAAGCGGGGGTTCCTTGTCCGGGTTGTGGGCCGTCGGGGGCCCGGCCCGCGGGCGACCGCGGGAAACGGGTTTGCCCGCGCCTGTCGTGCCAGCGGAGAATGCGCCGCATGGGACACCTGGAAGCCGCGCATCTCGAGTACCACCTCCCCGACGGGAGGACGCTGCTCGGCGACGTCTCCTTCCGGGTCGGCGAGGGCGCCGTCGTGGCCCTGGTCGGTCCCAACGGCGCGGGCAAGACCACCCTGCTGCGGCTGATCTCCGGTGAGCTGAAGCCGCACGGCGGCACGGTCACCGTCGGCGGCGGCCTCGGCGTGATGCGCCAGTTCGTCGGCTCGGTACGGGACGAGACGACCGTGCGCGACCTGCTGGTCTCCGTCGCCCCACCCGGCATCCGCACGGCGGCGCGGGCGGTGGACAAGGCCGAGCACGCGATCATGACCGTGGACGACGAGGCCGCCCAGCTCGCCTACGCGCAGGCGCTCGCCGACTGGGCCGAGGTGCGCGGGTACGAGTCCGAGACCGTGTGGGACATGTGCACCATGGCCGCGCTCGGAATGCCGTACGACAAGGCCCAGTGGCGCCTGGTGCGCACCCTCTCCGGCGGCGAGCAGAAGCGGCTCGTCCTGGAGGCGCTGCTGCGCGGCCCCGACGAGGTGCTGCTGCTGGACGAGCCGGACAACTACCTCGACGTGCCCGGCAAGCGCTGGCTGGAGCAGCAGCTCAAGGAGACCCGCAAGACGGTCCTGTTCGTCTCCCACGACCGCGAACTCCTTGCCCGCGCCGCCGAGAAGATCGTCTCCGTCGAGCCGGGACCCGCCGGGGCCGACGCCTGGGTGCACGGTGACGGCTTCGCCACCTATCACGAGGCCAGGCGGGAACGCTTCGCCCGCTTCGAGGAGTTGCGCCGCCGCTGGGACGAGAAGCACGCCCAGCTCAAGAAGCTGGTCCTGAACCTCCGCCAGGCCGCCGCCGTCAGCCACGAGATGGCCTCGCGGTACGCGGCCGCGCAGACCCGGCTGCGCAAGTTCGAGGAGGCGGGACCGCCGCCGGAGCCGCCCCGCGAGCAGAACATCACCATGCGGCTGCGCGGAGGCCGCACGGGTGTACGCGCCGTCACCTGCGAGGGGCTCGAACTCACCGGTCTGATGCGGCCGTTCGACCTGGAGGTGTTCTACGGCGAACGCGTCGCGGTGCTCGGCTCCAACGGCTCGGGCAAGTCCCACTTCCTGCGCCTGCTCGCGGGCGAGGACGTGGCCCACACGGGCGCCTTCAAGCTCGGTGCCCGCGTCGTGCCCGGACACTTCGCGCAGACCCACGCCCACCCCGAGCTGCAGGGCCGCCCGCTTCTCGACATCCTCTGGAAGGAGCACGCCCAGGACCGGGGCGCGGCGATGTCCCGGCTGCGGCGCTACGAGCTGACCGCGCAGGCCGAGCAGTCCTTCGACCGGCTCTCCGGCGGCCAGCAGGCCCGCTTCCAGATCCTCCTGCTCGAACTCGCCGGAGTCACCGCCCTGCTGCTCGACGAGCCCACCGACAACCTCGACCTGGAGTCCGCCGAGGCGCTCCAGGAGGGCCTGGAGGCGTTCGAGGGCACCGTCCTCGCGGTCACCCACGACCGCTGGTTCGCCCGCTCCTTCGACCGGTTCCTGGTCTTCGGCACGGACGGCCGGGTCAGGGAGACCCCGGAGCCGGTGTGGGACGAGCGGCGGGTGGAGCGCGCCCGCTGAGCCCCGCTCCGGGCGCGGAGGCCGCCGGGTCCGGATGTTCGTACAGTGGTCGCAGGAACGCGGACACGACGAGCGGGGTACCACCATGACCGGAGTCGACCCCAGCCGGCTGGACGATCAGCAGCTCATGAAGGAGCTGGAGACCATCCACCGCACACGCCACGACACGCTCCTGTACGGCTCGAACGACGCGCTGCGCGCCCACAACGAACGCATGGCCCAGCTGGAGGGCGAGTACCTGCGCCGCAACCCGCGCCGCCTGGTCAGCGCGGGGCGCACCCGCGAGGGCGCCCGGGAGCGGAGCTGTGGCGAGACCGCCGCGCCGGGGACGCCCGGGACCTGAGGCGCGCCTCCCGAACCGCCGAGGTCACCCGGACGGGCGGTCGCGTCCCGCGAATGGGTCCGGCCGCGCGCGGTGCGGCGCGCGGCGGGCTGTGATGGCAGACGAGGGCACGAGAGCCGTGTCCCGCAGACGGGCCGACGACCGGCGCGGTACCGGTTGCCGACAGGCGTCGGCCGTCGCCGCCGCCCTGCCGAGGAGCCCTCGCCATGCACCGCACCGTCCGCGCCCTGACGGCCGCCACCGCGCTCGTCGTAACCGGTCCGACCGCGGCTTTCGCCTCCGGGTGGCACACGGATGCGCGTGCCACCGCCGCTTGTGACACCCCTGCCGTGCCGCGCGCGGAGATCCCCGAGGACGTTCCGGGGAACCTCCCCGGCGCCGCCGTGGGCGGGGACTGCGGTGCGGTGTCCCCCGCGGGGGACCTGCCGGACACGGCGGGCGCTCCCGACCAGCAGGCCGCGCCCGCGGTGCCGGAGCCGGCCCGGGACACCCCGGGTGCGGACTCTCGGACGGGCAGCGGTGCCGGCGCGGACCGCTCTCTGGCCCCCGGAACCGGTGCGGGCCTGTCCCAGACCCCCGGCACCGGCGAGCCTCGCTCCCCGGTGCCCGGCGACGCGGCCCCGGGCACCGGTCGGATTCCGGGACGGGACGGCGGCGGCGACACCGGGGAGCGCACCGGCACCGGCACCGGTACGGGCAGCGGCGATGGCCTCGGCACCGGTACGGGCAGCGGCGATGGCCTCGGCACCGGCGATGGCACCGGCAGCGGAGACCGCCCCGGCAACGGCACGGGCTACGACCCCGGCGGCCTCCCGCCCACCGTCCAGCACGGCGTCGACGCCGGGACCGGCGGATCGTTCGACGGCTCGGTCCCCCTGCTGGCAGCAGGCGCCGCGCTGATCGCCGCCGCGTGCGCCGCCGCCCTGCACCGGATCGGCGCGCCGTATCCGCCCCGCAGACGGCGGCGCTCCCCCGACGCCTGACGCCCCGCTGTGACCAGGGCAACCCGGACCGGCAGCCATGCCGGGCCGATCGCCGGGTACACACCACACCGAGGGCACCACCGGCACACGGGTCACACGGCACCAGGCGAGTGAGCGGCAACGGCACACCCAGCGCGGAGGCGACGATGCGACCGACGGAGATCGAGGGCCACGGCCCCGTCCGCTACGGCCCGTCCCTGCCCGGCGACGGTCTGCCGGTGCTGCCCGAACTCGCCGCCCGCCTCGCCGCCGCCGACCGTGCACCGGCCCAGCCCGTGGGGGGCGCCCCCGGCCTCCTCGAGGCCGCCTGCGGCTACTGGACCCGCCGCGCGCTGCCCACCGTCCCCGACCAGGTGGCCGCAGCCCCCGGCGCGCCCCCGTTGCTGCTCGCGATCACCGCCGCCCTCGCGGCCGACGGTGGCGACGTGCTCGTCCCCCGCCCGCACGCCGCCTGGTGGGAGCCCTGCGCCCGGCTGCTCGGCAGACGCGTCTTCCACGTGCCGGTGCCGCCCGAGAGCGGGGGCGTACCGGACTCGTACGCCCTGCTGGAGACCGTCCGCCGGGTACGTGCCGAGGGCGGCGAGCCCCGGCTGCTCGTGCTGTCCGTCGCGGACGACCCGACGGGCACCGTCACCCCGCCCGAGCCGCTGTACGAGACGGTCGAGGCGGCCGCGGCCGAGGGACTGCACCTGATCAGCGACGAGACCTGGCGCGACACTCTGCACGCCCCGCACGAGACCGTGCTGGTCAGCCCCGCCGAGATGCTGCCCGACCGGGTGACCGTCGTCAGTGACCTGGCCGGTGCCCTGCTCCCGACCGGCTGGCCGGCCGCCGTCGCCCGCTTCCCGGCCGGAGCGGCGGGGGAGTGGCTGCACGCGCGGGTGCTCGACGCGCTCACCGCGCTCGGCGCCCATGTGGCCGCACCCGTGGCGGAGGCCGCGCGCTACGCGCTTGACGAGCCCGAACCCGTCACCGCCCGCCGCGACGCCGCCGTACGCCTGCACGCCCACCTGGCTGCAGCCGTGCGGCACACGGTCGTCGCGGGCGGGGCGCTCGCCCGGCCGCCGCAGGCCGGGCGACAGTTGTACGCCGACCTCGGCCCGCTGCGCGAGGCGCTCGCCGCGCGGGGCGTCGGCGACTCCCAGGAACTGGAGGACTGCCTCACCGCCCGGCTCCCCATGCCCGCCCCGGGCGGCCACCGCTTCGGCGACGACCTCGGCGCGCTGCGGGTGCGGCTCGCCACCGGCCCCCTGACGGGCGCGACCGACGCGGAACGCACCGAAAGCCTCACCTCACCCACACCGACGGAACTGCCGCATGTGCAACGCGCGTTGATGTCCTTGGGGTCGGTTTTCGACGATCTCCGTGACGACGCTCAGCGATGGGAGCATCCTCGATGACGCAACAGACGCACGAGCCCGGGTCCACCGCCACGACCTCCGAAGCGACCAGCGCGACCGCCGCCACGACCACCGCCCTCCCCGTGACCGGGGTGCCCAAGTCGTCACCCCCCGCCGGGTTTCCCCCGCTCGCCGAGCCCCGCCCGCTCGGCGAGCGCCGGGTGTGGCCGCGCACGTTCCACGACCGGCTCACCGCGCCGCTGCCCGGCCTGAAGGCCATGGCCCGCTTCGCCCGCGAGGGCGCCATACGCCCCGACCCCGAGGGTCTGGTCGACATTCCCCGACTCCCTTACGAACCGGGCCCGGTGCCCCGCGTCGGTGCCGGTGCCGTCGCCGCTTCCTGGGCCGGGCACGCCAGTTGGGTCGTCCAGGTGGGAGGGCTGACCGTGCTCACCGACCCGGTGTGGTCGCGCCGCATCCTCGGCACGCCCGCCCGCGTCACCCCGGTGGGCGTCCCCTGGGAGGCGCTGCCCCCCGTGGACGCGGTGGTCGTCAGCCACAACCACTACGACCACCTCGACGCCCCCACCCTGCGGCGACTCCCGCGCGACACGCCGATGTTCGTGCCCGCCGCGCTCGGAAGCTGGTTCCGCAGAAGGCGGTTCACCCGCGTGACCGAGCTGGACTGGTGGGAGGGCGCCGAACTCGACGGCGTCCGCTTCGACTTCGTGCCCGCACACCACTGGTCCAAGCGCACCCTCACCGACACCTGCCACAGCCTGTGGGGCGGCTGGGTGCTCACCGCGCCCGACGGACAGCGCGTCTACTTCGCCGGCGACACCGGCTACGGTCACTGGTTCAGCCGTATCGGCCGCCGCTACCCCGGTATCGACCTGGCCCTGATGCCGATCGGCGCCTACGACCCGCGCTGGTGGCTCAGCGACGTGCACTGCGACCCCGAGGAGGCCGTCCGGGCCGTGGAGGATCTCGGTGCCCGGCGGATGGCGCCGATGCACTGGGGCACCTTCGTCCTCTCGGCGGAACCGGTCCTGGAACCGCTCACCCGGGTGCGTGCCGCCTGGGAGAAGGCCGGATTCGACCGCGAGGACCTGTGGGACCTGCCGATCGGGGCCTCACGGGTACTGGGGTGACCGCGCGCTCCGCCCCCCGGCTGGAGCCTCCTCAGCTCCCCCTGACCCGCCCCCGCAACCGCCGTACCACCCCGGGCACCGCGCTGATCAGCACCGTCAGCACGACCGCCGCCACCACGCCCTCCCAGGGCTCGGGGAACAGCGATCCCCCGAGGATGCCGATCAACTGGTACGTCACCGCCCACGCCAGACAGGCCGGCAGATTCCCCCGGGCGAAGCGTCTGAGCGGCCACTTCGCCAGCAGACAGGCGAGCATCACGGGTATCCGGCCCGCCGGGACCAATCGGGAGAGCACCAGCACCGCGACCCCGTGGTCCGCCAACTTCTCCTGCGCGCCGGTGAGTTTGTCCTCCGGCGCCCGGTCGCGTATCGCCTCCAGCCAGCGCGAGCCGCTGTGCGAGCGCAGGCCGCGCAGCCCCAGCCAGTAGAGCGCCGCGTCCCCGAGGAACGCCGCGAGGGAGGCCGTCACGAAGACCAACGCCAGCGAGTAGGGCGCCGTCTGATGAAAGGCGACCACCGCCGCCGAACTGACCAGCGCCCCCGTGGGCACCACCGGCACCAGTGCCCCGATGAGCACGAGCAGGAACAACGACGGGTAGCCCAGGGCCTGTTGGGTGGACTCGGGCGGTACGAGCTGAGGGGCGGCCGCCGCCAGCAGCGTCACGCCCGGCGGGCATCTCACCGGGCGACCTCCAGCCGTACGCTCTCCCCGTGCCCGAGCCGGTGCACCGCGATCCCCGGCGCGGTCTTGGCCGCCAGGCGCGCGAACTCGTCGCCGGGCGCGTGGAATTCGTGCGGGCGGACCGCGTTCATGCCGATCGGCCAGTACGTGCCGTAGTGCACCGGCACCGCGCAGCGCGGCCCGAGTCCGGTCAGCGCCCGCGCCGCCCGCCCCGCGTCCAGGTGCCCTTCGCCGAGGAACGGCCCCCAGCCGCCCACCGGCAGCAGCGCCATGTCCACCGGGCCGACCTCCTCGGCCATGGAGTCGAACAGGCCGGTGTCCCCGGCGAAGTAGGTCCGCGCCTCGCCCTCGACCACGTATCCGAGCGCGGGGGAGCGGTGCGGGCCGAACGGCAGCCGCCGTCCGTCGTGCCGGGCGGAGACCACCCGTACCCGCAGGGGGCCGACGTGGACCTCGTCCCCGGGGGCGACCTCGGTGACGTCCAGACCGCGCAGCCGTCGCAGCCCCGGCACCGCGCGCGGCGCGCCCCGGGGCACCAGCAGCCGAGTGCCGGGTTCCAGCTCGGCCAGCGACGGCAGGTGCAGGTGATCGGAGTGCAGATGGGAAACCAGCGCCAGATCCGCGCGCCGGGCGCGCGCCGGAGGCAACGCGCCCCGGCGGCGGCGCAGATGCGCGAGGCGCACGGCGAACAAGGGATCGGTGAGCACTCGCGTGTCCGAATCCCGGATCGCACAGGTCGCATGTCCCCACCAGGTGACCTCCACCGGCACCCCCGCACCTCCTTCGCGCGACTCCCCTGAAGCCTACGGGCAGCGGTAGGGTCTGCGGCGAACCCGGAGGTGAGGGGACGCCATGAGACCGTTACGGGGTGCCGCCGACGGGATCGCGCCGGTGCGGGTCACCGCCATCGCCAGCCTGACTCCGCTGGAGCAGCTGGAGGAGGACCCGTTCCTGGTCGACTCCCGCAGCCAGCACGCCATGTGCGCCCGCTGGGCGGCCGAACAGGGCTTCGTCGTCACACGTGAACTCCTCGTCGGCGGCCTGCGCTTCGACCACGGCGCCCTCTGGGACGGCGTGCGCTCCGGCGTGGACGTCTTCGTCGCCCCCAGCAGACGCGTTCTCGAACGCGCCCTGTCCTCGGTGGAGGAGTTCACCGCCGAGTGCGCCCGGCGCGGGGTGCGCGTGGAGACCGTCGGCAGCGCGGAACCGGCGTACGACGCCGCGATGAAGGCACGCGTGCACCGCAGGCTCTCGATGCCGACGGCCGGGTACGACGGCGCCTGAACGGGGAGCTTGGCGCCCGGTCGAACGGAAGCCCGGCGTCCGATATCGCCCCGGTGATCCGGATCACCCGGGCTCCGCGCCCCGGTGTGGCAAGGTGGAGCGGGGTCCGGTGCCGTACGGGCCGGGAGGCGAGGTGCGCGGGGCGTGCGGGGCGTACGGTGGCGGCGGACCGCCGGTCAGTTGGGGCGGAGCGTGACGGTGTGGGCGGTCTCCACGCTCACCATGCTCGCGCTCGCCGCGCTGCTGCCCGACTTCCGGCTGCAGTCAGCCGACGGCGACAGCGCCACCCGGATCGCCATCACCGCGGCCTGCGGCGCGGGCGCCTTCGGTCTGCTCTCCGCCCTCGTCTGGCCGCTCCTGGTACGGCTGCTGCTGCTCGTGCCCGCCCTCTTCCTCGGCCTCCTCGTCTTCGCCCTCAACGGCTCCCTGCTGCTGCTCGCGCTGCGGCTGAGCCCCACCGGGCAGGGCGAGGCCGCGCCGGAGACCGCCGTCATCGTGGCCGCCGTGATGTCCGCCGTCGCCTCCGCGACCGGCGGCGCCCTCGCCGTGCGCGACGACGACGCCTACCGGCGCCGGCTGCTGCGCCTGGCAGACCGCCGCCGCCGGGGCGGCCCGCCCTGCGCGTCCGGGCCCGGACTGGTCTGCGTCCAGCTCGACGGCGTGGGCCACGACGTCCTCACCGCCGCCCTCCGCGCCGGACATCTGCCCACCCTGGCCCGCCTCCTGACCGGCGCCGACGGCACGGCAGCCACGCACCGGCTCACCCCCTGGCGCACCGACTGGTCCAGCCAGACCGGCGCCAGCCAGCTCGGCATCCTGCACGGCAGCACCTTCGACGTGCCCGCCTTCCGCTGGTACGAGAAGGAGCGTGGCGAGGTCATGGTCTGCAACCGGCCCACCTCCGCCGCCGAACTGCAGCGCCGGGCCATGATCCGCACCGGCACGCGCGGGCTGCTCGCCGTGGACGGCGCCAGCCGGGGCAACCTGTTCAGCGGCGGGGCCGGGGAACAGGCGCTCGTGCTGTCCATCGCGACCCGCCGCCGCGGCAGGGAGAACCGTTCCCGCGCCGGGTACTTCGCCTACTTCAGCGACCCCGCCAACGCCGTGCGCACCGCCCTGTCCTTCGCCGCCGAGATCGGCCGCGAGATCGGCCAGTCCGTGCGCGCCCGGCTGCGCCGGGAACGCCCCCGGGTCGGCCGTGGCGGCCTCTACCCCTTCATCCGTGCCTTCGCCACCGTCGTCGAACGGGACGTCGTGGTCGCCGCCGTCATGGGCGACCTGCTCGCCGGGCGCGGCGTCGTCTACGCCGACCTCGTGGCGTACGACGAGGTCGCCCACCACTCCGGACCGCACAGCCGGGACGTGGAGCAGGTGCTGCGCCGCCTCGACCGCTCCGTCGCGCTCATCGAGACGGCCGCCGAACACGCGCCTCGCCCCTACCACCTGGTCATCCTCTCCGACCACGGCCAGAGCCCCGGCGAGACCTTCCGCGCCCGCTACGGCCTCACCCTCGCCGACCTCGTCCGCGCGGGCTGCGGACTGCCCGTGCCGCGCCGCGCCATGGGGGTCCCCCCAGGCGTTGAGCACTGGGGGAGCACCCACAGCGGCGCCGAGGCGCGTGCCGCCGTGCGCGCCGCCCTCGGCCGCCCCGACGAGCCCGACGAGGCGCCCCCACGCCCCGCCCGCCGCCTCGAACCGGTCGTCCTCGCCTCCGGCAACCTCGGTCTGATCTCCTTCCCGGACATGCCGCACCGGCTGACCAAGGAGGAGATCGACCTCCGTCACCCCGCCCTGCTCGCCACCCTCGCCAACCACCCCGGCGTCGGCTTCCTGCTGGTGCGCAGCGAGGAGCACGGCGGGGTGGTGCTCGGCCCCGCGGGCACCGAGATCCCGCTCGCCGACCTCGACGAACGCCCGGGCCCGCTCGCCCCCTTCGGCCCGGGAGCCGCGGAGGCCGTTCGCCGTACGCATGTCTTTCCGCACACCGCCGACGTCATGGTCAACTCCTGCTACGACCCCGAGACCGGCGAAGTCCTCGCCTTCGAGGAGCAGATCGGCTCCCACGGCGGCCTCGGCGGCGCCCAGTCCCGCCCCTTCCTGCTCTCCCCGCTGGCCCTGTCCGCACCCGCCGAGGACGGCGGGGAACCGGTGGGCGCCGAGGACGTGCACGCCGTACTGCGACGCTGGCTGGGGGAGTTGAACGGCCCCGAGGTGCCGCTCGACACCGACGGTGACCGGCGCGCCGCCTGAACCCGGACGGGTCCTCACCCCACCGCGCCGCCGAATGTGATCGGATGGGTGACACAGAGCCCGGAAACGGGATCACATGCGAAAGGAACCACCGTGGCCACCACGCGCACCGCACACACCGTCTGGGAGGGCGAACTCCTGACGGGCAACGGCACCGTCACCTTCGACTCCTCCGGCATCGGCTCCCAGCCGGTCTCGTGGCCGTCGCGCGCCGAGCAGCCGAACGGCCGCACCAGCCCCGAGGAGCTGATCGCGGCCGCCCACTCCAGCTGCTTCTCCATGGCGCTCTCCCACGGCCTGACCGGCGCCGGCAACCCGCCCACCCGCCTGGAGACCAAGGCCGACGTCACCTTCCAGCCCGGCGAGGGCATCACCGGCATCCACCTCACCGTCCGCGGCGAGGTCCCCGGCCTGGACGAGCAGGACTTCGTCCAGGCTGCCGAGGACGCCAAGAAGAACTGCCCGGTCAGCCAGGCCCTGACCGGCGCCCCGATCACGCTGACGGCCGAACTGGCCTGAGCCGCTTCGACGGCGGTGCTCCGGGCTCCGGCCCAGGGCACCGTCCTCGTGCTGCTCCGGGACTTCTACAGGCTCTCGCGGAACGCGCGCAGCAGCTTCTGCGTGCGCTGGGCGGATGCCGCCCGGGCCGTCATGTGGTCCAGCACCTCCAGGTGCGTGGCCACTTCCTCACGGGAGTCCAGGTACAGCGCCCCGGTGAGGTACTCGGTGAAGACCATGTCGGGCAACTCCCGCTGGGGGAAGCGGAAGAGGGTGAACGGCGCGTACGTCCCCGGGTGCGGGCCCGCGGCGAACTCGGCGAGCTGGAGGGTGATCCGGTCCCGCTCGGCGTACTCCAGGAGCTTGTCCAGCTGGTCGCGCATGACCTCGGAGCGGGTGCTCACCGGGCGGCGCAGGACCGTCTCGTCCATGACGATCCACAGGTGCGGCGGGTCCTCGCGCTCCAGCAGGTGCTGCCGTTCCATGCGCAGGGCGACGTGCCGCTCGACCGAGCCGGGTTCGTGCTGGCCGATGGTCCCGGCCTCCAGCACGGCCCGGGCGTACGCCTCGGTCTGCAACAGGCCCGGGACGAAGTGGGGTTCGTACGAGCGGATGAGCCGGGCGGCGCCCTCCAGACTGACGTAGAGGCTGAACCACTCCGGCAGCACGTCGTGGAACCGCTGCCACCAGTCCGGACGGTTGGCCTCCTCGGCCAGCCGCACGAACGCGGCGGCCTCGTCGCCGCTCACGCCGTACGCGGTCAACAGCGACTGCACGTAGGGGATCTTCAGGGCGACCTCGGCCGTCTCCATGCGCCGTACGGTCGCGGCGTTCACATGGAGGACCCGCGCGGCCGCGTCCCGGCCGAGACCGGCCGCCTCGCGCAGCTCCTGCAACCGCTTGCCCAGGACCACCTGGCCCACGGTGGGCGCGGCCCGCCGCTCACTCACGCCACGCCCTCCCCTATGCGCCGACGTCGTGCCGCCAGTCTGTCACGAGCCGGGCTCCCGCACACCTTTCCGAGGGTAAGAAAGATCGGGAACGCAAAGCTGACGATCTGTCAACTTCTTTACGGATAGCGGGACATGGCCGTCCCGTCGACTTCACACTGGCCGCGTGCTCGACTATGAGAAGGAAGCCGCCAGTTACGACGCCTCCCGGGGCGGCGAGGCCCGCGCGGACGCCGCCGCCGAGGCCGTCCTCACCCTGATCCCCGCCCGCACCGGACGCCTCCTGGACCTCGGCTGCGGCACCGGCACTGTCACCCGGCGCCTGGCCACAGCGCGCCCGGACCTGAGGGTGACCGGCATGGACCGCGCCCGCGCGATGGCCCACCGCTCGGCCGCTGTGGTCCCCGGCGCGATCCTGCGCGCCGACTGCCGCCGACTCCCTTTCTCGGACGCCGCCTTCGAGGCGGTCACCAGCATCTGGCTGATCCATCTGCTGGCCGACCCGGCCGACCGGCGCGCGGTGTTCGCGGAGGTCGCGCGCGTGCTGCGCCCCGGCGGGACCTACGTCACCACCGTCGACAAGGCCCGCTCCCACGACGTGGGCAGCGACATCGACGCCGTCCTCGCCCCGCGCACCCGACCGCCCGCCGCCGACGCCCCCGACATTGTCGCGGACCACGCCGTCGAGGCCGGCCTGATCCCGGCGGGCGAAGGCCGGTTCGTGGGCGTCGGCCAGGGGCGCAGCCCCCGCACCACCATCACCGACCTCGGCCGGGGCTGGTTCAGCACGCTTCCTCCGGGCGCCCCGGAGACGACGCGCTTCGCGGAGCTCGTGTCCCACCTCCCGGATCAGGACCGGCGCCGGGCGGACCCGGTGTTCAGGCTGCGGGCTTATCGGAAGCGGGGGTGAGGCGGCTGTCGGCGCCGCCGGCGTCGCCCTGAGCCGGGCCGTGCGGCCCGTGCGGCCCGTTCGCCTCGGGCGACAGGATCACCGCGATCACGTCACCGCTCGTCCCCAGCACGTCCGCCGCGAAGCGTGCCCGGCCGACACCGAGGTGGCGCAGGGCGGGGCCGTGGTCGAGGGAGACGAAGAGGGTGGCGGCCAGGAGGAGCAGGCGCCAGAGGGACAGGAGGGGGCGCCGCAGGAGCCGGGGGAGCCGGGCGAACGAGGCGTGCAGGCGGGCACAGTGGAAGGGGATGTGGCGTTCCTCGTCGGCGAGGATGCGGGCCGCGACCTGGGAGGTGAGGGGGTCGGCGGTGCCGTCGCGGAGGGCGCGGTAGTAGCGGAGGGCGACCAGCTCCGCGACCATGAGGACGAGCAACTCCAGGCGGAGACCGAGCAGTCGGCGCAGGCGGACGAAGACCGCGTCGCTCCAGTGCCCTGCGAGGGTGGGGATGCCGGCCGAGGCGAGGAGCCGGGCGAGGAGACGGGCGTGGTTCTGTTCCTCCGCGACGAAGAGGCGGGCCGCCCGTGCGTAGTCGGGGTCGCCCGCGCGGTCGGCCTTGGCGAGGAGACTGGTGCCGTCGCCGTCCTCCCCGACCTGGAAGCGCTGGACGCTCGCCCACACCGCCGGGTGCTCCGTGGCGTTCCTCCGCCAGTCCGGGTCCCCGAGGGCGGCTCGCCGTCCGCGCTCCTCCTCGAACCGCCGCGTCCACTCCGCGAAACCGCTCCCGCGCACGCCGTTCCCCTCCCCGGGCGCGTCCCTCGCACCCCGTTGAGGGACGACGCGCCCGGCCACCGAACCGTTCCGCCACCCCGGCCGCCGCTCACCCGGCATCCGCAGTTGCCGTAACGGCAACAGAACTGGCCCGCCCCCGTCGCCCCGTCGCAGGCTGGCCGCATCCGGCAGCCGGCATCCGGGGCATCCGGGCATCCGGCAGACACGAGAGGCGGCCCACCATGGCGCACGACCACCACCAGCACCACGAGGCGCACGGACACACCCACACCGACCTCGACTGGGCCGAGCAGGGGCCCATGCTGGAGGCGCAGGCGGAGCTGTACACCCCCGCCTACGAGCAGGCCATCGCCTGGCTCGCCGAGGCGGTGCCCGCCCCGGAGCTGATCGTGGACGCGGGCAGCGGCCCCGGCGTCGTGGCGTGCCTGTTCGCGGAGGCGTTCCCGCAGGCGCACGTGGTCGCGGTCGACGGCGCCGCCCCGCTGCTGGAGCGGGCACAGGCGCGGGCCGAACAGCGGGGCCTCGGCGACCGGTTCAGCACCCTGTCCGGCGAGCTCCCCGACGTGCTGAAGAAGTTGGACCGCCCCGTCGACCTGCTCTGGGCCAGCCGCAGCCTGCACCACCTCGGCGACCAGCAGGCCGCGCTCACCGCGTTCGGCGAACACCTCGCCCCCGGCGGCACGTTGGCCCTCCTGGAAGGCGGACTGCCCGCCCGCTTCCTGCCCCGCGACATCGGCATCGGCCGTCCCGGACTCCAGTCCCGGCTGACCGCGCTGGAGGAGGAGTGGTTCGGCCGGATGCGCGCCGGGCTCTCCGGCGCCGTCTCCGAGACCGAGGACTGGCGCGCCCTGCTGACCGCCGCCGGACTGCGCCCCACCCGCACCCGCAGCTTCCTCCTCGACCTCCCCGCTCCGGCGACCGACGAGAGCCGCGCCCACGTGGCCACCACCCTCACCCGCCTGCGCGACGCCGCCCCCGACGACCTCACCCCCGAGGACCGCACCACCCTCGACCGCCTCCTGGACCCCACCGACCCGGCAGGCGTCCACCACCGCCCGGACGTCTTCGTCCTGGACGCCTACACGATCCACACGGCGGTACGTCCCGTGTAACCGCCGGACCCCCTGACGGAGGCTCGCCCCCCCGTCAGGGGGCACGCCGCAGGCCGGGCAACGCCTCGGCCGTCGCCCACCCCCGCAACGTCGCCCCCACCGCGGCCCCGAACGCCGCGTCGGCCGCCGGCAGATCGAGCGCCCCAGCCAGTTCGAGCGTCACGAGCCCGTGGAGTGCCACCCAGAGCGAGAGAGCGATCGCGGTGGCGTCACCGTCGAGGACGCCCCGCGCCAGCGCCCGCTCGATCGCCGCGACGAGCGGCCCCACCGGGTCGGCCGATCCGACCTGCCCCGACGGCTCGAAGGACTGCACCCCGCCGAACAGCACCGTGTACAGATGCCGGTGGCCGTGCCCCCAGCGCCGGTACGCGACGGCAAGGGCGTGCAGATCGGTGAGGGGATCGTCGGTGGCCGGCACCGCCGACAGATCGGCGAAGAGCCCGGCGACCGCCCGGTCCCGCACCGCCGCGATCAGGCCGTCCTTGCCGCCGAACAGGGAGTACACCGCCGCCGTCGAGGTCCCGGCGTCCGCCGCCACGACGCGCACCGAGACCGACTCCCGGGGGCGCGTGGCCAGCATCTCCGTCGCGGACGCCACCAACCGCTCCGCGACGCCCTCGTCGTTCGTTCTCGGCCTGCCCATGCCGGACAGCCTAGCCTCTCTGATAACGTCGTTTTGAAACAGCGTTCGGAAACTCTGGGGGGTCCGTCATGTCCGCGTTCGTCTTACGTCTCGTGCGCTCAACCGCACGCGTGGCCACAGCGGTTGGCGCCGTCGTCGTGCTGACCGCCGTCTTCCTCCTGCTGATCGTCCTCACCGACGGAGCGGGCTCCGGGCTTCCCGCCTGGTGCGTCACCGCGGTGACCGGCGCCGCCGTCGCGATCCGGCGAGGCAGGCGCCGCCCGCGTGCGGCTCGCCTCGCGCTGCTTTTGCCCGTGCTCCTCGCAGCGGCGCTCACCGCGTCGGTGTGTGTGCCCACCGCGCCCACCGCCCGCCGGTATCCGCCCGCGCTGCCCTCCGTGGAGACGCGGCACTGGGATCTGTCCACCGGCAGCCGGGTCGCGGTGTACCACTATCCGCCGACGGGCTCCGCACCCCGCTCGGCCGTTCCGCTCGTCTATCTCAACGGCGGTCCCGTACGCGGGATCTCGCTGCTCGACCACCGCTTTCTGCGGCTGCTGGCGCGTCAGGGGCACGACGTGTACGCCTACGAACCGGCGGGCGCGGGGCGCAGCGGTCTGCTTCCCATGGACCAGTACTCGATATCCCGCTCGGTCCGAGATCTCGCCGCCGTCCTCGACCACGTGGGCGCCACGCGACCCCGGGGCAGGGGGGACGCGGACGTCCTCGGCTTCTCCTCCGGCGCCGTCGTCCTCACCCGCGCCCTCGCCACCCCCGCGGTCGCCGCCCGCATACACCGGGCGATCATCGCGGAGCCCGGCCCCATGGACGGCCCCACCGCACGCATCGACGGACAGCGCGGCCGCCCCTCCGCACGCGGTCTCGCCCCCGCGATGAACGGCCCCCGCTCGACACACGTCCCCCGGTACGCGGTGGCGTTCGGTCTCATGCGCCTCGGGCTTCTCACTCCCGGCACCGGGCTGATCGGACAGGCCGAGGGGGACAACGCGTTCACCGCCGCCGACCTCGGCGGCGACACCGCGTCCGCCTACTGCGCCCGCGACGCGCACCGCATCCCCGTCGAGGACACCGCGGGGAACTTCTCCTTCAGCGCCGCCGCCAGTCTTCGCGTGCAGCAGACGGTGAAGGACTCGCCGTCCCTCGTCCCGCGACTGAGGCGCTCCCACGTCCCGGCCATGCTGATGATCGCCGAGTGTTCCGCCCAGGTGCGACGGTGGGCGACCGCCGTCCTGGCCGCCGACCCCGGCATCCGGCGCACCCAGTACCTGCCGGGCGTCGGCCATCACCTGTGGAACGGCCTGGACGACAACAACCGCCGCGCCGCCGCCGTGATCACCGCGTTCCTCCGCGACGAACCGGCCCCGCTGCCCGACTACCCGACCCGCGCGGACGTCCCCGCCTTCCTCCGCGCCCACAAGTGAAGCCGCACAGCGGCCCGCTCACCCCCGCCCCACGAACTCCCGCGCCAGTCGTTCCCCCAGCCTCACCGCCGCCTCGTGGCTCTCGATGGGAGCGACCTTGGAGGCGGCGCCCGTGAACAGGATGTACGTCACGCCCGATTCCGCGCCGCCCGTGGCCGGGTCGGGGTCGATGCCGAGGGACTCGGCGGTGGCGTAGGAGGCTTCGCCGATGATGCGGGAGGGGCCGGTGTCGCCCACGACGGCGTACTGGACCTTGGCGTCGTGGATGACGGCGACCACGCCGCCGCCCCGCACTCCGGACTTGGTGTAGTCCCACAGGGCGCTGGAGCCGGGGACCACGATGTAGGGGAGGGCGTCGGCGCGCAGCGGCTTGCCGTCGGACTGGTGGAAGGCGGTGTCGTCCTGGTACCAGGGGTCGCGGTCCTTGTTGCACTTGTCGGTGCGCAGGCCGTCGCAGTCGACGTCCATGTCGGCCTTCCAGAACACCGCGCCCTTGGTGCCGCAGACGGGGACGGTGGCCGGCTTCTCCTCGTCGGTGCGGTAGAGCCCGGCGG
Organism: Streptomyces sp. NPDC005004; assembly: GCF_053600675.1. Taxonomy (NCBI): domain Bacteria; kingdom Bacillati; phylum Actinomycetota; class Actinomycetes; order Kitasatosporales; family Streptomycetaceae; genus Streptomyces; species Streptomyces sp. NPDC005004. The sequence goes on from NZ_JBSGAH010000003.1 coordinate 318,300, forward strand.
AGATCCGCTCGCAGGACGTGACCTTGGCCAGCAGCTCGGACGCGGACACCGCGCCCTCGCGGGCCGAGCCGGTGGAGCGGTCCATGACGACGCAGAGCGTCGCCGAGGCGAGCAGGACGACGCCGGCGGCGGTGGCCAGGCCCAGGGGGCGGGGGCGCATGGGGGATCCTTGGAGTCGAAGAAGAACGGGCGGAGTCGCGCTCGCCGTGCGCACAAAACCGTCCGCCCCGGTGATGACGGGGCGGACGGCCTTGTGGTGTACGGGAGTTCAGGCCAATACCTCGGGCCGGAGGTCTCAGACCACTTCGAACTCGGCCGGGTTCGGACCCAGCCGCTTGTCCTCGTTCAGCGCGCTGATCGCCGCGAGGTCCTCGTCGTCCAGGCTGAAGTCGAACACCTCGATGTTCTCCTTGATCCGCGACGGCGTCACGGACTTGGGGATCACGATGTTGCCGAGCTGGACGTGCCAGCGCAGCACGACCTGCGCGGGCGTACGGCCGTGCTTCCGCGCGATCGCGACGATGGCCGGCACCTCGAGGAGGCCCTTGCCCTGGCCGAGCGGCGACCACGCCTCGGTCGCGATGCCCTGCTCGGCGTTGAACTCCCGCGCCGCACGCTGCTGGAGGTGCGGGTGCAGCTCGATCTGGTCGACCGCGGGGACGACGGAGGTCTCCGAGATCAGCCGCTCGAGGTGCTCGGGAAGGAAGTTGGACACCCCGATGGCGCGGATGCGGCCGTCGGAGTACAGCTTCTCGAACGCCTTGTAGGAGTCGACGTAGTTGTCCCTGGCCGGCACCGGCCAGTGGATCAGATACAGGTCGAGGTAGTCGAGGCCCAGCTTCTCCAGGGACGCGTCGAACGCGCGCAGCGTCGCGTCGTACCCGTGGTCGCTGTTCCAGAGCTTGGTGGTGACGAAGATGTCCTCGCGGGGCAGGCCGGAGGCCGCGATGGCCTTGCCGGTGCCGGTTTCGTTGCCGTAGATCGCCGCTGTGTCGATGCTGCGGTACCCGGCCTCCAGCGCCGTGGCGACCGCGTGCTCGGCCTCGCCGTCCGGCACCTGCCAGACCCCGAACCCGAGCTGGGGCATCTCGACACCGTTGTTGAGGACGATCGGGGGGACCTTGCTGCTCACGAGCTCTTGATCCTTCGGTTGTGGACAGGGTCGTACACCATGGTCAACGATCACGGGCCCGAATGCATTCCTGACCGGCGATCCGTCCGGTTCCGACCGGGCATCTCCTCCGGCGTCAGCCCTGGTACAGCGCGTCGATCTCCTGCTCGTACGCCTTCTCGATCGCCTTCCGCTTCAGCTTCAGCGACGGCGTCAGCAGCCCGTGCTCCTCGGTGAACGGCTGCGCCAGGACACGGAACGTACGGATCGACTCCGCCTGCGACACCAGCGTGTTGGCGGCCACCACCGCCCGCCGCACCTCCGTCTCGAGCGCCGGGTCGCGCACCAGCCGGGAGATGTCCGGGCGCGGCTTGCCCTGCATCTGGAGCCAGTGCTCGACCGCCTCCTGGTCGAGGGTGATCAGCGCGGCGATGTACGGCCGGTCGTTGCCGACGACGATGCACTGGTGGACCAGCGGATGGTCGCGCACCCGCTCCTCGAGGACGCCGGGGGAGACGCTCTTGCCGCCGGAGGTCACCAGGATCTCCTTCTTGCGGCCGGTGATGGTCAGATAACCGTCCTCGTCCAGCACACCCAGGTCGCCGGTGGCCAGCCAGCCGTCGTGCAGGGACTCGTCGGTCGCCTTGGGGTTGTTGAGGTAGCCCTGGAAGACGTTGCCGCCGCGCAGCCAGACCTCGCCGTCCTCGGCGACGTGCACCGCCACCCCGGGGACGGCCTGGCCGACCGTGCCGTAGCGGGTGCGGTCGGGCGGGTTCGCGGTCGCGGCGGCCGTCGACTCGGTCAGGCCGTAGCCCTCGTAGATCTGCACGCCCGCGCCCGCGAAGAACAGGCCGAGGCGGCGGTCCATCGCCGAGCCGCCGGACATCGCGTTGCGGATCCGGCCGCCCATCGCCGCGCGCACCTTGGAGTAGACGAGCTTGTCGAACAACTGGTGCTGCATGCGCAGCGCCGCCGAGGGACCCGGGCCGGTGCCCCACGCCTTCGCCTCCAGCGCGGCGGCGTAGCGCACCGCCACGTCGACCGCCTTCATGAACGGCCCCTCCTTGCCGTCCTTCTCCGCCTTGCGGCGGGCCGCCGCGTACATCTTCTCGAAGATGTACGGCACCGCGGTGACGAACGTCGGCCGGAACGCGGCCAGGTCCGGCAGCAGCGCGGAGGCGTGCAGCTCCGGCTGGTGCCCGAAGCGCACCCGGCCGCGGAACGCGGCGACCTCCACCATCCGCCCGAAGACGTGCGCCAGCGGCAGGAACAGCAGCGTGGACGCCTCGTCACCCTTCTTGGAGTGGAACACCCGCTCCCAGCGGTCGATGATCGCGTCCGCCTCGAACATGAAGTTCCCGTGGGTCAGCACACAGCCCTTGGGTCTTCCCGTGGTGCCCGAGGTGTAGATGATCGTGGCGACCGCCTCGGGGGTGACCGCGCGGCGGTGCCGGTGCACCAGCTCGTCGTCCAGGTGCGCGCCCGCGTCGTACAGCTCCCGTACACAGCCCTCGTCGAGCTGCCAGAGGCGGCCGAGCCGGGGGAGGCGGTCGATGACGGTGGCGATCGTCATCGCGTGGTCCTCGTGCTCCACGACGGCCGCGGTCACCTCGGCGTCGTACAGCATCCAGAAGCACTGCTCCGCCGAGGAGGTCGGATAGACCGGCACCACCTGGGCGCCGATCGTCCACAGAGCGAAGTCGAACAGCGTCCACTCGTAGCGGGTACGGGACATGATCGCGACGCGGTCGCCGAACCGGATCCCGTTCGCGAGCAGCCCCTTGGCCAGCGCCAGCACCTCGTCACGGAACTCGGCGGCGGTCACGTCCCGCCACTGGCCCGACCCGTCCTTGCGGCCGAGAGCGATGTGCTGCGGGTCTACCCGGGCGTACTCGAAGACGGTGTCGGCCAGTCCGCCGGCCGGCGCCGATGCCGACGTCGTTGTCGTCGGAGGATTGGTGAAGCCCTGCAAATTTCCGCCCTCCGTTCCTCACAGCGCCGTGACGCTACCCCACCCGTTGGCCGGATGGGAGCCGTCCCGAATCCGGGCAACCCACCCAAACGTGCCCGCCGTTGCCCGGAAAATGCCCGCACAAGGGGAAGGTACGGACACGGCGGGGGCGACCGCTCAGCCGAACCCACCCCAATCTCCACCGAATCTCAACGGCCTGGTCACGGGTTGCCGTCCGGCGGTCCGGCGAAGTGAGCCGCTGCTGGGGCGGGATTCGGGTGGTGGTGGGTGGGGGGAGGAGGTGGCCGGACGGCGGGCCGGGGTGTGTCGGCGGGGCGCCGGGCACCGGACGGTTCCGTCCTGGCACGCACACGGGGCGCCCCGGCCGACCGGCACGCGCACGGGGGCGGCCCGGCCGACAGGCCCGAGCCGCCCCTCGCCCGCCCGGGCGCCCCGGCGAGCGTCTAGCCCCGTCCGGGCACCGGCGTCTCCACCGGCGCCGCGTCCGCCTTCGGCTGCCCCGCCGCCGGACGCGGTGTGCGGACCACCGCCAGGACCAGTGCCCCCGCCGCGAGACCGGCGACGCCCGCCGTCAGGAGGGCGCGGTCGAGGCCGGAGGCGAACGCCGCGTGCAGGACCTCGTCGGGGAAGCTCGCCCGCAGGGCGCCCGCCGCGCCGCCCGCCAGGGCGTGGGCCGCCCCGTGGGGGAGGGTGGACTCCATGCGCGAGGTGAGGATCGTGCCGAAGACGGCGACGCCGAGGGCGTAGCCCAACTGGCGCACGGTGTTGACCGCGCCGCCCGCCATACCCGCCCGGTGCGGCTGCACCGAGGCGAGCGCGGCCCCGGCGACGGTCGGAGACACCAGGCCCGTCCCCGCGCCCACCAGCACGAACCCGGGAATCAGCGCCGTCCAGTCCGAGCCCGCGGACAGCACCGCCTGGCACAGGCAGCCCGCGCCGATCAGCAGCAGCCCGCCGCCGATGGTCAGCCGCGACGGCGCCCCGTGCAGCAGCCGCCCCACCAGCACCGCGACGATCATCGCCGCGACCGTCATCGGCAGCAGCGTCAGCCCGCTGCGCACCGGGCTCATGCCCAGCAGCGTCTGCATCCACAGCGACAGGTACGGCGTCACGCCGAACGCCACCGCGTTGAAGGCGAAGGCCCCCGCCATCACGCCCACGAACGTCCGGTTGCGCAGCAGCGAGAGGTCCAGCAGCGGATGCGCGACCCGCCGCTCCACCAGCACGAACACCACCAGCGCCAGCAGCGCGCCACCGAACGCCGTGAGCGTCGCGGGCGCGCCCCAGCCGTCCTCGCCGGCCCGTACGACGGCGTACGTCAGCCCGCCCGCGAACGCGGCGAAGGCGGCCGTACCCGCCCAGTCCACCCGCTGCCAGGCGCTGCCCGCACCGCCGCCGCGCGACTCCGGCACCACCCGCAGCGTCAGCCACACCGCCGCCACGCTCACCGGCAGGTTCACGAAGAAGATCCACCGCCAGCCAGGACCCTCGGCCAGCAGCCCGCCCAGCACCGGCCCGACCGCCGCCGCGCCGCCGCTCACCGCGCCCCACACGCCGAGCGCCACCGACCGCTGCTTCCCCTGGTACACCGAGCCGAGCAGCGGCAGCGTCGTCGCGAACATCGCCGCCGCGCCCACGCCCTGTATCACCCGCGCCGCCACCAGCATCCCGGGCCCGGCCGCCAGCCCGCACAGCAGCGAGGCCGCCGCGAACAGCACCACGCCCGCGACGTACGTCCGCCGCCGCCCCAGCACGTCCGCCGCCGCGCCCGCCCCGAGCAGCAGCGCGGCGAGCGCGAGCGCGTAGCCGTCCACCACCCACTGGAGGTCGCCCAGCGACGCCCCCAGCGCGTGGCTCATGTCCGGCAGCGCCACCACCACGATCGTCACATCCAGCAGCAGCATGAACGTGCCCAGGCACACCGCCGTGAGCGTCCCCCAGGTCCGCATGTCCCCGCCTCCCGCCTTTCCCGTACACCGCGACGCGTGACCGCGTCCTCGCCCGTACGATGCGCGGGACCGGGCCGAACACCCCGGCTACGGCCCGCGGGCCGGTGAAAACCGACGGGGAAGCCGATGCAGACGCCGAAATCCGACACGTTCGACGAGCTGGACGTCCTGATCCTCTCCGCCCTGGAGGTGGACGCCCGCGCCTCCTTCGCGCGGATCGGGCAGGTCCTCGGCGTCTCCGACCAGACCGTCGCCCGCCGCTACCGCCGCCTGACCGCCGAGGCCGGTCTCCGGGTCGTCGCCCGCCGCGACGCGTTCGTCCTCGGCCAGGACCAGTGGATGCTCCGGCTGCGCTGCGCCCCGGACAGCACGCCCGTCATCGCGGAGGCCCTCGCCAAGCGCCCCGACACCTCGTGGATCGGACTGGCCTCCGGCGGCACCGAGATCGTCTGTATGACCCACCCGCGCAGCCCCGGCGACCACGACGACCTCCTGCTCGGCAAACTCCCGCGCACGCCCAGCGTGATGGAGGTCCACGCCCAGCAGTTGCTGCACCGCTTCGACGGCGGCCCGAGCGGCTGGATCGTCAAGTCCGGTGCGCTGGACGCGGAACAGGTCGCCGCGCTACGGCCCGGTCACCCCGTCCGCCCGACGGCGCGGGCCCACGTCGAGCCCGAGGACGAGCCGCTCCTCGCCGTCCTGCGCCGGGACGGCCGCGCCGGGCACCAGGAGCTCGGGCGGGCCACCGGACGCTCCGAGTCGGCCGTCAAACGCCGCCTCGCCGCCCTGCTCGCCTCGGGGGCGATCTACATCGACATCGAGTACGACTACGAACGCTCCGGGCGGGCCCGCACGGCCGCCCTGTGGATCACCACCGAACCCGCCGCCCTGCACTCCGTCGGCGAGGCCCTGTCCGGGCACGGCGAGGTCGCCTTCGCCGCGGCCACCACCGGACCCTCGCACCTCGTCGCCACCGTCGTCGTCCGCGACACCGCGAGCCTGTACGCCTACCTCAGCGGCCCGCTCGGCCGCCTGGACGGGGTGCGCCACGTGGAGACCACCCCGTTCCTGCGCCGCGTCAAGCAGTTGACGTATCGCGGGGGCCGCTGACCGGGGTCTGAGCGGTCGGCGCCGGGGCATTCTTCTCCCAGCGGCTGGGGAAGGGGAAGTACGCCTCCAGGAAGCCGGACACCAGCCGCCCGACCTCCTCCTGCCGTTCGGCGGGGGTGTTCACGTCGTTGACGCAGAAGAAGTCGTAGGCCCGTCCCTGGAGGAGCTGCGCCATCCGCTCGGGCGCCTCGGGCAGCGCCACGTCGATGTAGCGCAGCTTGAACTTGCCCGGCACCGCGCGGCCGGTGAGGAGCGCGTGGTGATGGTGGAGGGAGGCGCCCGGCGCGATGTCGGTCACCGAGCGGAACCTCGACCGGCTCGTCTGCTCCAGCGCCTCGGCGTAGCACCGCTCCATGTCCCGCATCACTTCACGGATCTGCGGATGCGGGGTGTGCATGAACTTGTTGACGGTGAAGCGCCCGTGCCGCTCCTCGATCAGGGAACGCACGTTCTTGCCCGCCGAGTTGGGGGCGGGCTCGTCGGGGTGCGGGGCGCCGAGGCCCAACTGGTAGGCGGAGAAGGGGATTTTGGCGATGCCGTTGCCGTGGAAGAAGTGCTCGGGGGTGACCGGTCGGCCCAGCAGCACGTCGTCGTTGAGGTAGAGGTAGCGCTCGGACAGGCCCTCGATGTGGTGCAACTGGGTGGTGATCGCGTGCGAGTTGAACACCGGCAGCACGGTCGGGTCGGTGAAGACGTCCTTGTGGTCGATGATGTGCACGCCCGGCACGCTGGTGTCGAGCCAGTCCGGCGTCTGGCCGTCGGTCACGATGTAGATCTCGCGGACGAACGGCGCGTACATCTCCAACGAGCGCAGCGAGTACTTGAGTTCGTCCCGGCTGGTGTACCGGGAGCTGCCGGTCTCGCGGGCGTGGATGCGGCGCGGACCGCCGGGGCGGTACGCCTCGCGGGCGGCGGCCAGGTGGGGGTCGTCGCCGTCGACCCAGGTGTAGACGACGTCGAGCGGGAAATCGACGGATTCCACGCGGGGCCGCCGGAAGGCTTCCCAGGTGGGGTAGGCGCGGCCGGCCACGGTGCGGGTCGCGGGGGTGCGGGCGTCGGCGGGCAGCACGTCGGAGACCGGGTTGCCGCGCGGGGCGACCAGCGCCTCGGCCAGCACGGGCTCGGGCGCCTGGACGCGCAGGGAGCGCAGCCGCTCGGCGGTGCGCGGCTCCTCGGCCTTCTCCAGGAGCGCGGCGCCGTCGCGCCAGTACTCCACGTCGCAGCCGTGGACGAGACCGGCGAGCACCTGGTCGTCGGGGCCGAGCAGGATCTCGCCGACGCGCATGACGTCCTGGCGCTTGAGCGCGGTGGGCAGCGCGCCGTCCGCGTACAGCGCGGCCTCGGCGGGCCACGGCTCCTTGCCGGGCTTGAGGGCGTACAGGGCGGTACCGGCGTACAGCTCGCGCAGCGCGCCGAGGAACGCCTTGCGGTCCTCGGCACGGATGCCGACGGCGTGCCGCAACGGGGAGTTCGCGGGCAGCAGGAAGTACTCGACCCCGGCGTGCTCCAGCGCGTCCGCGACGAGCGCGAGGTTGCGGGTGCGGGCGTCGGCGGCGGCCAGGGAGTGCACCCGGCGGCCTATGTAGACCCGGTCCTGCCGGGATATCTCGCGCAGATCGGCGTCCCCCGCGAGCAGCTCGGCGCGGCGGGCGGCGACTGCCTCGGCGTGCGCCCGCTCCGCCTCCTCGCGCTCGGCCTCCCGCCGTGCGGCACGGCGTTGCTCGGCACGTTCGTGCCGGACGCGGGCGGGCAGGAGACGTTCGCCGATCGCGGCGAGACGGGACGGCATGACAGAACCGGTCCTTCCCGGAGGGGGCGCGACGCGGCGGCCGCGGACGACGCCAGGCGTTCGAGGAATCCGGAACGACCTGCGGTTTTGATGTGAGCAAACGATGTACCTCGGTCAACGCTGCGTCAAGCCTTGGTCAAGGTTATGGGTGTATAGCCCATGCTTTGCAGGGGTTGATTCCGCGCCGGACGGGACAGGCGGCCCACGGGGCATGATGGAAACCGGGCCGCGGCGCTCGCCGGCCTGCCTTCGTCCACGCCCCTGCCGTCCACACCCGGAGCACCGTGAAACGCCCGCACCTGCCCCGTCGGCTGCCCGTCGACCCGTACATCCTGCTGCTGCTCGCGACGGTGGGCGTCGCCGCGCTGCTCCCGGCGCGCGGGACGGGCGCGGCCGTGGCCTCCGGCGCCTCCACGGCGGCCATCGCCTTCCTCTTCTTCCTCTACGGCGCCCGCCTCTCCACCCGCGAGGCGCTCGACGGACTGCGCCACTGGCGGCTCCACCTCACCGTGCTGGCCTGCACCTTCCTCGTCTTCCCACTGCTCGGGCTGGCCGCGCGTGGCCTGGTGCCCCACGTCCTGACCCAGCCGCTCTACCAGGGCCTGCTCTTCCTCACCCTGGTCCCCTCCACCATCCAGTCGTCCATCGCCTTCACCTCGATCGCGCGCGGCAACGTGCCCGCCGCCATCTGCGCGGGCTCCTTCTCCTCGCTGGTCGGCATCGTCCTCACCCCGCTGCTCGCCGCCGCGCTCCTCGGCGGCAGCGGGGGCTTCTCCGCCGACTCGCTCCTGAAGATCGTGCTCCAGCTGCTGGTGCCGTTCCTCGCCGGACAGCTCCTGCGACGCTGGATCGGCGGCTTCGTCGCGCGCCACAGGAAGGTGCTCGGCCTCGTCGACCGCGGCTCGATCCTGCTGGTCGTCTACACCGCCTTCAGCGAGGGCATGACCCAGGGCATCTGGCACCAGGTGAGCCCGGCGCGGCTCGGCGCGCTGCTCGGCGTCGAGGCGGCGCTGCTCGCCGTGATGCTCGGCGTGAGCTGGTACGGCGCACGGGCGCTCGGCTTCGGCCGCGCGGACCGGATCGCCATCCAGTTCGCGGGCTCGAAGAAGTCCCTCGCCTCGGGGCTGCCCATGGCGAGCGTGCTGTTCGGCGCGCACGCCTCGCTCGGGGTGCTGCCGCTGATGCTGTTCCACCAGATGCAGCTCATGGTGTGCGCGGTGATCGCCAAGCGGCGGGCGGCGGATGCGCCGGAGGGCGAGCGGGGCAACGGGTCCGACGAGGAGCGGGTACGGGACCGTCCGGGCGTACGGCCGTCCGCACGGTGACATATGGCCGTCCGCTCGGTGACGCACGGTGGTCCCCTTGCGCCGCCCCCACCGCCGAACGCGTTGAGTTCACCGCCCCGTTGACCCGGATTGGCGCCACGGACCGCGGGCGAAGGCTAACGTTCCGTCATGACCGCAGCTCCCGTACTCGACCCGCAGCGCACGGCCCTCGTCCTCGTCGACCTCATGGAACGTATCGTCGCGCTGCCCCTGGAACCCCGTAAGGGCATCGAAGTCCATTCCACCGCCGAGGAGTTGGCGTCCGCCTTCCGGTCCGTCGGCGCCCCGGTCGTCCTTGTCCGGGTCGAGCGCCCGGCCGTCGCCGAGCAGCCGCCGGGCAGCGGACTCGTCCGGGGGCTGCGCCACGAGGGCGACCTGGAGGTGGTCAAGCGGACCATCGGCGCCTTCCAGGGCACCGACCTCGACGCGCGACTGCGCGAGCGCGGCATCACCACCCTCGTCTTCGGCGGCATCACCACCAACCTCGGCGTCGAATCCACCGCCCGCGCCGCCGCCGACCTGGGCTACGGGCTGGTCTTCGCCGAGGACGCGATGGCGGCGTTCACGGCGGCGGAGCACGAGGCGTCGGTGCGGCTGGACTTTCCGCGGCTGGGGACGGTGGTGCGGGCGGGGGAGGTGCGGTTCGGGATGGGGGAGTGAGGGGGCCGTCGCAGGGGTCGCGCGGCACCGACGTGGAGGCTGAGCGGCGCCGGGGCTGAGGCCGAGCGCGCCGACGCCGGCGTCCGTACCGACCGCTGGACGCACGACGCCTACCGCTCACCGCATCCCGTCGCCCCGCCACCTTCTCAACCGCCGTGCCCCGTCCTACCGTCCGGCCCCATGAGCAGCCCCCCTGTCGCATCCGCGGGCTGGAGCCGGTGGCTGGTCCCGCCCGCCGCCCTCTCCGTCCATCTGTCCATCGGCCAGGCCTACGCCTGGAGCGTGTTCAAGCCGCCCCTGGAATCCGCGCTGCACCTGGACGGCACCCAGAGCGCGCTGCCGTTCCAGCTGGCGATCGTGATGCTCGGCCTGTCCGCCGCGTTCGGCGGCACGCTCGTCGAGCGCAACGGCCCGCGCTGGGCGATGACCGTGGCCCTGGTCTGCTTCTCCTCCGGATTCCTGATCTCCGCGCTCGGCGCGCAGACCGAGCAGTACTGGCTGATCGTCCTCGGCTACGGCTTCGTCGGCGGCATCGGCCTCGGCATCGGCTACATCTCGCCCGTCTCCACCCTGATGAAGTGGTTCCCGGACCGGCCCGGCATGGCCACCGGCATCGCCATCATGGGCTTCGGCGGCGGCGCGCTGATCGCCTCGCCGTGGTCCGCGCAGATGCTGGAGTCCTTCGGCACCGGCCCGCACGGGATCGCCCTCGCGTTCCTCGTCCACGGACTGTCGTACGCGGTGTTCATGGCCCTCGGCGTGCTGCTGATCCGCGTCCCGCGCGCGCCCCAGCGGACGACGGCGGGCGAGGCCGTGGCCGCCGAACCCACCGGCGTCCGCGTCTCCGCCGGCAGCGCGGTGCGCACCCCGCAGTTCTGGTGCCTGTGGGTCGTCCTGTGCACCAACGTCACGGCGGGCATCGGCATCCTGGAGAAGGCCGCTCCGATGATCACGGACTTCTTCGCGGACAGCTCCGCGCCGGTCTCGGTGTCGGCGGCGGCGGGCTTCGTGGCACTCCTCTCGGCGGCGAACATGGCGGGCCGGATCGGCTGGTCCTCCGCGTCCGACCTGATCGGCCGGAAGAACATCTACCGCGTCTACCTCGGCGTCGGCGCCCTGATGTACCTCCTGATCGCCCTGTTCGGCGACTCCGCGAAGCTCCTCTTCGTGCTCTGCGCCCTGGTGATCCTCTCCTTCTACGGCGGCGGCTTCGCCACGATCCCCGCCTATCTGAAGGACCTGTTCGGCACGTACCAGGTCGGCGCCATCCACGGCCGCCTGCTCACTGCCTGGTCCACCGCCGGCGTCCTCGGCCCGCTGATCGTCAACTGGATCGCCGACCGGCAGGAGGATGCGGGCAAGCACGGCCCCGCCCTGTACGGGCTGTCCTTCGCCATCATGATCGGCCTGCTCGTGATCGGCTTCGCCGCCAACGAGTTCGTCCGCCCCGTCCACGCCCGCCACCACGTCCCCGACCCGAAGGAGGCCCCCGATGGCCGACGAGAGCAGCCCGCGTGATCTGAGGGCCCTGATCGTCTTCGCCTGGGTGTGGGTGTCGGCGCCGCTGGCCTACGGGGTGTACGAACTCGTACGGAAGGCGACGCAGCTCTTCACGGGGTGAGCCGCCGCCGTCGCGGAGCGTGGGCCTGAGCCCGGCGGGCTTGGAAACGCTGAGTATTCGGACGTCCGAGGGTCTGCGGGAAGCCGACAACTCGGATGCCCGTTTCCTGTGGCTTCACGTGTCCGCGTACCCGTGAGTCACTGATCAGACTGGACGGTCCCGTGACTTACGGCGACAAGGGGACCTCGACATGATCGGCTCGCGCATCACCGCGATCGGGCACTACCAGCCCGCCAGGGTGCTCACCAACGAGGACCTGGCGGGCATGGTCGACACCAGCGACGACTGGATCACGAGCCGGGTCGGCATCCGTACGCGGCACATCGCGGGCCCCGACGAGCCGGTGGACGAGCTGGCCGCGCACGCCGCCGCCAAGGCCCTCGCCGCGGCGGGCCTGGCCCCCGAGGACATCGACCTGGTCCTCGTCGCCACCTCCACGGCCATCGACCGCTCCCCGAACACGGCCGCCCGCGTCGCCGCCCGCCTCGGCATCCCGCAGCCGGCCGCCATGGACGTGAACGTGGTCTGCGCCGGGTTCACCCACGCCCTGGCGACCGCCGACCACACGGTGCGCGCGGGCGCGGCGACCCGGGCGCTGGTCATCGGCGCGGACAAGATGTCGGAGGTCACCGACTGGACCGACCGTACGACGTGCGTCCTGGTCGGCGACGGTGCGGGCGCGGCCGTGGTCGAGGCGTGCACGGAGGGTCAGGAGCCCGGCGTCGGTCCGGTGCTGTGGGGCTCGGTCCCGGAGATGGGCAACGCCGTCCGCATCGAGGGCACGCCCCCGAGGTTCGCCCAGGAGGGCCAGAGCGTGTACCGCTGGGCCACCACCCAGTTGCCGCCCATCGCCCGCCGCGCCTGCGAGAAGTCCGGCATCGAGCCCGCCGACCTCGCGGCCGTCGTCCTCCACCAGGCCAACCTGCGCATCATCGAGCCCCTGGCCCACAAGATCGGCGCCGTGAACGCCGTCGTCGCCCGCGACGTCACCGAATCCGGCAACACCTCCGCCGCCAGCATCCCCCTCGCCCTCTCCAAGCTCATCGAACAGGGCGCCGTCCGCACCGGCGACCCCGTCCTCCTCTTCGGCTTCGGCGGCAACCTGTCGTACGCGGGTCAGGTGATCCGCTGCCCGTGAGCGCCTCCCGCTCACGCGCGGCCGCGGAACGGTAACGCTCCGTACTCCCGGGCCCACCCCCCTCCCACGCCCCTCCCACGGCACGAATACGCAGGGGAAAGGCACTCCGAAACCTTGGTATTGTTGTCCATGTCGCCGCGGGGAACACACCCCGAAGGCGACAAACACCTAGTCCGGGTGGCGGAATGGCAGACGCGCTAGCTTGAGGTGCTAGTGCCCTTTATCGGGCGTGGGGGTTCAAGTCCCCCCTCGGACACCAGCGAAAACCCCAGTTGATCTGGGGTTTTTCTGTTTTCGGAGTGTCCCGGCCACTCATCGAGGGAAGTGAACGTGGAGCAGTTCGCCGCGGGGAAGGTTCTGCGCAGCAGGTACCGGCTTGACCGGGTTCTGGGCAGAGGGGCGATGGGACACGTCTGGCAGGGGATGGACGTGTATCTGGAGCGGCCGGTGGCGGTGAAGACCATTGCCGCGGACCTCCTGGCCCTGCCTGACTGGCGCCCCACCGCTCTGGCGCGCTTCGAAAGGGAAGCCAAAGCCGCCGCCCGTCTGGACCATGCCAACATCACTACCGTCTACGACGCCGCCGTCACGGAGGACGTCTGCTGCCTGGTGATGCAGCTTGTCGACGGGACGACCCTCGACAACGTCATCGACGGCGCCGACGGTGGGCGCCTGTCCGTGCCCGCGGCCGTCTCGGTGGCCGCCCAGACGTGCGCAGGACTGTCCGCCGCGCATGCCGCCGGCCTGGTGCATCGCGATCTCAAGCCGCAGAACGTGATGGTCAGCTCCAGCGGTCTGGTGAAGATTCTGGACTTCGGCCTTGTCAAGGTCCTCTCTGACACCGACCCGCGGCTCACCATGACGGGTGAAACTCTCGGCAATGTGTCCTACGCGTCGCCTGAACTCCTGGCCGGTGACGAACCGCTGGACGGTCGCAGCGATCTGTATGCGGTGGGATGCCTGCTGCATCTCATGCTCACCGGCCGGCCCCCCTTCCACGGCAGAGGCCCCGCCGAGCTGGTGACCCAGCACCTCACCGCACCTCCGCCCCGGTTGGCCGACTGCGGCGCCAAGGCTCCTGCCGCGCTTCAGGACCTGCTGCTGGCACTGCTCGCCAAACGTTCCGAGGACCGCCCCGGCGGTGCGGCAGAGGTGTACGCGGCTCTTGTCCCGTACCTGCCGGTTCCCGATCCGGCATTCGCGGTCCGCAGGATGCCGCCGGAAGATCCCCGGCGGCCTTTCCTTGTGCCTCACGGACCGATCGTGCCGCGTTAGCCCGGGCGAAGCTCGGCACGGTCCCCGTAGCCCGTCATGCCGTGACGGGCGGCCGTACCTTGATCAGTTGCTTGAGGAAGGGGCTCGGTTCCCCGTGCCAGAAGACGTCCAGGCTGTCCCGGGCGCGCGTGGCCGCCACGAAGAGCAGGGACCGGGCGCGCTGCATCTCCAGCCGGTAGCGCGCCGGGTCGGCGGTCCGCTGCTGCTGGACGCTCGCACGCGGCACCAGTCCGTCGGTGACCCCGGCGATGATCATGTGCTGGTACTCGAGCCCCTTGAACCGGAACATCGTGCCGATGTGGAGGCCGCTGTCGCCACGAGGCCCGTCCGGGCCGATCTCCAGCGCCCGGATGTCGTGCTGGGCCAACGTGTACGCGACCTCGGTCGCCATCTGGTTGGTCGGCACCGCGATCGCGATCTGCTCGTGCGGCACTTGACCCCAGGACTCGATCAGCGCAGCGATGGCCTCACGCTCGTCCTGCCAGTCGCTCAGCCGGTGGAGATCCGGAACGGCGCCGCTGAGCACGGACCGGTACCCGGCCAGCGTCTCGGAGCTGCCGTCGAGGTCGTCGTACGTCTCCTCACCGAGCACGTTCAGCGCGGAGCGCAGGATCTGCCGGGTGGTCCGGTAGCTCAGTGACAACTTCGACGACCGGCCGCGAATGTTGATGCCGAGGCTGCCGAGGGTCACCTGGTTCTTGTAGATGCGCTGGTGGGTGTCACCGACCAGGAAGAGGTCATTGCGGTCCGGAGCGGCCATCGCTCGGAGCATCTTCCAGTGAGCGGGCCGCAGGTCCTGGGCCTCGTCCACCACGATGTGGCGATACCGGTAGCGCAGCCAGCCACCCGAACCGTCGGCCACGTGAATGTTGTCGAGACCGCCCGCTTCCTCCCGCTGGCGGTCGATGGCCCGGATGCGACGCGCGCGTTCCGACTCCAGCTGGGCCGCACGCTCCGCGACCTGATCCCACGTCTGGATGCCGAGCCGGTCCAGGCGCTGTGTGAACCGCTCGGCGAGCTGCCAGATCTCGGCGCGTTCGGACCGGCTGACCGTACGTCCCCGTCCGGCGCGGCGGGCGCGGAAGTAGTCCGTGCGGGAGCTGACGGCCTGACCGAGGATCACCTGCGTCCACTCGTCGTTCAGGAACTCCGCGTCCCAGCCGTCCTCGCCGAGTTCGTCGAGGAGCGAGCGCCACTCCCGAACCGCCTGCGCCTCGTCGATGATCCGCTTGCGGTTGCCGGGCTCCGCCTCCCGCACGGTCCGCAGCGCGAGCTGGTCGACATGGCTGATCTCGACGCGCGACAGCAGCGGCTCGCCGCCCAGGGCGAGGAGCCGCGATCGCAGATCTGCCGCGAGGTTCTTGTTGTACGTGGTCAGCAGGACCGGCTTGTTCCGCCCGGCCGGGAGTTGCTCGACCAGGTGCTTCACCCGGTGCAGCGCCACGATCGTCTTGCCGGTGCCCGGTCCGCCTCCCACACGTGCCGGGCCGCTGTAGTCCCGGGTGACAAGCTTGGCCTGGGTGGGGTGCAGAAACACCTTCCAGCGCCCGAAGTCCTCGCCCTCCAGCGCCTCGCGCAGCGCGTCGTCGGTCGTGGTGACGATGGTGGCGGGACGTTCGGCGGCAGCCCGGAAGTCCTCGGTGTCCACCGGCTCCGGTGCGGCAACGGGGGCCGTGACCTGCTCGAGGACGTCGTTGTAGTCCTTGCCGTCGTACAGCGCCAGCAGCACCTCGCCCGTGAGCTGCGGGGCGTACTCGACAAGTCCGAGGAGCTGGTCCTCTGTGGTCAGCGCGGCGACGATGGGAATCAGGGAGGGGGCCACACCGAGGTCGGAGAGCTGCTGTTCCGACCAGTTCGCGAACAGCGGCCCGAGCACGGCCGTTTCGGTCGGCACGGTGGGCGGCGCCGTCCGCTCGGCACGAGGACTGAGCACTTCCTCCTGCACGACCTGGAGGTCCACGTACTCGATGCCGCCGGTGACGCGGTTGACCGAGTACGTGAGCCGGTCGAGATGCGCGTACACGTCCTTGCGGTGCTTGACCGAGACGATCAGCCAGTCGTCGTCGGCCAGACGCAGCAGCAGCGCTCGGTACTCGTCGTTGACGCGCGCCGAGTGAAGCTTGTCGTGCCCCTGCAGCTGCTTGAGACGCAGTCCCGCGGAGTCGGGGTTGGTCTTGAACTTGTGCTGGAAGTCGTAGATCGCGCCCTTGACCGGGCGGGGGAGCTTGAGGATCTCCCGGTCCGCCTTGTCAAGCAGGCGCAGCGTCACGTTCTTGCCGGTCACAGCTGTTCGTTCTCCCCGGTGTCCTTGGCGGTGCCGTCTGGCTGGTTACGACCTTTGCGGCCGTCGGATGGTTGCGCGCCCGCGCCGTTGAACCGGTCTGCGATGTCGTCGACGGACCAGTCGACGGCAGGGCGTACCTCCCAGCCGGCGGCCGTGAACGCACGGTCACGGTCGGCCGCCTCCGGGTCCTCTTCCTGGCCCTCGGGCGGACGCGGGGCGAGGACGACGCCGACGCGTGCGCCGGGCCACGCCAGCTCGGCCAGCCAGCCGTTCTCGTCGAGTTCGTAACCGTCCTCGGGGGCCGGAAGGCCGCGGGCGGCGAGGGCCTCGGCGAGCGGGAGCAGGCCGGGCTCGTCCGGGTCGAGGTATTCGATGATCCGGTCCCACGCGACATCACGCGCGGGCGCGGCTTGCCCGGTCGCGGTCTCCTCGGCGGCGGCCGGGGCCTGCGGCGAACGGGCAGCGGCCAAGGTCGGTGCGGGCCTGCCGTCACCGGCCGGTGAGACGCCGAGCGTCGCGCGCACACTCTCCAGGACGCCCGCGCCCCCCGTAACCGCCAAGGTCTCCATCGGGAACCCGTCGAGGCGCCCCGTCGTGAGCTGGACGGCGTCACCGCCGCCCGCGTCCAGGAACTGGAGCACGTTCGACCAGTACAGCCATGCCCGCCAGCGGCGCTTGTGTGCCTCCTCCTGGGCGTGGACAGCGGGCGCGTCGTCGAGCAGGACGATGCCGGTCCAGGCGGGTGGCTTCGGTCTGCCGTCCGCGGCGAAGACCAGCGGCAGTCCTGAGCGGTCGATGACCGCGAACAGCTGCACCGGGCCCCGGGGCCCAGCGGGTGTTCCGCCTCGTAGTGCCGCCGTGATTTGTTCGCCGAGCGCGTCGGGTGTCAGCGGGACCGGGCGGGCCCCGGACCCCATGAAGCCCGCGAGGGCCGCCTCAGCCCGCCCCTGCCAGAGTTCCGCGTCCGGCTGCCGCAGGTACTCCACGAGCTGCACGGCCGGATTGACCCACACTGTCTCAGCGAGTTCACCGGGCAGGGCGCGCCACACCTTGGCGTAGTAGTCGCGGGCCTTGGCACGCGCCCGGTCGCCGTACGGCTCCCAGACCGGGTCGGCAGGGCCGGCGCCCGCGTGCCCGGTGTCCTGGACGCGGCGCTGCCACTCCCTCACGTCGCCGTAGGTGAGCTGGAAGACCCGGAGCCCTTCCGCGCGCAGCTTCGTGCGCTTGGCGGAATCGTCGCCCACGCGGTTGTGTTCCCGGCCGGCATGGAACTCGTAGCCGTCCAGGTAGACGGCCACGCGGGGGCCGGGGGCGTCGACGCGTTCGAAGAGAACGTCGGGGCGGGTGCCGTCGAGGGCACGCTGCTGCGACACGCGCCAGCTCAGCGTGGTGCCGTCCGCAGCCGTCAACCGCAGGTCCAGCGCGTGGGTGCCGGCCGGGGTTATGTAGGCGTCGCCGCTCGCACGGCTTTCGGGCAGGCCGGACCATTCACGGAGGGTGTCGATGAACAGGACTTCGAGGTCACTCTCGGCCTGCTTGTGCATCGAGATGTGCTGGGTGGTAGCGACGGGTGAGGTGCGCCAAAGCTCACCCTCCGCGCCGAGCAGCTCGTCCAGCATCTGTCGGACCTCGTTGCGGCTGACCTTGTCGTAGTCGGCCGGTGGTACGCGACGCAGCAGGCAGCGGTGACAGCCGTCGAGTCCCTTCTCCAGACACCCGCAGCTCTCGATCACCTCACGGGCCTTCAGCAGCACCTCGCGGAAACCCTCGGACGTCGCCAGGCGGTGCAGGTAGCCGGTGCCGCCGGGCAGCCGGTCGTACACCACCAGGAACCGGCGCGGCCAGTCACGGTCCTCGCCGTCCGGCATGGACGCGGCGGTGATGTCGATGTGGTCGGGGTCGCCGCCGTAACGCGCGGCTATGCCCGCGAACAGGGCGGCGGTGAAGGAGGCGAGCCGCTCCTTGGCCCGTGCAACAGACGCCGGCAGCAGGATGCGGACGGCCTCCGTCGTCAGCTCGTGCGCCAGAAGCAGGGGCACGTCCAGTCCGGCGCCCTGCTCCTCACCGCTGCCGTGCAGCCGGCGGCGCGGGCACCACAGCTGGTGGTGGGCGCTGGCACGCGTCGAGCGGGCCAGGGACGCGGTGAGCGCGTGTCGCGACTGGTCGACGACCGGCCGTCCGTCGGCCGTCGCGCCGCCGCAACTCGCGCACACGTAGAAGGGGTTCATGCGCACGTCGTCCCCAGCCAGTGGGACCGTGCTGCTGCCGTCCTGCCGGTCGGCACCGAGGTTCAGAGTGCGGACGACGGCCTTGCGCGTGAAGTCGGCGCCGAAGACCGCGGTGTCGTGCCGCCACGAACCGGCCGCCAAATGCGCCGGGTCGACGTCGACGGTGGTGAGGACCGCGTAGCGCTTCCGCTCCCGTTCGTCACGGTCGTCCCGCACTCGCGCGTCGTCCCGCTTGTCGCGTGACATCACGCGCCGGGGCTCCAGCACGTGGTGCACGCAGCCCGCATCGGCGATCTCCCGTGACCCGCACCGCGGGCACGGCGAGGTGTCGCTCTTCGGGTCGCCGTGCGTGCGTGCGTAACCGCAGGCCGGGCACATACGCCACACCGTCCAGGCACGCCGCTCCGGGCTGCCGATGTCGAGGGCGCGCACGACATGCTGATAGCCGTTGACGTAGAAGCTGTTCCCGGGCGCGAGTTCGGTCAGAGCCAGTTTGCGGGAGCGCTCATAGTCCCGGACCTCGTTGTGGTACACCCAGTCCCGACGTCCTTCGTCGCCTTCCGGATCCTCCGAGCCCTCGTCGTCGCCGGTGGCCTCCTGCCAGTAAAGCGTGGCCTCCAGGGAAGTGGTCGTGTCGGTGAGGCTGTAGTTGGGCAGCAACCCCAGTTCGACGAGGGCGCCGTGAGCACTCGTCTGACTGATCGCGCGCAGCAGTTCGCCGGTGGCGCGGCGTTCCGCGAGCAGTTCACGCCGCTCGGCGCCCTGTTCACGGTCCTCGGCGAGCAGGCCGTCCACCGCGGTGTCGATGGCCGCGATCCGGCGGCGCAACTCCTCACGGCGCGCGGTCCACTCCTCCTCGGCCTCTTGCAGGGCCCGCGCGATCCCGCCGGTGGCATACGCGCGCAGTTCGTCCGCGGCATGCTGGGACACCCCCCGGTCGTCGTCCCTCCCGCCGGGTGCCTGCGGGAACAGTGCCAGGAACTCCTCCACCAGCCGGGCGCCGTGGGTGAGCGCCGCGTCCGACAGGTCCTGGCACCAGCCGGTCGCACCGAACAGAGCCGACGACAGGCGCGGCACCGGCATGAGCGGCTCGCCGTCCGCGGTGGTCAGCTCGCCGCGCGCCGCCCGGTCCAGCAGGTGCGCCGTGTACTGGCGGCGCAGGATCTCGACGGCCGACAGATAGCAGCCCGGCGGCACGATGTCACCGGCGATCATCTCCGTCGGATCGTCCAGGTAGTACCGGTCGCGGGCCCGGCGCCCGCCGAAGGCGACCACCAGGGCGTTGCCGGTCCGGCGTCCGGCCCGCCCGGCACGCTGCACGTAGTTCGCCGGTCCTCCCGGCAGCGAGCCGAGCAGCACCGCCGACAGGTCTCCGATGTCGATGCCCAGTTCCAGAGTGGGCGTGCAGGAGAGCACGTTGGGGTCGGTGTAGTGCGTGCCCTGCCGGAACGTCCTCTCCACGCGCTCCCGTTCGGGCCGGGTCAGCATCCCGGTGTGCTCGGCCGTGACGACCCGGTAGGTGCCGCCCGTCAGGTACAGACGGCGGTAGTAGTCGGCTCGGTAGTCGCGCTCCAGCTTTCCGCCGAAGCCACCACTGCCAGCTCCGGTCGACGACATGCCGGACGGCGGCGGGGTGAGGGTGCCGGCGCAGCGCCAGCGTGGGCAGGGGTGGCCGTACCACCGGGTGCGCCGCTCGGGCGGCACCACTTGCTGCCAGCCGCACTCCTCACAGGAGACGAACGCCTTGTTGACCAGGTCGTCCGCCAACAGCCTGACGTGGATGTGGCCCGGCTGCAGCCCGTAGACGCGGGTCGTGCGGTCCTTGGCGGTGCGCGCCGACAGCACGCCCTCGTCCGCGAGGACCGGCAGCAGCCTGCGCAGGTACTCGGTCGCCTGCGCCGCGTCCAGACCGAGGCAGCGACGCGTCCAGTCCTGGTACCAATTGTTCTTGCCGGTGACCGTGTCGAACTTCGTCTTCTCCTTGGGCCCGTCGAGCAGGAACCTCGGCGGCGCCACGCGCCCCTCGGGGAAGGCGGGCATGCCTTGGGGGCGCCGGCCGGAGATCAGGTACTGGTTGACCCCCGCTTCCCTGATCCATGTCTCCAGCCACCGGTGCCGCACGCCGCCGCGCAGCCGCAGCCGCTCCAGCAGCCCGCGCACGAACGCCATGTACCGCTCGGGCGTGGGCAGGCCACCGTCCACTCCCAGCTGCCCCGGCAGCGTGAGGTGGAGGTCGCGGGCGAGCGCGACGATCCGGTCCGGGTCGTCGACCACGACCTCCGCGGCCGTGGTCCGCGTGAGCTCCAGGGTGCGTCCCAGCCGGGAACGCAGTCCGAACTCCATGACGGTCGCGAACGCCAGCCGTTCACCGATCAGTTTCCAGGTTCGCGCGTCCCCGGTGCCGCGCCCCGACAGGAGCCGGTCCACACCCGGTTCGTCGTGCAGGTCCGGCGGGACGACAGCGGCCAGTGTCTGCGGGTCGTCGACCGAGTCCAGGACGTTGCCGATGAGGTCGTTGAGCGGGAGCGGTGCGTCGGCCTCGTCCAGTCGGTGCGCCAGCAGGGAGCGCAGCGAGAACTTGTACGAGGCGTTCGCGACGTACCCGGCTCGGTGCGCTGCGTCCTGCGTGGAGTCGTTGAACAGCAGCGTCTTGCGTTCCTCAGGCGCCAGCGCGATCTCGTGGCCGCCGGTGAACAGCTGGGTGACCGTGGCGGAGGCAAGCGCGGCGAGCGCGGTGCCGAGGAACCGGATGCCGTTGTCGGTGTTGCAGGCCGGGCAGGTGTCGTCCTTGGCGGCCTGGTCGGCGGTCTTCTTGTCGAGGATGGCCCGCGCGAACCAGGCGTCCTGCAACCCCTCCCCGTCCTCGGCTACAGGCAGGCGGTAGGTGCCCTGCGCCCCGTCCAGCACCACCACGGTCTGCGGGTCGACGCCCCCCGCCTGCTTGGGGCCGGTGCCGGTCAGCGCCGCCAGGGCGTCCCGCGCCTCGGCCGGCGTCGCCGAGATGAAATACCGCAGCCGCCGCTTGTCCCGTCCGACGGATGCCGACCAGATCTTCGTCGGGCTGGTCTCCAGCTTCTGCGGATCGGCCTCCGGGGACAGCGCCGCCCAGCCAGACCGGCCGCACACACGGCAGTAGACGGCGGGCAGATGGGCCTGCGCCGGCCGCTGCACGGTGTCCGAACCAGGCAGCGCCTCCGGCCGCCGGGAGTCCGTGGTCGGCCACTCGTCGCTGTCGGACAGCTCCTCGGACGCCGAGGCCGTGGTGAGCGCCGAACGCCGTGCGACGGCACGCTCGTCCTCGTACCAGCGGAACTCCGGCCTCCCGCTCACCCCGCTGAGTACCCGGCTCACCGGCCGCACCCACAGGTGGGCCTCGATGTGCAGCAGCGGACGCGGCCGGCGCTCGTCGGACTCCGGATCCCGCGCGGACGACAGCAGGGCCACGAACCGCGACAGCGACTCCAGCGCGAGCCGCGGGTTCTCCCGGGCGGTGCGCGCCCAGGCGTACCCGAAGCGGGCCATACGGTCCCGCAGTCCCCACTCGTCGAGCGGCTCGCCGTTCAGCAGCGCGAGCACACCGTGGGTGAAGTCGTGCTTCTTCAGCAACCGCCCGATCTGGAAGGCGTCCAGACCGCGCCGCCCCAGCAGTCGCTCCGCGAGCCCGTCCAGGTCGAGGCGGTCCGGGTCGGACTCCACGCCCGGCCCGCCCGAGACCTCGATGACCTCTTTGGGCCCGGGAGGCTCGGGCAGCTCGTAGTCGATGTCGCCGACGAAGTCGTCGGCGCTCAGCCGCTCCTCACCGATCACCGAATCCGGACCGAACGGCACGCCGAACACCTGCTCGGCGACGTTGAGGATGCCGCCGGAGTCGCCCCCGCCCTCACCGAGGGTCGCCGAGGTCGCCACCGGGCAGATCGAACCGAGCGGCCGCTCCGGCTTCGAGGCGCCCACGGCCGCCGCCAGCCGCCGCAGCAGCATCGCCACGTCCGTGCCCTGCGCGCCGTCGTACGTGTGGAACTCGTCCAGCACCACGTACGCCGGGTCCGCGCCCTCCCACAGCGACCGGTCCTCGGCCCGCTGCAACAGCAGGTCCAACATCTTGTAGTTGGTGATCAGCACGTCCGGCGGTGACTGGCGCATCTCCTCGCGCCGCGTCATCACCCGCCGGAAGTCGGTATCCGGCTTGTCCCCGATGTAGAGACCGGCCGTCACCTGCGCCAGCTCGGGCTGCGCCAAGTAGTCGCCGATACGGCTCGCCTGATCGGTGGCGAGGGCGTTCATCGGGTACAAGAGCACGGCCTTCACTCCGCGCCGCCCCAACGCCTTCTGCCGTCGGCAGTGGTCGAGCACGGGGATCAGGAACGACTCGGTCTTGCCGGACCCGGTGCCGGTCGTCACGAGCGTCGGCTCGGCTGTGCCCTTGAACGTGCTGAGCCGCTCCCACGCCTTTGCCTGGTGCCGCCACGGCGTGAACGACGGCTGCCACTCCAGCGCCGACTGCCACCCGTCGTCGGCGGGGTGGAACGGCGTCCTGATCCGCAGGTACGGCCCCCGGAAGATCCCCGTCTCCGGATCCCCGAGGAACCGCTCCAGCGCGCGCCGCGTGTCCTCGTCGGCCAGCGCGTACGTCGTCGTGAGGTACTGCGTCAGACTGCCACGGAGCTGCGCGGCGGCCAGGGTGGGCTTCACGAGGACCTTTCGGGCAGGACGGCTTCCGAGACCGACGGGCACACACCGTCGTGACAGTCGGCGAGAGCGGCGTGACGATCAGCATCAAAAATACCGCTCACCTTTGGCAACGGGAGCCGCCCCGGCATATTCAGGGCCCGGCCGTGCGCTGCACGCGAGCCCGGTATGGGTCAAATCACCGTCAAGCCCGACTTGTGAGGTCGCTGACGGAGTCGTCGCACGAGCGATTGCCGCCCCGCAGGGAAGGGATCAGGCGATGTTCAGCGCCTTGCGGGCGACAGAGGGGTCCTCGCTCTCCCGTAGGAGCAGCCGGCCTGCGTTCTCCCACGTGGCGAGCGCGACAGCCGTCCGGAACTCCTGGCATTGCGCACGAACTCGACCCTCAGCGTCTTGCGAATCCGGTCGCACTGGCCGTCGGTATAGCCGTCCAGGTCCTCGTGGACGACGAATCCGAGCGGTTCGGCGCGCTGTCGGCGCGCTTGGGCGCGTGCCTTGCCGGCAAGTGCCTTCACGGCGGCGGCGAGGTCCGGACCGGACTTCCTGCGCAGCCGTGAGAAGTCGAACACCGTCAGCGCGTTGGACTTGCCCGCCCCGGAAGCACTGCGCCCGAAGCTCCGCGAGGACGGCCTTCTGGCGGGAGTTGATGTCACCGTCCGCGGTGGCCACGCGCTCCGCCGCGTCGAAGACGTCGCCCGGCGCGGGCATCCACGCGCTTCGACACCTCGGCCCGCATCCTCTGCCGGGCGCGGGGTCCGGGGCTCAGGCTCATCCCGTGAGTGCTCCAGCGTCTCGCGGGTGACTTCAGGACTGTCGTTCTCCGCGCCGGCATGGTGCGGGCGCCGGTGTCTGGTCAAGCCCTCTGGCTGCCCCGGCCCTGATGCTGACTAGGGTGATGATCGTATGACTGAACCGATGTAACGGCTCTGGCGCCACGGAGGGTAACGGGGGATGGGCTACGTACTGCCCAACTGGCTGGACGAAATACTCGACTTCATTGGGATCAATTTCCCCAATGTGGACGAGGACGACTACCGGGAAATGGCGGACTCCATGAGGGAGTTCGCGGAGAAGTTCGAGGATCACGGCGTCGAGGCGCACAAGGCGTTCTCCCGGGTTCTGTCCTCCTCCGAGGGGTGGGCCGTCGACGCCATGGAGAAGCACTGGCACCGGGTCAAGGCAGGCCACCTGGAAAAACTCCCCGAGCTCGCCCGCCTGTTCGCGGATGCCTGCGACGTGCTCGCGGAAGTCATCTTCTGGATGAAGACCAAGGCCGAGGCTGAATTGGCCGTCATGGCTGGATCGGTGGGCCTGTCCATCGGGCTCGCCTGGGTGACTGGTGGCTTGTCGGCGGTTCTTGGCGCGGCCGAGATCGCGGCGATGCGCCAGGCGGTCAAGCGCATCCTCGACGAGGCCGTGGACCGGATCGTCGACGAGGTGATCGCCAAGGTCACCGAGCCGGTCAACGCCAAATTGGAGGCAATGGTCGAGGACATGGTCCTCGACCTGGCCGAGGGCGCGTTCTCCATGCCACCCGGGAACGGGGGCGGTGGCGGCAGGCCCGGGGAAGGCCGCCACGGAGGGATGCAGCTCGCCTCGGCCAGTGGTTCCGGTTCGTCTGTTGACGGAAAAATAACCAAGATCGACCACGACGAGTTCGAGGACGGCGCCGGCAAGGTCTCCCGGCACGGCGGCGACATGCACACCGCGGCATCGTCGCCGCTGGGGCGGGCCAGGGGAGCGTTCGGCCGGAGCAAGGGCCGTGACCCCTTCACCCAGGTCTTCGACAGTGTGCTGCACGGCGCGATCGAGGGCTCGGAAAAGGCCCTCAAGAAGATCGCCAAGCACGTCACGGAGACCGTCCCGGACCGCGTCAGGGCGACCTCACGCCTGCACAAGGCCACGGACCTCGACATCCGCAGCAGGCTCGACGCCATCGACGGTGGCAGGAAAGGCGGCGGTGACGGTGGCGGGCGCACTCGCCTGGACGGCACGGGCAAGCGCCGTCCAGAATCCCTCAAGGACGCACTGGCCGACGCGCGCGCGAAATCCGTCGCCCTGACCCGGCGACGCTGCAAGACCGATCCGGTCGATGTCGCGAGCGGCGAGATGGTGATGTCCCAGACGGACATCGTCCTGCCGGGAGTCCTGCCCCTGATCCTGCGGCGCACCCATGTATCCGGCTACGGCTACGGTCACTGCTTCGGGCCGAGCTGGGCATCGACGCTCGACGAACGGCTGGAACTGACAGGCAGCGGCGCGGTCTGGGCACGGGAGGACGGCTCACTGCTCATCTACCCGCGTGTGCCCGTGTCCGCGGACGACTCCGTCGAGCCGGTCGAAGGCGAGCGCGTTCCGCTCACTCACGTCGACCGGAACGCGCTGGGCGAGGTCACCTACGCCACCACGGACCCGTACTCCGGCCACGTCCGCCGGTTCGTCGGCAGCCCCTACACCTCCGGTGGCCTGTACTGGCTCAGTGAGATCGAAGACCGCAACGGAAACACCGTACAGATCGTCCGCGACGACGAGGGCCTGCCCGGCGCCGTCCTCCACCACGGCGGCTACGACGTGCGCGTCACCTGTGACGGGGCGGCAGGCCGGGTCTCGGCCCTGGAGTTGCGCACCGCGGACGGCCCCATCAGGATCGCGTCGTTCGGCTATGACGACGGCGACCTGAGCGAGGTCACGTCCTTCTCCGACACCGTCCCGCTGCGCCTCACCTACGACGGCGAGCACCGGGTGACGTCGTGGACCGACCGCAATGACCACACCTACGCCTACCGGTACGACGCGGAAGGCCGGGTCGTGGAGACGATCGGTCCCGACGGCGCGCTGTCCTCGCGCTTCCTGTACGACACCGCCGAGCGCGTCACCCGGTTCACCGACTCGACCGGCGCTGTCACCATCACCCGGTTCAACGCACTGGGGCAGACCGTCTCCGAGACCGACCCCCTCGGCCATACCGTCCACTTCCTTTGGGACCGCTACGACAACCTGCTCGAGCGCACCGACCAGTTGGGCAACACCGCCCGCTTCACCTGGGACGAGCGGGGGAACCTGACCGGGATCGCGTTCCCGGACGGCACCGAGTCGACGACCCGCTACAACGCACTCAACCTCCCGGAAGAGATCAACGAGGCCGACGGAGCGACCTGGCGCCAGATCTATGACGAGCGCGGCAACCGCACGAGGGTCACGGCACCGGACGGCACCGAGACCCACTTCACCTACGACACACGGGGCGCGCTGCTCACACTGACCGATCCGACCGGCGCGACGGAGCACCTCACCCACGACGCGGCAGGTCTCGTACTGTCCCGCACCGACGCCCTCGGCCACACCGCGTCGGTGGAGCGCGACGCCTTCGGCAGGCCCGTCCGCGCCACCGCCCCCGGTGGCGCCACCACTGTGCTGCAGTGGCTTCCCCAGGGGTGGCTGGCCCGGCGTGTGGCACCGGACGACACCGAGGAGTGCTGGACCTGGGACGCGGAGGGCAACTGCACGTCGCACACCGGCCCCACCGGCGCCGTCACCCGTTTCGAATACACCCACTTCGACCGGCTCGCCGCCCGCACCGGCGCGGACGGTGCCCGGTACCGCTTCGTGTACGACACCGAACTCCGTCTGACGGAAGTCCTCAATCCGCAGGGGCTGAGCTGGAACTACACCTACGACGCGAACGGCAACCTGACATCCGAGTCCGACTTCGACGGACGCACGGTCACCTACGACCATGACCCGATGGGTCGGCCCGTCGCGCGCACGACGCCCCTCGGTGCACGGGTCACGAATGAGTACGACGCCATGAGCCGTGTCATCGCCAAGGACGTGGCGGGCCGGCGCACCGTCTACACGTATGACGTCGCCGGTCGCGTCAGTTCGGTGACCTCGCCGACCTCCACGGTGACCCTGGAGCGAGACGCGGTCGGCAGGGTCGTCGCCGAGGCCGTCGATGGACGCACCACCCGGTTCGCCTACGACGCCGCCGGACGGCGCACCATGCGCGCCACACCCACCGGCGCCGTGACACGGTCCGCGTACGACGTGGTGGGCAACCGTACGGCGCTCCTCAGCGACGGCCATGCCCTGACCTTCACCCACGACGCCTGGGGCAAGGAGCTGGCCCGTGTCTTCGGACCCGTCGAGGCACCTGTCACCCTCACGTCTGGGTGGGACGACATGGGCCGGCTCACCTCGCAACGGCTGTCCGCGGGCGGTCGGACCCTGCGCGCCCGCGGCTATGGCTACCGGTCCGACGGCTTCCTGGAGCGGATCACCGACGAACTGCGCGGCACGAGCAGGTATGTCGACCTCGACCCGGTCGGACGCCCCGTGCGCGTCACGGCCGAGAACTGGTCGGAGTCCTATGCGTACGACAGCGCCGGGAACGAGACCAGCGCCGAGTGGCCCGACCAGGCCGGGCGAGCGGCGGGCCGGGGGGAGCGCACCTACGAGGGCACCCGGGTCCTGACCGCCGGACGGATCCGCTATGAGTACGACGCGGCGGGCCGCACCATCCTCCGCCAGAAGAGGCGACTGTCGAAGAAGCCGGACACCTGGCGCTACACCTGGGACGAGGAGAACCGCCTCGTCGCTTGCGTCACCCCCGACGGCACCCGGTGGACGTACTCCTACGACCCATTGGGACGGCGGACGGGCAAGCACCGCCTCGCGGACGACGGTACCGTCGTGCAGTCCGTCCACTTCACCTGGGACGGCACCCGCCTGGCGGAGCAGACGGACACCGCCCATCGTGTCACCACCACCTGGGACTACGAAGGCCACCGACCCCTGAACCAGCTCGAACGCCGCCTCGACCGCGCGCGAGAACCGCAGGCCGATGTCGACGCGCGCTTCTTCGCGATCGTCACCGACCTGGTCGGAGCGCCCAGCGAACTCGTCGACGAGCGGGGCGAGATCGCCTGGCGCGGCCGATCCACCGCCTGGGGCGTCATGGGCTGGGCACGGGACGCCGAGGCGTACACCCCCTTGCGTCTGCCTGGGCAGTACGACGACCCCGAGACCGGCTTCTACTACAACTACCAGCGTCACTACGACCCGGACACGGCGCGCTACACCAGTCCCGACCCACTCGGCCTGGGGCCGGCGCCCAACCCGGTCGCGTACGTCACCAACCCGCACACCCGGATGGACCCCGAGGGCCTGATCGCCAAGGGGTGCACCGAGAACGGCGGCTGGTACAGCGGCCTGAAGCCCGCGAACCTCCTGAACGACAAGAAAGAGCGGGTCAATCCCGTCGACCAGGAAATCAACCACATCCCGGCCAAGGCGTCCTACTCCCACCTGGACATGCCTGGCTTCCGTACGAACCAGAACGGCGGCGGCGCCGGCATGGGACCCGCGATCCGAATGGACGCGGCGGACCACAGAGAGCTGTCCAGCACGGGTTCCAGCAAGGAGA
This sequence comes from Streptomyces sp. NPDC005004, assembly GCF_053600675.1. NCBI lineage: Bacteria > Bacillati > Actinomycetota > Actinomycetes > Kitasatosporales > Streptomycetaceae > Streptomyces > Streptomyces sp. NPDC005004. The sequence goes on from NZ_JBSGAH010000003.1 coordinate 346,873, forward strand.
GCGACGAATGGCGGGCGAAGCAGCGGGAGCTGATCGACGCCGGGCACTGGGACCAGGCCATGAAGATGGACATCGACGAGATCCGCGAGCTGTACGGCGACAAGTACGACACTCACATCAAGGACATGATCGACAGCCTGAAGAACAATAGGAAGTTCCAGGCCATGCTGGAGGAGAAGAGCTGGACGATAAACTACGACATCCTGAAATGACGCCGTCGTGAGGGAGTGAGAGTAGGCAATGGATCTGGTACTCGATCCGCCGCGCGGAGTCGCGCCGATCCTGCTGGGCATGACCCTCGACGAGGCCCTCGCCGCGGCGTCCGACTGGGGCGAGCCGCGCGTGCTGCGCCGCCCGAGCCGGAACTCGGCGAAGGCGTCCTGGACCCTCGACCACGTCGGTGTGCAGGCCCTGGCTGAGGGCGGAGACCAGGTCACCGCGATCGAGTTGTGGTGGCCCGGCGAAGGACGTACGTCCAGCACCCGCGTCCTGCTCGACGGGGACGAGGTGTTCACCACCCCCGCCGAGGAACTCTTCCGGCGCGCGACCGAGCGGGGCTGGACGGTCGATACGTCGCAGCCCGAGTACCCGGTGATCCCCGGCGTGTCCCTGGGCTTCACCCGGCAGACCTCCCAGGAGATCGAGCGGGACGCCGACGGCCTTCCGAGGTACGTCACGTCGGTGCTGGTGGGCGGTAAGGACTATTACAACTACCGGTACGAAGGACGCGGCTGACCGCGGCTCGACCTTCGGGAGGTGAGGGCCGTTCGACGTGGTCACCCGGCAGTGGCCCGAGGTGCGCTCACGGACGCCCACACGGTCTTGCCGGGGCCGGCGCGGCGGTCGGTGACGCCCCAGTCGTGGGCCAGGGCGGTGACGAGGAGCAGCCCGCGGCCCGATTCGGCGTAGGGGTCCGCGGGCTGGAAGACGGCGGGCCGGCGCTCGCCGCGGGTGTCCGAGACCTCCAGTAGGACTACATCTCCTGCCTCGGTGGTCAGCCGCACGTGGAAGTCCCGCCCCGGTACCCGCCCGTGCCGTACGGCGTTGGCGCACAGTTCGGCGGTGATCAGCGTCAGCGTCTCGTTGACGTCGCTGTCGTACGGGTGACCCCAGGAGTCCAGGCAGTGCGAGACGAACAGCCGGGCCAGGCGGGCCCCTCGCGGGGTCGAGGTGAAGGACATCGCGAACTCGCTGGTCCCCGTGGGGTCGGGGAGAGGGAAGAGCGTCGTGTGCATGCGGCCAGCGTTGCGGCCGTATCGGGCGTGTCACCAGGAGCGACGCCTGTACGGCCGCGGGCTGTACAGGCGTCGGGCCGCGCGGCGGGGGAGTGGCGTACGGGCGCCGCCGTACGGCGGCGTCAGCCCCGGCGGCACCGCTCCCGAAGCTCTTTGAGGACCGCCTTCTCGCGGGAGTTGACGTCACCGTCCACGGTGGCCACGCGTTCCGCCGCGTCGAGGACATCGCCGAGATCGCCCGGCTCGGCGTCCACGCGCTTCCACACCTCGACGGGGTCGATGTCGACGACGCTCGCGAGCCCCTCGTCGACCACGTCGTGCCGTTCCCGGACCAGCCGCACCAGATGCCGCATCAGCAGCGCCTCGTCGTCCGCGATCTTGGCCTTCGCGTTCGCCCTGAGCACGAGCCACGCGACCCACAGCATCAACTGAGGGTGCCGACTGCGCTCGCTGATTCCCCTGGCGATCTCGATCACCCGCGCCTCGTTCCGGAACACGGCCCGCGCGTGCCGGCCGGCGAGGAGCGTGGTGTAGCGGTTCAGCAGGACGGCGAGGGGGACGCCGACCAGGGGGATGCCGATCTTGATGACGTTGCGCTGCAGGAGGTGCTTCCCGACGACGGGGAGCGCCTTCCCAGCGGTGATCGCCGATCCTGAGTAGAAGCGCTTGACCAACGGCCGCACCAGGGCCGGGACCGCCTTGGCGACACCTTCGCGGGCAGCTTCCCCGCTCTTGATCGTGAAGGCCACGCGGATGAGCTTCCACAGGTCCTCGGGGTCGTGCACGTCGAGCGGGATCCGGTAGAGGACGGAGATGTCGTAGGCCAGGCGGAGCTGGAGCTGGGTGGTGAACGCGACGTCGACCATCATGGTCGCCACGGCGGCGGGGACGGTCGCCGGTGAGGCACCGCCGAGGCTCCCGATGGTGGCGGCGACGGTCGCCGTGTAGGCCCCGGCGGAGAGCCCGCCTTCGAGCGCGGCGTACCGGGCCGCCATCTTGATCCGCTGATCCACGATGGCGTCCGCGGGCACGCCCGCGTACCGGTCCTGGAAATACTGCCAGTCGACCTTCTGCGTGTACGAGTTCATGGCGTGGGCGGCGAGCTTGGTGAACCAGTTGCCCGACTTGATGTCGTCAGCGCTCAGACCCTTGACGAAGCCCCTGATCTCGGCCTGTTCCTGTTCGACGGCCTTCCGGTCGGCAGCGTCGTCGGCTTCGTCCGTGTCGGTGTCGGCAGCGTGCGTCGGAGCGTCTGTCATGGCGCGTTCCCCCCCAGGCTGTTTCGCGGTCGGCCGGCCTACGGGGTGCGGGCACCCGGCTGCCGTCTCCGCGCGTTGATGCGGCGAGCGGTACAACATCGCCGCTTCGTCCTCCCCTTGAGGCGGAACCTTAGCGTGTCGGCGGGCGACCGGTGCCGTGCCGCGTCACGGGGGTGAGGGTGTACAGGGGGGCCGCTGTACATGGGGGACGGGCGCTCGTACGCGGTACGGGGGGACTTGGCTGCGGGCGGCGGGACAGGCGTGCGGCGTATCCCTACAGTGAGCGACAGGTGACGGTGGGTGTGGTGCTTGCGGCGGGATGCGATGCGGGCGCCTGTGTACGGGGTGAGGTGAGAGGTCTCCGGTGACTGCTCATGGTGGTGAGAGCGAGGCGGGCATCCTCCGGTGCTTCGGGCAGCAGTTGCGGTTGCTGAGAACGAGCCGGGGGCTGACGCGGGCGGAGTTGGGTGCCAAGCTCGGGTACGGCGAGGACATGGTCACGTCGGTGGAACTCGGACGGCGCATCCCGAGACCGGAGTTCATCGACCGGGCGGATGCTGTGCTGGAGGCCGGCGGGCTGCTGACGGTGATGAAGGAGGAGGTGGCGAGGGCTCGGTACCCGGCGTTCTTCCGGGATGCGGCGAAGTTGGAGGCGGAGGCGGTTGAGCTGCACGTGTATGCCAACCAAGCCGTGCCGGGGTTGTTGCAGACGGAGGAGTATGCGCGGGCGGTGTTCAACGCGCGGCGCCCCCTGCTGGACGAGGCGATCATCTCCGAGCGTGTGGCGGCCCGCCTTACACGACAGGAGATCTTCGACCGCAGGCCGTTGCCGACGATCAGCTTCGTGATCGAGGAGACGGTGCTGCGGCGACCAATCGGTGGATGGAACGTCTGGCGCGGGCAGTTGGAACAGATCTACCTTCGTGGGCAGAGCCGGAACGTCGAAGTCCAGGTCATGCCGACAGAGGTTCTTGAGCATGCCGCACTGGCCGGACCGTTCACCTTGATCGAAACGGTCAAAGGCCAGAGGATCGCCTACGTGGAGGTGCAGAAGGAAAGTCGTCTCCTCCACGAGCGAGGTTCGGTGCGTGAGCACGAGGAGCAGTACGGCATCCTCCGGGCGCAGGCGCTGACGCCCCGCGAGTCGTTGCAACTCGTCGAGAAGCTACTGGGAGAGCAATGAACGCCGCAGACGAAGCGCAGACGAACGGTGAACTGGCCTGGCACAAGAGCACCTACAGCAGCGGCGAGGGCGGCGAGTGCGTGGAGGTTGCTGTGGCCGGTGGTGCGGTTCACGTCCGGGATTCGAAGCAGGCGGCGGATGGCGGACCGGTATTGACGGTCTGCTCGGCGGCGTGGTCGGCGATGCTTGAAGTGATGTGAGCTTGTTGCCGTCGTGAGTCAGCCGTCCCGTGGCTGATCGAGCGGAGGCGTACGAAGGCTCGCGAGGTGGGCGCTTCCCTCAAGGAAGCGCCCACCTCCACTACGGGAAGCGGTACTCAGGCATCCCGGTTCGCGGGCGGAGTCCAGCGGCCAGAAGCAATTTCCTTGTCCAAGCGAGTTTGGAAATGAGCGTGCGCGGCACGCATTTCGGCCTCGCGGTCTGCTTTGTAGAAGGGAGCGATGTAGCCGGCAGGGGGCGGGGTGGTTTGTGGCTTCTCCAGGTGTGTCTGCAGGTCGATGTAGTCCTGCTTGGTCTGGCCGTGGCCGTAAGCGTAGGGGTCGGCGGAAATTCGACGCCCCATCGCATCAAAATACATTGCCGCTTCACGGTCGGCGAGTACTGCATAGCGGGATTTATAGATAGCCACTAGTTGGTCGGCGGTGATGCCTAGCCATACGGACACCAGAGCATCAATTTCCACAAGGGCAGCCCGGCGTTCGTGCTCTGTTCGTAGAGGAGTGTCATATTCCCAGGTCGGTCGCAGGTGGGCGGCGAGCGGCGCGAGGCTTGACCAACCCGGATTGGCCCAGTCTTCATAGCCTGGCCATGTGGGGTGGTACAGCTCTTCCCAGAGTGCGGCGTAGGAATACGTCAAACTATTGAGGCGTAGAATTCTGAGTAGAAGTCCGGAGGCCAGAGGATGATCGGGGGTGGCGGCGGGCATCTTGTAAGCCTCGGCGACGCGGAGATGAGACCTGCCGGTGATGCGAAGGATGTAGTCCAAGGGGATCGAGGACCAGAAACCCGCATTGAGGGCGGTGAGCTTGTTGTTTGCGAGTGCTAGGGAATTCACGGCATCTACGTGTGCCGGGCCTGGAGGGATGACGGCTGCGAAAAGACTCCGTTCTGTATTCTTGGGGTCAATCATTGTTCGCCAAGCAAGACGGTAGTACTCCGTGTACCGGCGTCCTGACCACTCATCCTGCTCCGCTTCATAGATGGCGGAACTCGTTGCTCGTGTGTATGTGGTCCGAGGGATAGGATCGGAAGGGATTTCCTTAAGACTCCAAGGAGTCCAATCTTTTCCATTCCGCATGGGAAGGTTCGGCTGTTTAGCGAAGGGTGTGCCGATGGAAAAGTGGGAGCCCTGAAGGATGACTTCCTTCCAGGAGGATGGAAGGCCGACTTCGTATCGAATGATTCCAGCCTTCTTCGCCGTAGATTCGTCGTAGCCGCGGCTAATTCGCGGGGAATGATTGGCCAGCCGATGAGAAGCCATGGCGAGAGCGGAGATAGCTCCCTGTTCTGCTGATGTGATTGGGTGGAGCAACTGTGCCTGCTCTGGGGGTGCAGCACTCTCGCCGCCAAGTCGGTTCCACTCGGTCAACAAAGGAAGTTGCACGCGGATAATGCGGGCCTGGTGTGGTCTTACGTCCCAGTCTCCGTTGTGCTTTTGAGTGGGAGACTCGCCGCTGCCATCATGGTTAAGAGACTGCGGTAGAACCTGTGCATTATGCAGCTGACTGAGGGAGAGAAAATCGACCTCCTTTTGTTCGCCATAGATATGCAAACCAAAGGAAACGGTTCGACCGATTTCGAAGGCCCAGTTCCCAGAATTGACGAACGTTGCGTGCAGTCTCAGATGGCGATAGGTGGCGGCGCGAAGGGTTCCCTCCTTAACTCCTTCGAGATGTGTGTCTGGATGGATGAGTCCCGCTGTCCCCCGTGGCGCTGTATGGGACCACACCTGACTCATGAATGACCGATAGAGGTTAGGCTGCGTTCCTACCAGTAGAGGGTAAGTCGCAAGGCTCGCCAGCATGGAAACTGTGCTGGCAGTCTTAGAAAGCTCGTTCAGGAAATAGGTACGGGAGTCCCTGTCGGAGATCAAAAGCTCGCTCTTTCGGAGTCGCCACTCCTCCATGCTCGGCTTCTCCGCGAGCATGAACCAAGGCTCCGACTCCGCTAGAACTCCATCTTCCTGCCATCGTGGCCGAACCCAAGGCGGATTCCCTACCTGTAGATCAAACCCGTTCTGCGTGCCAAAGATGTGCCCGAACTCCAACTCCCAGTGGAAGAAACCCTGCTGCTCAGCCACATCCCGAGCAACCGCCGCCCACGGATAACGCGACTCCAGCGAGTAGAACCGCTCCATTCCCATCCACTCGGGCAACTCGTCCTCGTACCCCTCCAGTTCAGCGAGCGTGTCGAAGTGGGCCACCAGGGAGTCCGCCGGCACGTCATCCGTCCCCAACAACGACTCGGCGAAGTCCAGCCAGTCGTCCAGCGACGCCAGCGCGATCACCGGGCGTCGCTCACCACGGATCTGCCCCTTGCGGCTGCCGCCCCGCGCGCCCTTGGACTTGACCTCGACGACCTTGACCTCGCCGAACAGGTCCTCCGACTCGTACGTCTCCCGCGCGGGCGCGCCCGACTGGGCCGGAACCGGAGCGGCAGCCGGAGCCGACGACACGACCCACTCGCCCGACTGCGAAGCAACCTCCGCCGCCCGCGTATACGCCTCGTGTGAACCGTCCAGCAGCGCAGCCTCCTGCACAGGCCAGAACCACAGCGCGCACCACGCGTCCATCAGCGTCTTCAGGCGCCAGTAGGGAGTGTCGACCGCTTCCAGGTCGGCCTTGACCTTCTCCCTAGGTACCGCGACCTCGGGCGACCGCAGCCACCCGTCCTCCGCCCCCCACACATCGATCCGCCGCGAGATCTCCCGCTCGGAGATCTCCAGCCGGCGCACGACCAGCCCCCACAGGTACTCCGCCCGCCGAGCCAGCCCCTGAAGCCGCTTGGTCTGCGTGGCACTCGGAGACTTGGTGATCGCCTTGCGCCAGGCGGCCAGCGCCTTCGACTCCGCCGGAGCCAGGGCCTTGGCCTCCTTCTCGGCCGCGACCGCGCCCCACTCCTTCGCCGGAAGCAGGAAGTGGTGCACCGCGCCCTCAGGCAGCGACGCGCCCGCCAGCGCCTCCGACAGCGGGAACCGCTCCGGAGTCGTACCCAGCCAGCCGCCCTTCTTCAGGCGCTCCGCGGAGTACACCTCCCGGCGCCCACCGATCAGCGAGTTGCCGCGCCGCAGGTGCAGGCCGAACCAGGGCGCCTCCATCCCCGGATGCATCGTGTTCAGCCACAGCGACACCTCCGCCAGCTCCACCGCCGTGTCGTTCAAGTCGACGCCGTAGGAGTTGTGCAGCGCGATGTACGCCTTGGCCTTCTGCAGCTCGACCGCGTACTTCTCCGTGTCGATCGCGACGCCCAGCTCGTCCTGGCGGCGCCGCAGGTACTCCGCCGCGACCTGGTTGATCGCCTCGTTGAGGAACGCGCCCGAGCCGAGCGCCGGCTCGCAGATCTTCCAGTCCAGCAGCTCCCGCGCCTCGGTCACCGTGTCGTCCTGGTCCAGGCGATGCTGCAACGCGAGCTGGACCGTCACGCGGGTCAGCGATTCCGGCGTGTAGTACGACGCCGACGTCTGGCGGTCGCGCCCCGACAGGCGGTACACGAACGCGCCCGGCGCGTACCGGACGCGCTCCTCTACGCCCGTGTCCTCGTCCTTCTGCCGGACGAACACCTCGTCGGGGTACTCGTCGGCCTTGGTCGCAGGGATCAGCCAGGAGCCGTCCTTCGGGTCGCCGTTCTTCGCGACCTCGTACAGCTCCTCGCCCGCCACGAAGCCCGAGTAGGACATCAGACCCTCGTACACCGCGCCGAGCTGGTTGATGCCGAGCTGGGCGTAGGAGATGAAGCCGCCGCGCTCGCGCCTCTTGCCGCGCGTCAGCATCAGCAGGCGCAGCACCCGGTACAGCGTCTCGTTGCGCAGGCGGGTGTCGACGAAGCGCTCCCCGCTGTCGGTACCGGCCTCGGCCTCGGTGTCGACACGGGGGTCGGGGACGGCGTCCCGCCCGATCAGCCGGATCGCGTCCGGCTCGAACAGCTTGGAGTGCAGGGGCTCGAACCGCAGGCCCAGGTCCTCGGACGTCTTCGCGGTCACGGCCTCCGCCGACTCCGCGTCGACGCCGTGGGTGCGGCGCGGGCGGTAACCCTCCTGGACCTTCCGGAAGAGCAGGTCCAGCGACTCGTACAGGTAGAAGCCCTTGCGGGACTTCTCGTCCACGAGGTCCCGCTCGGCGATCAGCTCGCCGAGGCGGCCCAGGCCGTAGCCCATCTGGTACTCGGGGTAGTCCGAGGGCAGGATGCCCAGCTCGGGGCGGGCCTCCGCGTACAGCAGGAACAGGATGCGGTACAGGTAGCGCAGCGACTCGCGGGTCAACTGGCGTCCCAGCTCCGGAAGTTCCATCACCTGCTCCGGGCGGACGCCGGCCTCGCGCAGCCGGTCCAGGACCTCGTTCGCGATCAGTTCGACGCTCAGCCGCAGGCCGTCCCGCAGCTCACTCGAGACGCCCACCGCGTGCTTCGTCGACTTGTCGAGCAGAGCGGCGAGCGGGTTCTCGCCGCCCTCCTCCGGCGTGCGCAGCGAGTCCGCGCCGAACAGCGCGGCCACCGTGTCGAGTTCGCCGCCCACCTTGGTGTCGTTGCGCTCCAGCGCCATGTCCAGTGACACCGCCAGGTAGCGCCCCTCGCCCCACGCGGCCCGGTCGGCGAGCACCACGACGCCGCCGACCAGCAGCAGGACGTAGCGCGGGGCGTCCTCGCAGGCGAACAGGAAGGACGCCAGCTTGGAGCCCGTGCTGATCGTGTGCTGGCCGTCGAGGCGCAGCTCCGCCAGGAGGCGTCCCGCGCCGTCCGGGTCCAGCGCGTCGTCCGGCTCGGCCGACCAGCCGCAGTCCAGCGCGACGAGGTCCTTCTCCGCGTGCGCGACCGTCACCTCGTACGACTGCTCGGCGCGGACGACGGTGATCGTGCCCGGCTTGGCGTCGAAGCCGAGGGCGTGCAGCACCTCCGCGTTCAGCGCGTGCACGCGGTCGCACCAGTCGGGGGCGTCGTAGGTCACGGCGTCGTCGCCGGTCGCCGCGCGCTCCTCGTCCATCGTGAAGTAGGAGCGGGCCGCGAAGTAGGGGCGGCGCAGCGCCCGCAGGCCCGCGCGCGGGGTGACCGGCAGCGCGCCCTCGGGGCGCTCGGCGCCGGCCGCGTCCTCCTCGCGCTGCTTCCACTCGGCGAGCAGGCCGGACTTGAGATCCTTGGGGAGGACCTCGGCGAGGTAGTGCGCGGAGAAGTAGTCGCCGCGGTTGACCAGGCTGTCGTACGTCATCTTCGAAGAACCTCTGCGAGATCGGTCAGGCGGCGTGGGCCGGGGCGAGGACGGCGAGCAGGCGCAGCATCGGGCGGCCGGTGGTGAGGAGGGAGTCCGCGAGGGAGGCGAGGCGTTCGCGGGTGCCCGTCACCGTCCCCGTGGGCGTGGAGCCGCCGCTCGTCAGTGTCGGCTGCTCCCACGTGCCCAGGCGGGTCTTGTACTCCTCGATGGGGGCCCGCAGCGGTTCGTCCCATGCCTCGCGGTGCTGCTCCAGGAACGCCTCCGCGGTGTCCAGGACGCCGGGGATCGCCTCGGCCAGGTCGGTCGTGTCGTGGGCGAGGCCCGGGTTCGCCATCGTCGGGCCGACCTTCGCGCCGCGCAGGACCGCCACCATGTCGTCGTCGACCTCGCCGTCCGCGGTGACCGCCATCCACTTGACGACGGTCGGGCGGCCGAGCGCGTTGGAGTAGATGCCCTGGACGAGGTACGTGGGCCACGGCACGTCGGCCGTGAGCACCGGGGCCTCCTGGCGGTCCAGGCGGACCAGCACCTTGTCCGTGAGCCACTCCATGACCGGGTGCAGGTCGGTCAGCAGGGAGATGTCCGGCCAGCTCGACGTCGCCGAGGCGCGGGCGCGGGTGAGGCTGCTGTCGGCGAGCCGCCGGTTGAAGGTGACCTTCAGACGGTCGCGCAGGCCCTGCTCGCGCACGTAGTCCGGGGGCAGCGCCTTCAGGCGGTGGACCAGGTCGGAGGGCGGGACGAAGGAGAGCAGGCCGGTCTCCGGGTCGACGGACAGGTCCAGCCGGTCGTGGGCGTCCGGGTAGACCTCGCGCAGCGCCTCGTCCAGGAACTCGCGGGCGGAGGCGAACAGCCGGGGCACGTCCGCCCTGGGCACCGAACCGGTGCCGTCGCCCCCGTCGCTCGCGGTGTCCTCCTCCGGCTCCTCGTTGACGGGGCCGAAGAAGTCGGCGAGGAAGTCGTCCACGGCGTCGTCGTCGCTGCTGTCGGCGGCGCGGTCGGTGTCCAGGGACTCGTCCACGGTGCGGCCCCGCAGCAGGTCCTGGATGAGGGACTTCTCCTCGGCCTCCGCCCGGTAGAGGCCGGAGACCGCCTCCGCCGTGCCCAGCGACTGGTGGGCCTGCGCCTCGCGCTCCAGCAGGCGCTCGGCGACGAGGGTGTCGTCCTTGGCGCCGTCCACGGAGCTGGTGAGGATGAGCGCCCGGAACTGCGGCTGGTGCGCCTGCCCGTAGCGGTCGATGCGGCCGTTGCGCTGCTCGATGCGGATGAGCGACCAGGGCACGTCGTAGTGGATGAGCTGGTGGCACTGGCGGTGCAGGTTGACGCCCTCGGAGGCGACGTCGCCGGTGAACAGGATCCGTACGGGCGTGTCCGCGAGGCCGAAGTCCTCCACGCACTGCATCTGCTGCTCGTCCGACAGGCCGCCGTGCATCACGCGGGCCGCCTCCTGGGCGGCCTTGCCCTTGAAGCCGAGGGCCTGCGGCACGGTCCGGGCCAGCCACTCCAGGGTCTGCACGCGCTCGGAGAAGACGACGACCCGGGCGTCCGACTTCGGGCCGACCCCGATCTCGCGGAGCTGCTCCAGCAGCGCCCGGAACTTGCCCGAGTCCGCCTCCGTCATGTCCGACGCCAGTTCCTGGAGCCGGTGCAGGGCCGCGCGTTCGGCGGCCGTCGACGCCGGGGCGTTCTTCTTCTCCAGCGTCTTGATGCGCGTGCCGACCGTGGCCTTCAGCGCCGCGTGGGAGGAGAGGAAGGACTTCAGCAGCGTGTACGGGAACAGGGGCACGTCGCTGACCGAGTTCGAGCCGTCGGACGGCAGCCACACCGCGGCCAGCTCCTCGAAGATCCGCTCCTCGGCGGGGGTGGCCGTGATCCGGATCGAGCGGGAGGGGCCGCGGTCCGCCCACTGGCCCTTCATCTGCTCGCGCACCTCGGGGCTGACCTTGGTGCGGCGGATGAACAGGTGCTTGATGTCCTCGGCGCGGTAGTGCTCGGGGTCGCGGATCGCCGCCGGGTCGAGCAGGGAGATCAGCTCGGCGAAGGAGCGGGCGTCACCGTTGTGCGGGGTGGCGGAGGCCAGCAGCAGGGCGTCCGTGTGCGGGGCCAGCGTGCGGGCCAGCTGATTGCGCAGGGAGCCCTTGTTGATGAGGTTGTGCGACTCGTCGATGACGACCGCGTCCCAGGTGATCCGCTCCAGGTGGTGCTTGTACTGGTCGGTGTTCTTCAGGGTGTCGATGGAGACGATGACCCGCTTGAAGTACGTGAACGGGTTGCGGCCCGCCGGGATCTCCCGCTGGATCCGCTCGATGCCCACCGAGTCCAGGCGCACCAGCGGGATCGCGAACCGCGTCCACAGCTCGTGCTGGAACTGCTCCAGGACGTGCTGCGGAGTGACGACGAGGATGCGCTCGCCCCGGCCGCGGCGGATCAGCTCGGCGAGCGTGAGGCCGATCTCCAGAGTCTTGCCGAGGCCGACGACGTCTGCGATGAGCAGGCGGGGGCGCAGGTTGCGGCCCGAGAGGGCGAGTTGCGCGGGACGCTGCTGGTAGGGGAGCGAGTCCAGGAGGAAGGAGTCCGCGAGCGCCAGGCCGCGCTCGGCCTGCGGCAGCGGCGTCTTACGCAGGACCGCTTCCAGGAAGAGACGGGAGCGGCGGAAGTTCGGCGAGTCGTCCCGCACCAGGCGGGTCCGCCTCGGGTCGAGCAGCTCGATCCGGTCGAGGCCGGTGAAGAACACCGCCTCCTGGTCGCGTACGAAGTCCGACGCGCCGACGGCCTCGACACGGGCACCGTCGTGCTCGGTCCGCGTCGCGTTGCGGACCAGCCACACCTCGTCCCGTACGAGGATCTGGGCGCCGGGGGGGAACAGGGCGTCCTCGGCGCTCGTCGCAGGGGTGGTGCTCACGTCGGCGGTCACGCGGGTGCCTCCTGGGCGTTTGTGGTCATGCGGTGGACGTGTCCCGCCGCGGTGGCCGGGCGGCGGGCACGCTCGAACCGGTGGGACGTGGGGTCGGGGGCGGGGGACCGGCGCGGGTCTCAGAACGGGGCTTTCGCCGCGTACGCCGCCCGGAGACGTTCTGCCGTCTTACGGGCCTGCGCGGAGTGACGCAGCGTGGGCACTCCCTCCTTGGGCCGCCTGGCCGGCGTGGATGGGCGGCCGGGCGAGGGCTGTTCACGGCGGGGATCGTCGGCGTGCTCGCGCGAGGCGGGCGGCACCGTGCCGGGGGAGTCATGGGCCGGAGCGCCAGGGGGCTCGACCAGGGTGGGGGCGGGCGCCGGGGCGTCGGCCGGGATGATCTCCGTGCCCGGGGTGTCGCTTGCGGGGGCGGGCCAGGAAAGGGTGGGAGCGTTGCCGTCGGGCGTCGCCTTGTGCCGTTGCTCCGCCGTGTGCGCGGTGAGCCTGCGCCGCGCCTGGGCGATCTTCATGCCCTGGGCCTCGATCACCGAGCGGCACTGCTGTACCACATCGGTCAGTGACGGCCGGTTCTCGGCGCTCTTGGCGAGCATGCCGGTGAGGAGCGGCAGCAGTTCGTCCGGCGCACCGGACAGATCCGGAGCCGTACCGGGGTCTGTGACGAGGTGGAACACCATGTAGGGGGTGGCCGCCTCATGCGGATAGTGCCCCGTCACCGCAAAGAGCAGCAGCGCGCCCAGTGCGTACACGTCCACGGCTGCCGTCAGCGGCTTGACGCCCGCGGCCTGCTCCGGAGCCATGCAGATCGGGGTGCCGACGACCTGATGGGGAGCGGTGAGGGAGATCGTCGACTCGGTGAACGCGGCCAGGCCGAAGTCGATGATCTTCGGGCCGTTCGGGCCGAGCAGGACATTGGCCGGCTTGAGGTCACGGTGGAGCAGGCCCTGGGTGTGCACGGCCGACAGCGCCTCGGCGAGGATCGCACCGAGCGCCGCGGTGAGGGCGGACGGCAGCGGTCCGTGCGTACGGACGTGCCGCGCGAGGTCCGGGCCGTCCACATATTCCGTGGCCAGCCATGGTTGTTCCGCCTCCGCGTCGGCCCCCAGGAACGCCGCGATGCGGGGACCCCAGATGGTCTTGAGCACCTCGATCTCCTGCGCGAACCGCTGCCGGGACTCGGAGTCCACGACCGACGGTTTGATCACCTTCACCGCGGCGGGCTCGCCGCCGGGCGACTCACCCAGGAAGACCTGGCCCATGCCGCCTTGGCCGATCCGGCCGAGGAGCTCGAAGTCGCCCAGTGAGAGCGGGTCCTCGGGGTTCAGGGGCGTGATCTGCACGTGTGTCCTCGACATTCGGTCATGGGCGGGCGTGTGACCAGCCGCGACGCGCGCCTGGAGACACGGTAGTGGATCTGGCCAAGGTCAGAAACGGGGATGGCGTGATGGAGATGTCAACCACTAAGCGTGAAGAACTCGTGGAAGGCCCCGGTTCGGCGGTGGTGTGCTGCCTACGGGGTCGCGTCTCGGGGCGGGAGCAACGCCCCCCCGGTCAGGCCGCCCACCAGTAGCTGTGCCGTCTCCTCCGCCAGCAGCGTCGCCCGCCGGGCCTTGGCTCGGAGGTCGTACACCTGCCGGAATGCCTCCCCGTACTGCCGCTGCTCCTCCAGGGGCAGTAGCGGCACGCGCAGCCGGCCGGGGCTGACCGTCAGGGCCGTACTGCCCGTCGACGCGGCTGCGATGTTCTCCTCCGCGCCCAGGAAACCGGCGAGGAACCATGCGTCCAGGCGTGCCGGATCCGGCCGGAAGAGGTGGACGTGAAGGCCGAGCAGGGCACCCGCTTCCTCCTCGCCCGCGACTCGGATCGTCGAACCGTCGCCGCCCACGACTGCCCGGACGAGGACGTCCCCGACGGCGACCACAGGCGCCGTTTCGCTGCGCAACTCCGCTGGATCGCCTGTGGGCCCCGACCCGCGCGCGATGTCCGATGCCGTGAGCACCGTGCGGGCGCTCGTCCGTTCCCCGCTATCGCTTTCCGCGCGCCCACGCGCGCTCTCGGGTACCGTCCGCAGCAGCGTGAGCGCCCCACCGCGAGCGAGGTCTGACGCGGTCGCCGTACGCCACTCACGTGCCGCCGTGCCCGCGGCGCTCCACCCTTCCCGCCCGGCCATCCGCGCGAGCGACGTCGCGGCCTCGACGAGATCCCGGCGCGTGGCGTCGGCCTCGGCCGACAGCTCCGCCGGATCGACGTCGGCGCGTGACGCCCGCACGAGCCGTGCGGGGGTCAGGTCGACCACGTCGTCCAGCAGGTCGACCACGCCGGCGGCGTGTGCGACACCGGGTTGGTCTTCGAACGCGTCGGGATTATCGGTGAAGGCCCGCCATGCGCCCAAGGCACGCGCCGTGACCGCCTCCCAGTCCACGGACGCGGACCGGCTCCCGCCTCTCGTCCGCGCGGTCGCCGCCGCCCCACCGTGTCCGGCCTGCGCCGACGTGTCTGTGGCCGTGTCCACGAACAGCACCGACTTGCGCTCGGGGCCACCCGGCTCGGGCCGTTGCAGCACCCACACCTGAAGTCCGACGTGCAGGGGCACCGACGCGCCCGCCGGTAGTGCGATCACCGCGCGCAGTGCCCCGCCGCGGACCAGCTCCGCCCGTACTCGGCGTCCCGACGCGCGGCTTGCTGTGGCCGGAGGCAGGAGCAGGGCCGCGTAGCCGCCCGGCCTCAGGTGGGCGAGGGCGTGCTGCACCCACGCCAGCTCCGATTCGGCGCGTGCCGGTACGCCGTAGGCCCAGCGGGGGTCGTACGCCAGCTCGTCGTGGCCCCAGTCGCGGACGCCGTACGGCGGGTTGCACAGCACCGCGTCGACGAGCAGGTCCGGGAACGCGTCCGCGCGGAGGCTGTCGGCGGCGCGCACGGTGACCTCTGCCTCCGGGGCCGTCAGCATCAGGCTCACGGCGCTGCGCCGGGCCTGAACCGGGAGCGTGTCCTGGCCGTACAGCTCACGCGCGCCCCGGCGGGCGGCGGCCGCCAGGAGGGTGCCACTGCCGCAGGCCGGGTCGAGTACGCGGTCCGGCGAGCCGGGGATCAGGCCGACGATGAGGCCGGCGAGCGGCGCGGGAGTGCGGTAGGCGCCGGACGCCGCACTCTCCTCCAACTCCCGCTCGGCGAGCACGCCCAGCGCGGCCTGGCCGCCGTCGTCGCGTACGCACGCGTACAGCGCGCGCAGCACCGCCGCGTCGCCCGCCTCGAAACGGACTGTCTCCGCGCCCGGCACCGCGTCGGTCACGGAGGCGGCGTCGCGCTGTGCGCGGGCGGCGAGGTCCGCCTCGGGCAGCTCGGTGGCGGCCGTCAGTTCCACCGGCGAGCGGCCTGCCGTCGCGAGCACGAGGAGCAGCAGGTCCTCCGCCTCCCCGCCCGCGCTCTGTGCGCGCAGACGGAGTGTGGTGCGCAGTTCCTCCGACGGGTTCGCCGCCGAAGCATGACCGCGCGAAGCGAGCCAGGAGCGCACCCGGTCCAGGTCGTACAGCGGACTGCTGTCGGTGCCACCCGACGGCGCGGGAAAGTCCTCGTGCCGACGGCGCCAGTTGCTGACCGTGGCACGGGTGACCCCCGCGATGCGGGAGATCTCTGCGGCGGTGACCTGGGCGGATGGCTGCGGCATGGGGGAGTCCTGTGCTTCTCGGCAGTGAACAGCTAACAACTTACAACACTCGTCAATTCAGCCTGACTGTTTGACAGTGCTTTCAGTGTCATGCTTCTCTGGTGTTGCTTCCGGCTGGAAGCGCCTGATCTCCGGGGGGAATTCCATGCGCCTGACCATGCCGACCGCTGTCGTCGAGGGCACCCAGCTCACCGTCATGCCCTTCCGTGACGACGCCGTCGTCGGGACGATGTCCGTGCCCGCGCTCGTCCAGCTCGTGCCGTCTCCGCGCGCAGAGGAGGACCCGCGCAGGCTGAAGGCCGCCTCGGGCCTGGTCCGTCGGCACGCCGAACTGCGGGCCACCGTGCAGCGAACGCTCAAGTCCTCGCAGAAGGGCAAGAACGTCGGCCCGTACGCCGAGTACATCGCCGCGGGCCTCAAGGGCGAACTCGGTGCCGCCTGGTCCACGCCGCCGGTCACTCTGTGGCACGCCGGACCGCTCGCCGCGCTCAGCGACGAACTCGTTCCCGGCAGTGGGCTGCGCACCATCACCATCGCCCCGGGCACCATGGTCGTCGCCATCGACGGCGAGACCCAGACCACTGCCTGGCACGATCTTTACGACAACCCCGAGGAGTACGGCCTGACGTACCCGGAACTCGCCCAGGTGCGCCTTCCGTTCGAGCTGTACGTCGACCTGTCCCCGGCCGACGCGCGGCAGATCTTCTACGACCGAAATGTCGAAGGCGTGGCCGTCGCCAAGAACCTCGCCATGTCCATGGATCAGCGCGACTTCGGCACGCGCCTCGCGCACATGGTCGCCGACTCGGTGCGGGTGGAGGTCGACGGGCAGCGGGTTCCCTTCGCACGGCTGGTGAACACCAGCAAGCGGCAGGTGTCCGCGAGCGACCGCGAGGTCGTCACCCTCTCCGCGCTGCGCGCCCTCGTCGTCACCGCGATCTATGGCCGGAACGGCCTCCAGCGGTCCGCGGAGTCGTTGCACGAGGACGAGCTGCCCACGGGGTACGGGTCTGAGCAGGTCGAATCCGCCGTCGTACCGGTCCTCGGGCAGGTGATCGCCCGCCACGCCCGCGACTTCACCGGGCGCAGCGCCATCACCGCGCCCGCCGTCCTCGCCGGCATCGGCATCGCCGTCCACTGCACCATGCCGTGGAGCGATCCGGCGTCAGCCTTCCGCACGGACGACCTGGTGCGCCTCCTCGACGGTGTCCACTGGGAGCGGGAGCCGAAGTACTGGGACGGGGTCGCCGCGAAGACCGGCACCTCCGGGCGGCTCAACTTCAGCGGAGGCGTCAAGGACTCCGGCGGCCGGGTCGCCGAGGCGATCCTCTACCCGGCGACGGAGGCGGGCCGCAGGATTCGCGGCCTCTGAACTTCGCTGAGATCAAGGCTGGTTCGGCCACAGGTGAGCGCGCTGTCCTGAGGCGGCCGTCACGGTCGCCGGAGCCATCACAGTCACGAAGTACTGAGCGGCCGTCCCGACGGGCGGGGACGCGATGTTGCCCCGGGACGCTACCCGGCCGGACCCCGGGCGCGGCGGCACTCCGCTTCCGTCAGCGCGCGCCCTCCGCACCCCACCACCACTCTCCGCATCCACACAAGGAATGGCCTCATGAGCTACCTGCAGATCCCCGGCACGCCGTCCGCTTCCTCCCGCCGTGCCGCCGTGTCCCACCCGCGCCGGATCGCCCTCGCCCTGGCCGCGACGGCCATGGGCTGCTCCCTGTGCGCCTGCTCCTCAATCGGTGGCACCCAGACCGACACCACGCCGCCGGCGGCCACTGTCAGCGCCTCGCAGGACACCCACGGCGCCGAGGACACCCAGGACGACTCCGACAGCGACACCTTCACCGTCGCACTGGACAAGACCGCCACGTGGAAGAACGGAGTCAAGGCGCACCTGAGCGGCTTCAGCCGCGGCACCTCCGGCGAGTACGCCAGCCCGTCCGGCAAGCCCTACCTGGCCTTCTCCGTCACCATGCAGAACGGTTCGAAGTCCTCGCTCGACCTGAGCATGGTCAGCCTGTCCTGCCCGGACGGAGCCGACGAGATTTTCGACTCGGAGGCCGGCCTCGACGGCACGCCGGACACGCATCTGCTGCCGGGCAAGTCGCAGACCTGGAAGGAGGCCTGCGCGTTCCCCAGGACGGCCAAGAGTGTCCAGATCGAGATCATGCCGACCGACACCTCCGACTCCGGCTGGTACCGCACGGCCATCTTCACCGGCCAGGTGAAGTAGCCCGCACCGTCGCCCGCATGCATCCCCTGTGCGGCCCGTTCACCACCACCCGCGACCTGGAAGGCCAACGTGACGATCACCAAGCGCACGGAGCTGGTCCGTCGCTTCACGGACGACTTCACCGCACTGCAGGAGGCCGTCCTCGCGCACATGAACGGGGTCTGCGCTCCGGAGACCGCTGCGGCTCTGGAGCACCCATCACTCGCCGGTCCCATCACCGTCGCTCTCGCTCATGCCGACGTCCTCGCCCGCGGGGCGGTCCGGCGCGCGGAACTCTCGGCTCAGCCCGCCGAGCGGCTGCGCCGGCTGCGAGGCCACGCACACAGGGTGCGGCGGGCACGGTCGCAGGCGGAAGCCCAGGACAAGGAGCAGCGCGCCAGCCGCACCACCGGCCACTCCCGGCCGGTGGACGCGCTGGAGCTGCGGGTGGCGCGCAGGGCGTTCCCGGCGGCCTTCGCAGATGTCCTACGCCAGGAGCTTCGCGACAGGGGGCTGCCGGACGGCACACCGCGGGCCCCGGAGAGGGATCTCGCCCGATGGGCCTGGGACCGGAAGACGGCAGGCGGCGAACTGCCCGCACCGGTGCGTGAACTGCTGAACTGCGACGACGACGCCTTCATCCAGGCCCTCCTGCGTGATGCCCAGGAGGAAGAGAACCCATACCTCCCGCACGATGCGGTGGTCGAACGGTGGAACCGCCACGCCCGTACTGCGCTGGCCTGGGGCCGCTACGCGATCGGCCGAGCCGAACGGGACGTACTGGCTTGCTCTCCCTCCGCACGGTGCGCGCGACTCGAGGCCCTGGACGACGCCTACCAGGACACCGCGGTTCTTGCTGCCCGCTCCCGTGAAGCCTTGCTCCGGGCTACGGACCTCCACGGCCGGATGCGAGCCGGCGTTACCAGGGGGTACTTCGCGGAGCTCATCGCGCAGTGTCGCGCCGCGGCTCTGGCACGTTTCGCCGACGCAGAGCCCGAGTTCTGGCACAGCGTGCGCGAACTGACGGTGAGCCACCAGGCGCGCTGTCCCGAACAGGAAGACAACTGCCCCCACTGCCACCGCGCTCTCGTCTCCATCCTCGCCGACACCTACCCTGTCGGCACGGGCGACGGCGGGGACAACGAACGTCCGACGCCAACGGTCCCGGCCGACGGGGACCGTTACGCTCTGCTCGCAGACCTTTGCGACACTGCCGTCGTGGCAGTCGCCGACGCCGCCATCGGCGACGAGTCGGCACTGTGCGGCTACGGCTGGGCTGCCGAAGACGGGACCATCGGATGCGGTGACTCGCTGGCCTCGAGCAGCGGTGAAGCCGAAGTCATCGGCATCTGTGCGGCTGCCCTCAGCCTGCTAGAGCGCCACGAGGACGCGCCGGTGGTTGTTCTGTGCGACAGCGCCCAGGCGGTCGAGGCAGTCGATATGGCCCTGCGTTCCGC
Organism: Streptomyces sp. NPDC005004; assembly: GCF_053600675.1. NCBI lineage: Bacteria > Bacillati > Actinomycetota > Actinomycetes > Kitasatosporales > Streptomycetaceae > Streptomyces > Streptomyces sp. NPDC005004. The sequence continues at coordinate 366,216 of NZ_JBSGAH010000003.1, forward strand.
CGATCCGGCGACCGCCCATCGCAGCCTCCTCTTCCCGGAGAGCAGGCAACTGATGGGCCGTCTGGTACGCCACCACCATCGCGTACAGGTCCGCTGGCTGAAAGGCCATATCGGACACGACCTCAACGAAACCGCCGACGCCTTCGCCGGCCTGGCCCTGCGCCGCGCCACCGGCCGAATCACCTCCTCTGTCGCGCGCAAGGAGGAAATGCGAATCCTGCGCTCGCTCGGCTCCGTGGCCGGCCCACTGTCGGTCGCTGCCTGACCGCACGGCTCGGTGCGTCTCAGCGCGGAGTCCTTTCCGTCATCCGGGCGTCCTGCCGATGCCTCGCACGGGGCCGCAGGTCCTTGTCGCGCTGCGCAGATGGCGGTCAGGCGTCACTGCTCTCCCTGGTGCATCCAGGCGATGACGTCGAACACACGCAGGACGCCGATGTCCTCGCCGATTCCCGCCTTCTGCCGGAGATGGACCAGCCGGTCGTAGAAGGCGCCGTTGTCCGCGCGGAGAGCCGTCGCCAGCGCGGCCCAGAAGGTGTGGTCGGTCCTGGGGCGCCGGAAGAGCCGCTTGATGCGCTTGTCGTAGACCGGGATCAGGTGGGGGCGCTTGCGGGCCAGTAGTTTGCCCGCGATGACCGGGCCGCTGCCGTCGGGCTTCTTCGCGTACTTCTCCGTCCGGTGGCTCAGGCGCTCCCACAACTCCCACGCGGGACCGTCCCTCGCCATGAGCCGTTCGCTGGCGGGATCCTCCAGGCGGGCGTCGCGAGGGATCAGCGACAGCAGGCGCGTCCAGTGACCCTCGCAATCGGTCAGCAGGTCGATCGCCCCGTGCGGCTTGAGCGAGACGCTGAGCATCGTGATGGCGACGAGGTCGTCGCTGTCGAAGCGGTTCGCCACGGCCGGCGCGTCCCCGCCGCCACCCAGGCGCTCGAAGTGTGCGCCGGAGTAGAAGAGATCGTCGCGGTCGCAGCGTTTCCTGGTGAAGTACGTGGACAGCAGCCGTACGGCGTTCTCGTCGTCCCCGTAGACGTCCGGGATCTTCAGCGCGGTCACCGTCCGCCATCCCAGCGCACCGGCAGGCTACGCGGTCCCCTGATCAGCATTCCCTCGCGCCAGGTGAGGGCGGCGGGGTGGGTGTCGAGGGTGAGGGTGGGGAAGCGGTCGAGGAGGGAGGTGAGGGCGAGGCGGGCTTCGAGGCGGGCGAGGGGGGCGCCGAGGCAGTAGTGGATGCCGTGGCCGAAGGCGACGTGGCCGCCGGTCGGGCGGCGGATGTCGAAGTCGTCGGGGGCGGGGAAGCGGGCGGGGTCATGGTTGGCGTCGGCCATGGCCACGAGGACCAGTTGGCCGTCGCCGGGGATGACCGTGCCGCCGATCTCGATCGGTTCGGTGGTGAACCGGAAGGTCGGGGTCTCCACCGGGCCGTCGTAACGGAGCATCTCCTCCACCGCGTTGGGCATGAGCGTCATGTCCTTGCGGAGGGCGGCCAGTTGGTCGGGGTGGGTGAGCAGGGCAAGGGCGCCGTTGGAGATCAGGTTGACCGTGGTCTCGTGGCCGGCGACCAGCAACAGCCAGGCGGTGCCGAGCAGTTCCTCGTGGGAGAGCCGGTCGCCGTCCTCGTCGGTGGTGCGGACCAGGTCGCTCATCAGGTCCTGGCCGGGTTCGCGACGCTTGCGTTCCATCAACTCGGCCAGGTACGCGGCCGTTTCGCGCGTCGCCGCCTGTCGTATCGCGGGGTCGGCGGCGGACAGGACCGTGTTCGTCCAGTCCCGGAAGGCGGCCCGGTCCAGGGCCGGTACGCCGAGCAGCTCGCAGATCACCGAGATCGGCAGCGGGAACGAGAGCGCCTCGACCAGATCGGCCCGGCCTTCCGGCGCCGCGATCATCGCGTCGAGCAGCTCGTCGGTGATCTCCTGGACGCGCGGGGCGAGTTGCTCGATACGGCGCGGGGTGAACTCGCGGACCACCAGCTTGCGCAGCCGCCCGTGGTCCGGCGGGTCCTGGTTGAGCATGTGGGGTCCGGCGGCCGGGCTGGAGATCGGGAACGTGGCCGCGGCGTTCTCCCACCGCTTCGACAGCCGCGGGTCCGCGAGCGCCGCCCGCCCGGCCTCGTAGCCCACTACGAGCCACGCCTCCGCTCCCTCCGGAATCCGCACCCGGTGCACGGGGCCGCGCTCGCGCAGCGCCGCGTACACCGGATAGGGATCGCGGACGAAGTCCTCACCCATCGCCACCAGGTCGATCACGTCGGTCGTGGTCATCGTCCGCCCCCGTCGCTCGGTCTCGATTCGACGCTAGCAGCGAGTGGCAGCGGGGCGAAGGCCGAAATCGGCGCGATCACCTGGCTGAAAACCATGGGGAGAAGAGGGGGATTGTAGAGCGGACACCCACTTGTTATCGTCACTTCGACATTAACGGGAGGGGTGGGACTGCATGACTGTTCCGGACATGCTCAGCGGCCTGATCGCGCCGCTGAACCAGCAGGTGTTCCAGTTGGGCCAGGACGCGGTCACCTGGTCCGAACTGCTCGGCTTCGCCACCGGCGCGGTGTGCGTGTGGCTGTGCGTACGGGCCAGCGTGTGGAACTTCCCCGTGGGCATCGCGAACAACCTCTTCTTCCTCGCCCTGTTCTGGAGCGCCCGCCTGTACGCGGACGCCTCGCTCCAGGTCGTCTACCTGCTCCTCGCGGCCCACGGCTGGCTGCTCTGGCTGCGCGGCGGCGAACGGCGCTCCCGGCGCCGCGTGGGCCACGCGCCCCGGTCCACCCTGCTCGTCCTGCTCGCGCTGCTCGTCCCCGCCACCTGGGGGCTGACCGTCCTGCTGACCCGCGCCCACGACGTCGCGCCCTTCTGGGACGCGCTGACCACGGCGCTCTCCCTGGCCGCACAGTGGCTGCTCAACGCCAAGCAGATCGAGAACTGGTACTTCTGGATCGCCGCCGACCTCGTCTACATCCCGCTGTACTTCACCAAGGGTCTCGATCTCACCGGCATCGTCTATGTGCTGTTCCTGGCCATGTGCCTGACGGGATTGCGGTCCTGGCGCGGCGAGTTGGCGGCCGCCGGGTCCGCAACCGGGGCAGGTGACGGGACCGGCGCCGGCGGCCCCGGCGGCACCGGCGGCACCGGCGACAGCGGCGGTCCGGGCGACACCGGCGCCACCGACCGGACGGTGACCGCATGAGCACGCCCTTCGCGCACGGCCTGGTCATCGGCAAGTTCTACCCGCCCCACTCCGGCCACCACTTCCTCATCCGCTCCGCCGCCGACTCCTGCGCGCGCGTCACGGTCGTCGTGATGGCGGCCCGGCACGAGTCGATCCCGCTCGCGGAACGCGTCGCCTGGATACGCGAACACTGGGCCGACCGGCCCCAGGTGGCGGTCGTCGGCATCGTCGACGACCTGCCGGTCGACTACGACAGCCCCGAACTCTGGGACGGTCACGTCATGTTGATGCGCCAGGCCCTCGCCACCGGCCCGCACGCGGCGGCCGTGGACGCGGTCTTCAGCTCCGAGCCCTACGGCACGGAACTCGCCCACCGCTTCGGCGCCGCACCCGTGTTGCTGGACCTCGGCCGTACGACCTTCGCCGTCTCCGGCACCAAGGTACGCGCCGACCCCGTCGCCCACTGGGACGAGATCGAACCGCCGGTACGCGCCTGGCTCGCCCGCCGGGTCGTCGTCCTCGGCGCGGAGTCCACCGGAACCACCACACTCTCCCGCGACCTCGCCACCGCCCTGCGCGCCCGGGGCGGCGCCCACGCGCTCACCCGCTGGGTTCCCGAGTACGGCCGCGAACTGACCGTCCTCAAACTCGCCCGCGCCCGAGCCCTCGCCGCCCCGGGGCGCCCGGCGCCCGGCGTGGCCGAACTGGACTGGGACGACGGCGACTTCGAGACGGTCGTGCACCGCCAGAACCGCCTCGAACAGGACGCCGCCCGCGCCGGCGGCCCCGTGCTCGTCTGCGACACCGACGCCCTGGCCACCACCGTCTGGCAGGAACGCTACCGAGGCCGCACCACCGCCCCGGTCCACGACCTCGCCGCCGCCATGCCACCCCGCGCGCTCTACCTCCTCACCACCCACCACGACGTCCCCTTCGACGACGACGGCCTCCGCGACGGCGAACACCTGCGCCCCTGGATGACCGACCGCTTCCGTGAAGTCCTCGCCGGGTCCGGTGTGGAGTGGCTGGAGGTCTCGGGCGACCGGGAGACGCGACTTGGGCGCGCTCTCGCCGCGGTGGACCGGGTGTTGGGGGAGGGGTGGGGGCTGGCGGATCCGTTGGGGTGAGGTGGAGCCGGACCGGAGCCGGAGCCGGAGCCGAACCGAGCGGGCCGGGCCGGACATGTCGTAAACCGGTCGTTGAGGCGACCGACGAACGCAGGGCCGTCGCCTTCCCAGGGTGGCCGTGGCCGTCGGGACGTGCTCCCGCCGCCGAGCGGGACGCCGGGCCCTGATCGACTTGTTCCGCCCGGCCCGGTGGGATCAGAACGATCCACCGCTGGTCTGCCCGCACCCATGCGCCGGGGGCATGACAGCGTCAAGCGGGGAAGTGAAAGTGGAGCAGTTCGCTCCGGGCAAAATTCTGCGCGGCCGGTTCCGGCTGGAAGGCATCCTGGGCGCGAGTGGCGCTCGCTCCTGGACGAGCTCGGCGAGGACGGCTGGGACGCGGGCGGGCCGTACCCGCCAGCCGGCCGCCGCGAACGCCCGGTCCCGGTCGGCGGCCTCGGGGTCGTCGTCCGTGCCGTCGGCCCGACGCGGCGCGAGGACGACGCCGGTACGCGCGTCGGGCCATGCCAGTTCGGCCATCCAGCCCCGGTCGTCGAGTTCGTGACCCGTCATCGGGAACGGGCACACCGAGCGCGAGCAGCCCCGGTTCGTCCGGGTCCAGGTACTCGATCACCCGTCCCCGCGCGGCGTCTCGGCGGTCGGGCCCGCCGGAGACAGGCGCCTCGACCTCCGCAGTGGACGTGGGTTCCGGGACAGCGGACGTCGCCGGTTCGGAGCCGGCCGGCGCGGCGTGGCCGAACGCCGTCCGGACTGGTCGGCGGTCCTCTTCTCGACAATGGCCCGCGCGAACCAGGCGTCCTGGAGTTCCTCCGCGTCCTGTGCGACCGGCAGCCGGTAGGTGCCTTGCGCCCCGTCCAGCACCACCACGGACTGGGGGTCCGCCCCGGCCGCCCGCTTCGGCGCCGACCCCGTCAGCGCGGCCAGCGCGTCCCGCACCTCCGCGGGGGTCGCCGCGATGAAGTACCGCAGCCGCCGCTTGTCACGCCCGACACCTGCCTGCCAGATCCTGAGCGGGCTCGTCTCCAGCTTCTGGGGATCGGTCTCGGGGGAGAGTGCGGCCCACCCCGAACGACCGCAGGTACGGCAGTAGACCGCGGGAAGGTGGCCTGGGCCGGACGCTGGACGGTGTCGGAACCGGGGAGCGCCAGGGGCTGTCGGGAATCCGAGGCCGGCCACTCCTCGTCGTCCGAAGCGTCTTCGGACGACGGCGCCGCGAGGAGCGCCGACTTGCGCGCGGCCGCGCGCTCGTCCTCGTACCACTGGAACTCCGGCCGCGCGCCGACCCCGCTGAGCGCCCGGCCCACCGGCCGCACCCACAGATGCGCCTCGATATGCAGCAACGGACGGCGCTCGTCCGACTCCGGGTCCCGCGCCGACGACAGCAGCGCCACGAACCGCGAGAGCGCTTCCAGGGCGAGCCGCGGGTTCTCCCGCGCGGTACGCGCCCACGCGTACCCGAAGCGGGCCGTGCGGTCGCGCAGCCTCCACTCGTCGAGCGGCTCGCCGTTCAGCAGGGTGAGCACGCCATGGGTGAAGTCGTGGGTGGAAGGGGGTCCTGATCCGCAGACAAGGTCCGCGGAAGATGCCAGTCTCCGGATCCCCGAGGAACCGCTCCAGCGCGCGCCGCGTGTCCTCGTCTGTCAGCGCGTACGTCGTCGTGAGGTACTGCGTCAGACTGCCTCGGAGCTGCGCGGCGGCCAGGGTGGGCTTCAACTACGGTGCGCTTCGGGCGAGTCGAACCGGTCGGACCGCCGTGCCGGTGACGGCGGCGGTGGCCACCGTCAAAATGTCGGATGCCACCGACAGCCGACAGCGGTCGGGCATTGCCTTCGCCGCTCAAGGCCGGTTCCGAGGTTCGTCTTCTGCCTTGCGCTTGCGCCATCACCGGCCAACTGGGTTTGCCCTCAGTATAGGTTCAGTATGAAACTATGTGAAGAAGCGATGATGGTTGCGCTTTGAGGGGTCCTCACTGGTCGCGACGGGCCGGATGGTACTCCTGGCGCCTACGGTTGCGCCTCTGGTGAAGAATGTGTGAAGGTCTTCACGCTTTACTCTGTGTGGCGACCCTGCATACGGCTGAGGCACTCGTCGCCCGCACTTGGATCTACAGAGAAGTCCCGGTTCACCGGGCAGGGGTGGGAGATGCTCACGGGGGAACTGTTGGACCGGCACGTGACGGCACGTCATCTCGAAGAGATGGCGGACGACCCGGTGCTGGAGCCGCGTGCCGGCATGCTGCGCGCTCTGGCACAGGTACTGGGCTCCACGGACACGACGGCTCTCGACGCCTGGGCTGAACTCGATCTCCTGGCGCACTTCGGGCGACCCGAGAGCGTCGCCCAGCCTGCCGAAGACGCCCGGGGTAAACGATTGGACGCTGCCCTGGACTGGGTTCTGGGAGCCCTTGTCTTCCTGCCTCTGCTCTTCACCTGGCTCGGCCTGTGGCAGGCGTCCAGCGCCTACGAAGCGCTCACGGGTCACGACCCGAAGGCCGCAGGGCGCCCCTTCCTGCAACTGTGGCAGTCAGGCTTCGACGGGAACCTGGGCGGAGCGTTCCGCTTTGGACATGTCGCGGTGACGGGTTGCCTGACCCTGGCGATGCTGTTCGTGCTCACCGCAGTGCACGGTTACCGGCGCACCGAGGCGGATCGACGTGCGGAGCGCGCGAGTCGGCGCAGCCGGACCGCGTTGGCCAGGCTCATACCGATCCTCACGCGTGCCCAGCTCGCGCTCAACGAGCATCGTGTGGCCTCGCCGCAGCGCTTCGCCGAGGAGCTCAACTCGTCCGCGACCAAGTTGAAGCGCATGCATGCCAAGGCACTGAGCACACACGAGGAGCTCACTCGTGCCGCCGAACTGGTTGGCGAGGCTGTGGGCAACGCCGAGCAGCGCCTTGTCCAGGCGGAGACGTACGTACGGCCGATCGAGGCGGTCGTGCTGCGGATCGAGGAGACCGTACGGGACAGTGGAACGGCCATCCAGGCAGCAGTGCGCGCTCTTGACGCCCCACTGACCCAGGCTGGACGGCAACTGGCCGACGCTGTGGGGGCGCAGACCGGCGTGCTCGACAAGTCGCGCGAGGAGCTGCGGACCGCGGGGGAGGAGATGCGCGACATCCTCACATGGGCGGCTGGCCGACTGGAGAGCGCGGTCGGAGACAACGGCGTCCACGTGCGTGACGCGCTGTCTGACGCCGCACGCCACGTTGAGGACTGCCTGAATGTGCTCGCTGCCTCGCAGCGAGGCTTCACCACCGGGATCGAGATCGTCACTGATGTGAACGGTCGGCTGCTCAACGACCTCGGGACAGTGGCCGACCGTACCGGCGAGGCGGCGGAGACAACCCGTCAGGCGCTGCTCGGCATCGAGGCGCGGAGCCACGCACTGCACCAGGCCGCGGAACGCTTCACCAGCGCCACCGACGCCTTGGTGCGGGCGCTCCACGAGACCGAGACGGCGCGCGCGGAGACTCGAGCGGCACGTGTCGAGACCGAGGCCGCACGCGCCGAGGCCGAGACCGCACGCGCCGAGGCGCGGGCAGCCTGGGCTGCCGCGGAGTCGGCGCGCGCCGGAGCCGAGGAGGCCCGCAGGCGCGCGGAGGACGAGCTGCGCGAGGCGAAGGAACTCCGCGCCGCCGCCGGACTGACGTGATGAGCGCCACGAGAAGGGGGTTCCACTTCACACCCCTTCACCTGGCCGGTTGGCTCTTCGCCGACATGCTGCTCGTGCTCGCGCTCGTGTCCATGGGGGACCGAGGGGACCCGGATGCCGCCCAGGCGACTGTCCACCCCGCGCCATCGGCCTCCGTGGAGCCGAGCTCGACACCGGCGGGTCCGCGGTCGGTGGAACGCAAGCCGGTCAAGGTTCATGTGACCGCGGCGGCTGGCGACACGTCTCGGATGACGCGACAGCTCCAGGCCGCCACGGCCCGCTACAAGGGGCGTACGGCCGCCTTCGTGCTGACCTTCGGGCAGGCGCCCGAACCCGGCGCCGGGCAGGCGTACGCAGGTGAGATCAACACCTCGCTTCGGAGGGCGCGACCGGGCATGTTCGCCGACGCAACGACGCGGAACTTCTGGAACGGCGGCCCCGCGGGGACGGCCGACCTGGAGATCTACTTCTACACCCGCTGACGGCTGCGCCGTCCTCAACTCCCAGGAGCGCACATGCAGATCCTTCCGTTCTACTTGGTCTGTGACGAGTCCACCTCGATGTCCGGACCCGGCGTCGACGCCATCAACTCCGCCCTCCCCGACCTGCACCAGGAGATCAGCACCAACCCGAGTGTCGCGGACAAGACCCGCTTCGCGCTGATCGGCTTCGCGACGCAGGCCACCGTGCTGCAGCCGCTCGCCGACCTGAGCGAACTGACGCAGCTGCCGTCCCTGTCGGCCGGCGGCTGGACCGCGTTCGGTGCCGCCTTCCGCCTGCTGCGCAGCACCATCGAGGCGGACGTCGACGCGCTGAAGGCGGAGGGCCACGACGTCTACCGCCCGGTGGTCTTCTTCCTCTCGGACGGCAACCCGACCGACGACGACTGGCATGCCGCGCTCGACGATCTCAACGCGTCCCGATATGCGCCGAAGATCATTGCCTTCGGAATCAGCGACGCCGATCCGGCGATCATCAGCGAGGTCGCCAACTTCAAGGCGTTCATCCAGCAGGACGAGAGCGTCTCCCCTGCGGCCGCGCTCCGGGAGTTCGCCTCGAGTTTCACCCGTTCCATCGTCAACTCGGCCACCAGTATGGCCGCGCAGGGCGGCGACGGCTTCCAGCTGCAGGTCGAGGACCACGTGCCCAACTTCACTCCCCTCTCCCTGGACAAGATGTGAGCGGGCCAGCGAACTTCGAGAGGTCCCATGAGGTGGGCGGCGAGTCGGAACACACAGGTTCGCGGCGCGATGATGCCGAGCTGGACCGGCACGTCGCAGGCATACCGCACGGCATGATGCACGACACGCGAGTGCCACAGGACGCCGCCCCCGTCGTCGCACAGCCGATGTCGCATGCTGCCGAGAGTCCTCCAGGGCCCATGCCCGTAATACCCATGCCCATGGCGCCCAGGGTCGAAGGGCCCGAGTACCTTTCCCCGCCGTCTGCGGTGGAGAAGCGCGAGTACTTGTCCCCGGCACCCACGGTGGAGGGGAGTGACTACCTGCTTCAGCCGTCCCTGGGCCTCGACGGCGAACCCTTGCGCAGGGATCCGGCCCACATTGGTCAGCGACCCCCCAGTTACCCGCCCCGCCCGCTGCGGTGCCCGTCTCTGGCGGACGGCGACGAGTTCGCCGCGTTCACCCCCGCAGTCCTGTTGGACGGCGCGGAGGCAGGACGGCTGACGGTTCGTGCAGTCTCCGTGCGGGGCGACAGCCACAACTGGGAGGGTTCCTGTCGGCAGGACGCCATGACGGTGACGCGCATCGGACCACCACAAGCGGAGTTCCTGCTGCTGGCGGTCGCCGACGGACTCGGCTCGGCCCGAAGCTCGCACAGCGGCTCGTACCAGGTCACCCAGCAGGCCGCTCTCCACCTGCACCGGGAGGCGGAGATCATCCACACCGCGCTGAGGACCGGGGACACAGGTGAGCTCCGCGCGATCGCCAACAAGGCGATCGCCAACGCCGTCAGCGCCCTACGTATCGACCGGGACTACGCCACTACCCTGCACGTCCTGCTCGTCCCGACCGATCCGGCCGTGCGTGAGCGTGTCCTGTTCAGTGTGGGCGACGGCGGCCTGCTCGTCCTGCGGGATGGCCACTGGACTCCAGGCGACCCGGCACGCGCCGGTGATCTGCTGGACACGCGCACCGAGGCACTCCCGCACGCTTATCGCAGCGTCAAGGCCACCCTGCTCCCTGCCGTGCCTGGCGAGGTCCTGCTGTTGGGCACCGACGGCATCACGAACCCGCTCACTCAGCGGAACCCCGAGTTCGCCCAATACCTGGCGGGTGCCTGGGGAGGACCCGAGATCCCCTCCCTCTCCGATTTCCTGTGGCAGGCGCAGACTCGGGCCAAGTCCTACGACGACGACCGCACCGTGATCTGTGTGTGGGAGGCGGGAGCATGAGCGTGGAGGACGGCGCAGACATCCTACGGTCGTCGCTGGCGTTGGGCGACGTCGTGGGCAGTGGCGGCCAGGGCGAGGTGCACGCGGTGGCAGGCGGCTCGCTGCTTTTCAAGCAGTACAGGATCCCCGCCGCCGTCGACGGGAACGCCCTCGCCGACCTGGTTGCCTTCCGGCAGGCTCTCGCTCGCGACGACCGGAGCCGTCTGGACGCCCTCGCCGCGTGGCCGCTGTGCCGGGTGGTCGAGGGCGGCCGGGCGGTCGGTTTTCTCATGCGCCGGGCGCCCGCCACCATGACGTGGCGCACGGCGGCCGGAGCGACGAAGCTTCTCGAACTTCAGTACCTCATCCGGCCCCCCAAAGTCGCCTGGAAGGAGGTCTCGCAACCGACTCCGGAGCAGCGCAAGGCTCTGGCCGTGGCCTGCGCGGAGGCCATCGGCTGGTTCCACGATGCGGGGCTCGTCATCGGTGACATCTCGCAGGCCAACGTCCTGTGGACACTCACGCAGGACACGTCGGTCTATTTCCTGGACTGCGACGGCTTCCGGCGAGTGGGACGCGCACCCGTTCAGGCCCAGGCCGCCACCCCGGAATGGAACGACCCGCTCGTCCCCTCCACCGAGGCGAGCGTGGACACGGATTCCTACAAGACGGGGCTCACGGTGGCGCGCGTCCTCTCCCAGGAGCCGTACCTCACCCCGGCACAGGAGCTGCGGGCCGTCTCCGGCTGCCTGAACGAACGGCAGGAAGCGGCGGCGCGACGGCTCTTCGCCCAGGCGGCTGGGCCGCGGGGCACACGCCCCCGGCCCAGCGAGTGGCTCACCGCGCTGGGCGACCGCGGCACCATTGCCCTCACCGCGGTCACGCCCCGGCCCAGGCCGTCCATCGATCACTCGGTCTTGGACGGCCCACGCACCCGCACACCGATCAACCTGCGCACTCCCGGGCCGTCGAGCCACGGGTGACGAGCCGGCGCCGAGAGCCTTGAACTCCGACGGTCAGGCGCGCAGAAGTGCGGCGTTCAGATCGCTGAGGAAGGCCTGCCAAGACGGAAGTTGGGAGACTGGTCCGTAGGGATCGAGGCTCTCAAGCAGCTTATGGCGGTGGCGCGGGAAGCGGTTGCGGAACGTTGTGAGACGGCGTCCGGCCACGCCACTCGCATGGGCCAGGGTTTCCTGGAGGAGTCTCTTCGGATCGGCGATCCGTTCCACGGCGCCTGCTTTGGGCAGGTCGAGATGCATCCGCCCGTTGGGATTCTCGGCGATCCGCCGGATGGCCGACTCGTCCAGCAGCAGCCATGCTTCGATGGCCCGCACTGGAACCACTGCGACATGGGGGTGCTCCGGCCATTCCCTCGTCACGGCTTCAGCGACCTCCTTCCGGCGGTCATCGGGGGAAACACGGTCCGCGTCCCGGTGCACGATCACCAGGTCGTAGGTGTCGCCGAGGCTTCGCACGGCGCGGAGCTTATCCGTCACGGCGTGGCAGTGCTCTGGTCCGAGGCGCCCGAAGTCGGGAGCTGTGACCACGGCTTGTACGCCGCGTTCCGCCGCCACCATCTCGATGTGCGGTACAAGGCCGTTGTCGCTCGTCCCCTCGCCCGTGAAGAGGATGCGCAGCGTCATGCCGCCCCCAGGTCGAGGGTGATCTGGGCCCCGGGGGGCGTGGTGAGGTAAGGGAGGATGTCCGCCTTGGTGACGTAGTCACGTCTTTCACCAGCCAGCCTCCACGTACTGGTGAGCGGACGCAGGCGCAGACTGCGCGCCATGCTCCCGTCCTCGGTCCGGCGTACGGCTGTGTCGGCGAACAGGAGGTCGTCGGGGGAAACCAGTTGAACAACACCGGGCGAGTGCGTGTTGATGAGGACCTGGCGGAACGGGTTGTCCGTCCCCGGCGGCTGGGTGGGATCGACAGCGAGATCCTGGACGAGTTCCACCATGGGATTGAGGTTGGCCGGATGAATGCCGTTCTCAGGCTCCTCCATGCAGATCATGCCGCGCACAGTGGGATCTTCCAGCAGGACGCAGAGCGCGAGGAAGCGCAGCGTCCCCTCGGACAGACTGCGTGCGGGCAACAGCATCCCGTCGGCTTCACGCACCTGGACGGTGAGAAGCTGGCGCACCTCGTCCTGGTCCACGCCCAGTTCCCGGATCTGCACCCCGGTGAGGTCCGAGAGACGTCCGGCGACGCGGGCGTACACCTGTTCAGGGTCGGCCTTCGCTGCGGTGTGTGCGACACGGTAGAGCGCAGCGGGCAGATGGGAGCCGTCCACGTCCATGGTCTGTGGGTCCATGTACCGGTCGGCACTGCGCAGCGCCGAGGGTTCGAGGGCGAGTCTGCGCCAGGACTCCATTTCGCGACGTGCGGCGAGAATGGTCGGGTCGTCACTGGACGTGATGGTAGAGACGACCGTGCCGGGGGCCCGTGAGGCCGCTGCCGGCTTCGGTTGACCCCGACTGCCGCCGTCCTGGTGAATCTTGACGATGGGCTCTCCGGACGAGGCGTCTGTGTCCGTCGAGATGTACGGGGCGCCACTGCGATGACCCGTGATGACCGCGTTGCGGAAGTGGGCCGCGCTATGCGGGAAGAGGAGGTGATTCTTGGCGGCGCCCTTGGTGATGTGACGGAGGTCCTCTCGGAGCAGGGTGAGCCGTCCGAAGCGGTCAAGTCCCGACGGTTCCTGGTAGCCGATCTCCAACTCGTAGCGCAGGAACGTCATGGTCGGTTTCGCCACACGACCGAAGTCGTCCTCGATTTCCGGCGGCACGATCATCTCGGCGGCGAAGCGCATACGGTGTTGCCCGGGCCGGTAACCCTTCCAGAAGAGGTCGCGTGGATCGCCGTGGCGCTCGCCGTGCACACCGCGGACATCCTGCGCTGCCTCCACCATCGGCCCGTCGGCGAGGAGCGACAGGAACTGGATCGCGTCGAAGACGTTCGACTTGCCTGTACCGTTCTCGCCCGCGATGCAGGTGAACGGCCCGAAGTCGATGGACAGGTCCAGCAGGTTCTTGAACCCGTGGACCTCCAACCGCGTCAGCATCAGCCCTCCGTCATGTCTGGCTTTCACGCGTGCTTGGTTGTCTCTCACGGGTGAAACGTCGTGGCTCAGCGTATCCGGGACGGCTGGCATCGGGTCACGTACCCGGTGCGGTCACTCCGCCGAGGTGTGCCACATGGCCCCAGCGACGCCCGGATGGTCGTGCTCGGTTCCCCCACGGCGGTCGGTGAGGCCCCATTCGTCGGCCGGGACGGTGGCGACGAGCAGGCCGCGGCCGGATTCGGCGTCAGAACCTCTCGGCCGCGCGGGCCAGCCGTACATGGAAGTCCCGTCCGGGAAACCGGACGTTCTGTACGACGTTCGCGCTCAGCATGGCGATGACTGTCCTCAGCGTCTCGTTGACGTTGCTGTCGTGCGGGTGGCCCCAGGATTGCACGTAGTGCGCGACGAACAGCCGGGCCAGGCGGACGCCTCGCGGGGTCTACGTGAACGACATCGCGAACTCGTCGGCCTCCGTGGGGCGGTGCCGTACGACGGTCTCAGCCGCGACGGCACCGCTCCCGAAGCTCCGCCAGGTCCGCCTTCTCACGGGAGTTGACGTCGCCGTCCACGGTGGCCACGCGCTCTGCTGCGTCGATGATGTCGCCGAGATCGCCCGGCTCGGCGTCCACGCGCCGCCACACTTCCACGTGATCGATGCCACGAGGTTCGCGAGCTGTTCGTCGACCACCTCGTGCCGCTCCCGGACCAGTATCACCAGATGGCGCATCAACAGCGCCTCTTTGTCCGCCATCTTGGCGTCGGTGTTCGCCCTTATGACGAGCCACGCGACCCACAGCATCAACTGCGGGTGCCGACTGCGATCACCCATTCCCTCGCGAGTTCGATGACCCGCGTCTCGTTCCGGAAGACGGCGCGCGCGTGCTGGTCGGCGTGGAGCGTGGTGGACTGACGGTCGGCTCGACGGCGCGGGCGGTGCTCCTTCAGACGATGTGAGGTGTACGGCTGCCTGCGATGGTCGGCGCTTCCTTGAAGGTGGCGCCGACCATCGCGGTGAGGAATGGTGTTCAGGCTCAGCCTCGTAGGCGGAGTCCATCGGCCGAGGGTGATCTCCTTGTCGAGACGGGCTTGGAAGCGCGCGCGGCGGCCCGCCTCTCGGCCTGGGCAGACGCTGGCAGGTCGACGACCGCGCCCTTGCCCGAACGCACGGCGTGCTCTCTCAATGCCGAAGTCCTGCCGCCCGGCGCCCAGTAATGGTCCAGCATGCCACGCCGAGAGGCGCGATCAGCCGTATCCGCAGTCCGGTGCAGTGCCGTAGTAAAGGCGACTACGGCTACTCCCCGTAATCGCGCAGGAGCCTGTTGAGATTACGGATCTTGTCCACGTCCGCCTTTGGCAGCGGGTCGCTGCTGTTGAAGTGCATGACGTTGTTGCGGATCTTCCGGACCTCCTCCAGCCAGTCGATGAACGTCTTCCGATGGAGACGCCAGCCCAACTGCTCCCAGCGCTCCGGGTTTTCGAGTACGCGCTGGTAGTCGCCCACCGTGAGATCGCCGAAGGAGGTGACACGCTCTCCGTCCGGGTCGCAGAGGGCGCTGACCTCCTCCAGTGTGAAGGTTCCCGCGATGATCTGCCGCAGCCTGCGGTCCATCTCGCCGATCATCAGGAAGTGGCTAGCGAGGTCTCCGTAGGCCTGGGCGACATCGGCCGCTGTGACGATACCGGCGATCTTGTTGTGCTGGTCCTTCACGAGTACGAAGTCCGACTCGGCCAGCATGGGAAGAACATCTATCAGGTCGTGGTCGTAGCGGACGACCTGGGGCTCCACGACGGCGTGGGAGAACGGTGCGTCTGGGTCGGCGTGCCAGGCCCTCGCAATGGACTTCCAGGAGACCGCACCACGCAGGTTATGAGGGCTGGTGAGTACGGGAAGCTGCGAGAAGTCGTAGAGGGTCATCAGCGTGATCGCCTCCTCGAAGGTGGCGGTCGGCTTCACGCTCACCACGGCGTCCCCGAGCGCCGAGGGAAGCGTGCCCACGGTCAGCCCTGTCTCCGGCGACGCGGCATCCGCGGGCATGCCGGTCAGCATCCTGAAGGAGGAATCCGGGGCTGAGTCGACGTCCTTCTCCTCTTCAGCTGCCTCTTTCACCAGTCGCACGGTCGTGGTGAGCGGCACCTTGTCGAAGCCCGGTGAGGTGACCAGGCCGTGGTTGGAGAGTTCCGCCTCGATGTGGTCGTTGACCGCGCCGCGTCCTGTTGCCCCCCACCAGCTCAGCAGTTCCTGCACGGACATCGACTGCGGTTGGCCCGCCTCCGCCCGTACTGCGGCCGCCTTGAGCCGGTCGTGCCGCTCGGCGGGCGACAAGGACAATCTGGGCGTCGAGTGCTCCCTGCCGCGGGAGTTGACCTCAACGGCCGACATGTCCAACAGTTGCTGCCTTAGCCGGGAGAGAGAACGGCCGTCACTCAGCACCCAGGCGTGCCAGCCGGCGAAGGCGCCCCCGCCGGCGGCCATGTAGGCGGCCCGGGAGGGGGAGCGCGCTTCTTCGCCGTTCTCGAGGCGGAGCCAGCCCTTGGCGGTGACCGTGGCCTTGTAGCTGTCGCCGATCTGCGGCCGATTGAAGGTGAGGGTCTCCCCCTCCTTGAGCAGCCCATGCCGCATCAGGTCGGATATCTGGACCCGGCGGCCGTCGAGCAGGTAGCTGGCCCGGGACGGCTCCTCGCCGCCCAGGCTGTGGTGCGGTTCGGTCATGTTCCCTCGTCTCTTCACCGGCGAGCTTGGTGAACCAGTTGCCCGCTTGATGTCGTCAGCGCTCAGATCCTTGACGAAGCCCTTGATCTCGGCCTGCTCCTGCTCGACGGCCTTCCGGTCGGCCGCCTCGTCGCCTTCGTCCGTGTCGGTGTCGGCGGCGTGTGTCGGCGCGTGCCATGGCGCGTTCCCCCAGGCTGTTTCGCGGGCGGCTGGCCTGCGGGGGTGCGGGCGCCCCGGCTGCCGCCTCCGCGCGTTGATTCGGTGAGCGGCACAACGACCGCTCTGTCCTCCTCTTGAGCCGCAACCTTAACTTGCCGTCAGACGATGGGCCCATGGCGAGTTACGGAGGAGCGGGTGTACGGCCTGGCGCTGCACACGGGGGCAGACGGCCCCGCACGTCCCTGAGAGGGCGAGGTGGGTACGGGTGCTTCCCAGTGGGTGAGTGAGGTGAAGCCACCTTGACGGCACACGGTGAGACCAAGGCAGGAATTCTGCGGTGCTTCGGTCAGCAGTTGCGGTTGCTGAGGATGCGTCGGAGGCTGACGCGCGCGGACCTGGGCGCGTTGCTCGGGTACGGCGAGGACATGATCGCGTCGGTGGTGCTGGGGCGGCGCATCCCGAGGGCGGAGTTCACCGACCGGGCGGACGAGGTACTGGACACCGGGGTCCTGTTGGTGGTGATGAAGGAGGAGGTCGCCAGGGCGCGGTATCCGGCGTTCTTCAGGGATGCGGCGAAGCTGGAGGGGGAGGCGGTTGAGGTGTACGCCAGCAAGGCCGTGCCTGGTCTGTTGCAGACGGAGGAGTACGCCCGCGCGGTCTGTGAGATGTGGCTGCCCTTGCTCGAACCGGAGACTGTGAACCAGCGTGTGAGTTCCCGCTTTGCCCGGCGAGAAGTCTTCGAACGTAAGCCGCTCCCCACGATCAGCTTTGTCGTCGAGGAGCATGCCCTGCGCAGGCCACTCGGCGGCCGGGAGTTCATGCGTGGACAGCTGGAAGAGATCCTGCTGTGCGGTCGGCGGCGGAACGTGGCGATTCAGGTCATGCCGATCGAGTGCCCTGAACATGCGGCGCTTGACGGCCCGTTCACCTTCTTCGAGACGCAGATGGGGCAGCGGCTGGCGTACGTTGAGGCTCGCAATGACATCGAAGCTGCGCAGGTGGACGTCCACGGCGATCTGTGATCGGCCGACGAGGTCGCCGATGTAGTCCACGCTCTTCGGTCCCACCCCCTTCACTGTGCGGAGGGCGGCACGGTTGTCCCGTTCGATGAGCCATGCGTGGAGGTCATCGCGGGTGTCGACACCGGCCGAAGCCAGCAGGTTCGTGATGGCGTGGGCTGTCGCGACCCGGCGGGGGCTGTTGAAGTCCATGGCGACGGACAGGTCTTCTGTAGCGAGTCGCGTCTGAAAGCCGCGGACTGTTTCGGCGTCGGGCCATGCTGTTTGCAGTCGGAGAAGGCGCGGTCGGACGGTCGACTTGTACTTACGGCGTGCGTGGAAGCTGGCGTCGCAGATGACGGCACCCATGTTGGTCCAGCCGCGGGGCAGGGGGAAGGGGCCGTCGCCGAGGGTGGCTCGGAAGTGGGCGGCGAGCTGCTGGGCGGGGTTGAGTGCGGTCATGGATTGATGACGGCGTGCTGGTGGGGTAATCCAAGTGGGAAGAGCGCAGAACGCATCAACGGGATTGTGCCCCGGTTCGGTTGACCGCCAAGTCGATCCGACCGGGGTGTACTACTGCTGTTGTCGTCCACACGGCAGCCGACTCGCATGTGCGCGAACCGACCGCCGTGTTGTTGAGGTCAGGCCGAGTCCCCTCCCGGCGGGGTCCAGCGGCCGGCGGCGATCTCGTCGTCCAGACGCTTCTGGAAGTGAGCGTGCGCGGCGCGCACCTCGGCTGGGCGATCGGCCTTGTAGAGGGGGCGGTGTAGCCCGCCGGGGGGCGGGATGGTCGCCGGGTTCTCCAGATGGGCGAGGAGGCCGAGGTAAGTCCTGCTTGGTCTGGCCGTGGCAACCACCAGCAGTCGTTCAGACTGCTCTGGCGCCACCTGGACCGCTCCGGGTACCTGCCCCGGGCCGAACGAGCGACCCGCTCCGCGCTCGCATCGGGGACCGTGTCCCCCGAAGAGGCGTGGAGGTCGGTGGCGTAGTCGCCGCGAAGCCCTGATCCGAGGCGTCCTCGTCCGAACGATCGACGCAACCGCCGTTCCTGGCGCACCGTGACCCTCGCGGACCTCGTCCGTGGTGTGGCGCTCTCTCTGTTCCGTTCGGCACCCACGGCGCGAGGCGGTGAGGGGCGAGGAGTTCCAGAGGAGTACGCCGACGGGCCGTGCACACGGCCCGGGACATCGCCACCGGCTCCCGCGCGTCGGGTGACGAGGCGGAGTTCCAGCTCGCGAACGCGATCGTGATCGAGGCCGGTGATGTTCTGATGCCGCGCGTCGTCAGTGTGCACGGTGGCCGCGTCCGGGTCGCGGACGACGCAGACGCCGGGTGTTTGCTGGGCGTCAACGTCCACCTCTTCCGGCTTGATCCCGAGCGGCTCGTTCCCTGGTTCCTAGCGGGCTTCCTCTCCGCGGAAGACAATGTCAGCAGCGCGTCGAGCGGCAGTACGTCCGTCCACCTGGAGCCGGGACGGCTGCGCGTGCCGCTGCTGCCGCTTGCCGGGCAACGGCGCTACGGTGCGGTGTTCCGGCGTCTGCACGACCTCCGCGTCGCCGCGCGACAGGCCGCGGACGCCGCGGAGGAGAACGCGGCCTGGCTGGCCGCCGGTCCTATCGGTGGCGCGCTGCTGCCGCCGGAGGAGGAGTCCGGCTGAGCCCCCTTGGGACTACCGCACCCCGTCCCACAGCAACCGCTCCTCCGTCCGCAGATCCTTCCCCGGCGCCGACTCCTCCGCGAAGACCATCGTCGTGCGGGTGATCTCGTCGTACGCGGGCCAGCCGGGGTCCCCGGTCCGGGCGAACGACACCCAGGCCGCGTGCATCGTGTCGGCGAGGGGCTGGGGAGGGGTGGGCCCGAGGAGGGAGGCGTAGGAGGACTCGTGGAGGCGGTCGAAGACGAAGGGGAGTTCCAGGGCGTGGCAAGCGCCGAGGCGGTTGTCGAACTGGGGTGAGCGCCAGGCGAATTCGTAGAGGTGGGAGCCAGGGACGGATTCGGCGAGGCGGATGGCGGGGAGGCGGTAGAACCAGTCCGTGGCCACCGCGTCGAAGAGTTCGCCGGGGGTCGCGGTGGGGCGGGTGGCGCGGTAGACGGGGAGGGCCCTGTCGGGGTCGAGGCCGTAGGCCGCCGTCATCGTGCGCAGCCGGGACTCGGGGAAGGCGTCGAGGCGGTCGATGGGGGCCAGGAAGAGGCGGTATTCCTCGCGGTTGGTGCCGACGAGGAGGTCGATGCCGCAGTCCGGGCCGGGGAGGGCGAGGTCGGGGAGGACGGGCTCGAAGGGCATCATGTTGAGTGCCGCCTCGCCCCAAAGGGTGGGATCAGGGCGGGCGTTGAGTTCGGCGCGCAGGTCTGCCTGGGCGGTGAGCAGGGTGTCCGGGGGAACGGCGGCGAGTGCCTCGGGGGTCGGTTCGGCGCCCAGCTTCGC
The DNA here is from genome assembly GCF_053600675.1 of Streptomyces sp. NPDC005004. Taxonomy (NCBI): domain Bacteria; kingdom Bacillati; phylum Actinomycetota; class Actinomycetes; order Kitasatosporales; family Streptomycetaceae; genus Streptomyces; species Streptomyces sp. NPDC005004. The sequence continues at coordinate 385,898 of NZ_JBSGAH010000003.1, forward strand.
CGCCAGGTGCGCCGCGATCCGGTCGGCGGAGCCGGGACGCAGGAAGTAGTGGCACGAGCCGCTCTGGAGGATGGCGCGGCGCACCAGGCCGCGCAGTTCGCCCGTGCCCAGCAGCGCGCCGATGCTCATGGCGCCGGCCGACTCGCCGAACACGGTCACCTGGTCCGGATCGCCGCCGAAGGAGGCGATGTTGGCCCGCACCCAGCGCAGCGCGGCCAGTTGGTCCAGCAGGCCGCGGTTGTCGGGGGCGCCCGGCAGACGGAGAAAGCCGTCGACGCCAAGGCGGTAGTTGAGGGTCACGCACACCACGCCGTCGCGGGCGAAGGCGCTGCCGTCGTAACCCGGCGCCGACCCCGAGCCGTTGGAGAACGCGCCGCCGTGCAGCCACACCATCACCGGCAGCCGGGCTCCCGGATCGGGCGCGGGCGTCCAGATGTTGAGGTTCAGGCACTCCTCGCCCGGGATGCTGTCCTCGGGGATCAGGGTGTCGAAGGGCGGGGCGTACGGGGCGTGGGGTGCGGTCGGGCCGTAGACGGTGGCGTCGCGTACGCCGGACCAAGGTCGCGGTGGGGAAGGGGCTTTGAAGCGGAGGGGGCCGAACGGCGGTGCCGCGTACGGGATTCCCAGGAAGGACACCGCGCCGTCCGCGCCGGTACGGCCCCGGACATCGCCTTGCTCGGTCGTGCACACCGTCATGCCCACAGGACCTCCAGCAGCGCCGTCGTGAACTCCTCGGGCTTCTCCAGGTGCCGCGTGCCCGGCTTCGGGTACGGCGACCTCCCGTACCGTACCCCCGTGCGCCGCGTAACGGGCCAGAGCGTGGCGGGTCTGGGCCACCACCGGCTGGGCGGTGGTGCCGTCCCAGCCCGGCACCACGTCGAGCGCGCGGGCCCCTGGCCCTGGTCCTGCGCCACGCCATGTGGCAGCATTCCGCCCGTTCACGAAAACGATCACGCCGAGCCCGTGCGGGGCTGGGCGCGGATCTCCCTGCCGGGTGCGTAAGGGGGTCCTCTCTTTCCGGAGGAGGGCTCATGCGGGATCGCTGGGCGGCTTACCGACAGGCTGTGGTGGACATTCGATTCGCCGGGCGCGGCGTCGTGCGGATGGTGCCGTGTTCCGTCGGGGTGACCGAGGGGGCGTTCCCGGAGCCGTCCGGGCGGACCCTGCACGTCGTCACGGCCTTCAATCCCCGTGGGCGGGTCGTCGCCGCCGAGGACAACGCGCGGGCCCACGCCCTGCTGCTGGCCTGGCTCGGCCGTGGCGGTCACACATGGTGGCCCGCCACAGGCGGCAGCCCCTGCGGCACCCACGCCGAGGAGAGTGTGGCCGTCACCGGGCTGTCCGACGTCGAGGCTCGCGCCCTGGGGCGCCGGTTCGGTCAGGACGCGGTGTTCGCGTGGAGCCGGGCGGAGCGGCGCCTGCTGGCGTGCTTCGAGGAGTGGAGCGAGGCGGCGGGGTGGCGGGCGACCTCCGCGCCCGAGCAGCGTTGCACGTCCACCACGGTGTCCGCGCTCACCGGGGACTCCTTTCAGCGATAGTCCTCCGGGTGGGACTGCATCCACTTGTCGATCCTGTCCCGGGTGCCGATCAGCAGCTTCTGGTGCTTCTTGAGGTCGGGAAAGGAGGTGTCCTTCCCCAACGCCCCGCGCAGCGCGTCCATCCACGCGAGGGGCGCTGTGAAGTGCCCCTCGCCCTTCCGGTCGGCCTTCATCGCGGCGGCGAGCTCGTCGAGGTTGTCGTGCACCCGGGTGAGGAAGTACTCGCAGTTCGCGGGGTCCGTACAGCCGTCCTCGTACGTCGCCTGGAGCACGGCGAACGCGTCCCGGACCCGGGAGGCGGCAACTGTCCGCCACGTGGGCGCGGACGCGGTGAGGGAGGGTGAAGGGGCGGAGGAAGACGGCGCTGACGCGGTGTCGTGTCCGGTCGAGCAGCCGCTCAGCAGGACGCCGGCCAGCAGTACGGGCAGTGCGCGGCGGGAGGCGGTGGTCGAAAGCATGGGCGTCCCCCCGTTGAGCGGCCCTCCGGGCCGACCGGGCGCCGATCATCGCAGAGCCCGGCCCCGGGATGAGCACCGCACGGTGCCCCGTCTTCGGCGCACCTCGTCCCCCCGCTGCAAAACCCGCCCGATCCCTTGACTCCGCCCCCTACGGAGGTTTAACTCACGTCCTAAATTAAGCCATGAGGAGCCTTCGGGGGTCGAACGGGTGTCGGCTGTCGTGAGCGGTCCTCGGGGTCTCGACTCCCGGAAAGGGACTTCTGGAGCCATGCGCAGCATCCGAGCCGCGGCCACCGGCGCCGTCGTCATGTCTCTCGCCCTCGCGGCCACCGCATGTGGAGGAGGTACGTCGGGCGGGGACGAGGCCAACGGGTCGTCCAAGACGCTGACTTACTGGGCCTCCAACCAGGGCGCGAGCATCGCCGTGGACAAGAAGGTCCTCCAGCCGGAGCTCGACAAGTTCGAGAAGCGGACCGGCATCAAGGTGAAGGTCGAGGTCGTGCCCTGGTCCGACCTGCTGAACCGCATTCTCACGGCGGCCACTTCGGGCCAGGGACCGGACGTGCTCAACATCGGCAACACCTGGAGCGCCTCCCTCCAGGCGACGGGCGCGCTGCTGCCCTGGGACGCGAAGAACTTCGCGAAGATCGGCGGGCGGGACCGGTTCGTGGACTCCGCGCTCGGCTCGACCGGCGCCACCGGCAAGGTCCCGGCGGCCGTACCGCTGTACTCGATGGCGTACGCGCTCTACTACAACAAGCAGATCTTCGCCGACGCCGGCATCGCCAAGCCCCCGGCCACCTGGGACGAGCTGATCGCCGACGGCAAGAAGATCCGGGCGAAGGGCAAGTCCCCGCTGGGTGCCGAGGGTTCGAACGTCTCCGAGAACATCCACCACGTCTTCGTCTTCGCCAAGCAGCACGGCGCCGACTTCTTCGGCACCGACGGCAAGCCCGACTTCACCAACCCCAAGGTGGTCGACGCGGTCAAGCAGTACGTCGACCTGATGGCCAAGGACAAGGTCATCCCGGCGGGCAACGCCGAGTACGCGCAGAACCAGTCGGTCAGCGACTTCGCCAAGGGCAAGCAGGCGATGCTGCTGTGGCAGTCCGCCGCCGCCAACCTCAAGTCGCAGGGCATGAGCGACGACGCCTACGGAATCGCCCCGGTGCCCGTCCAGTCCGGCAAGCCCGGCACCGGCACCCAGGTCAACTCCATGGTCGCGGGCATCAACCTCGCCGTCTTCAAGGACAGCCACAACCTCGACGGCGCCACGCGCTTCGTGAAGTTCATGACCAGCGACGGCGAGCAGAAGATCCTCAACAAGGCCTACAGCTCCATCCCGCCGGTCAAGGCCGCCCAGCAGGACCCCGCGTTCAGCGCGCCCGCGACGGTCGTCCTCAAGGACACGCTCGCCACCAGCGCGACCGCGCTGCCCCAGGTCGCCAACGAGTCGCAGTTCGAGACCGCCGTCGGCACGGCGGTCAAGGACCTGTTCGCCGACGCGGCGGCGGGACGCGCCGTCACCACCGCCTCCGTCAAGGCCAAGCTGGAGAAGGCCCAGCAGCAGATGCCGGCGGCCTGACGACCATGACCACCACCGTTCTCAAGGAACCGGTGCGCGACGACGCGCCCGGTGCCGCGCGGAGCCCGCGCCGCACCGGGCGCGTCCGGCGCGTGACCCTGCCGTATCTGCTCCTCCTGCCCGCGCTCGTCCTCGAACTCCTCGTCCATCTGGTGCCGATGGTGATGGGCGCCCTGATGAGCTTCCGGGAACTCACCCGGTTCCACATCCGCGACTGGTCCACCGCCCCGTGGACCGGGCTGCGCAACTACCGCGTGTCCGTGGACTTCGACGCCCCCATCGGCAAGGCGCTGCTCCACTCGTTCGCCGTCACCGTCGGCTTCACCCTGCTGTCCGTCGCCCTGTGCTGGCTGATCGGCACGGCCGCCGCCGTCTTCATGCAGGACACCTTCCGGGGCCGGGGCCTGCTGCGCGCCCTCTTCCTGGTGCCGTACGCGCTGCCCGTCTACGCGGCCGTCATCACCTGGGTGTTCATGTTCCAGCACGACAACGGCCTGGTGAACCACGTCCTGCACGACCAGCTCCACCTCACCGACAAGCGCTCCTTCTGGCTCCTGGGCGACAACAGCTTCTACGCCCTGCTCACCGTCTCGGTGTGGAAGGGCTGGCCGTTCGCCTTCCTCATCGTGATGGCCGGGCTCCAGAACATCCCGAACGAGCAGTACGAGGCCGCCGCGCTGGACGGCGCCGGGATGTGGCGGCAGCTCCGCCACATCACGCTGCCCGCGCTGCGCCCCGTCAACCAGGTACTCGTCCTGGTGCTGTTCCTGTGGACGTTCAACGACTTCAACACGCCGTTCGTGCTGTTCGGCCGGAGCGCCCCGGAGGCGGCGGACCTCATCTCGGTGCACATCTACCAGACCACCTTCCTCACCTGGGACTTCGGCACCGGCTCCGCCATGTCCGTCCTGCTGCTGCTCTTCCTGCTGGTCGTCACGGGCGGCTATCTGCTGTTCACCTCGCGCGGACGAAGGGGCGCCGATGTCTGAGCCGCTGACCGTGTCCAAGGCGAAGACGATCGCCAGATCCCCCCTGGCCCGGCCCCGTTCGTTCCAGTGGTCCCGGCGGATCTTCCTCACCCTGCTCACCGTCTTCGTCCTGCTGCCCGTCTACGTGATGGTCTCCAGCTCGCTGAAGCCGCTCGCCGACGTGACGGGTGAATTCCGCTGGCTGCCCAGCGAGTTGACCATCCGGCCGTACATCGACATCTGGTCCACGATCCCGCTCGCCCGCTACTTCGTGAACTCGCTGATCGTGGCGGGCGCCGCCACCGTCTGCTCGGTCGTCATCGCCGTGTTCGCCGCCTACGCGGTCAGCCGCTACGACTTCCGCGGCAAGCGCGTCTTCACGGTGACCGTGCTGTCCACGCAGATGTTCCCCGGCATCCTCTTCCTGCTGCCGCTGTTCCTGCTCTACGTCAACATCGGGAACGCCACCGGCATCGCCCTGTTCGGCTCGCGCGGCGGACTGATCCTCACGTATCTGACCTTCTCGCTGCCGTTCTCCATCTGGATGCTCATCGGGTACTTCGACTCCGTGCCCCGCGACCTCGACGAGGCCGCGCTGGTCGACGGCTGCGGGCCGCTCGGCGCGCTGCTGCGGATCGTCGTGCCCGCCGCCGTACCCGGCATCGTCGCGGTCGCGGTCTACGCCTTCATGACCGCCTGGGGCGAGGTCCTCTTCGCCTCCGTCATGACCAACGACACCACCCGCACGCTCGCCGTCGGCCTCCAGGGCTACTCGACCCTCTACAACGTCTACTGGAACCAGATCATGGCAGCCTCCCTGGTGGTGAGCGTGCCCGTGGTCGCAGGCTTCCTGCTGCTCCAGCGCTACCTCGTCGCCGGACTGACCGCGGGCGCCGTCAAGTAATCAACGCCCCCCACCGTGAAGGGACTTCCGTGTCCGAACCCATCGACCTCGCCGCCCTCCCCAACGACTTCCTGTGGGGAACCGCCACGGCGGCGTACCAGATCGAGGGCGCCGTCGCCGAGGACGGCCGCTCACCGTCGATCTGGGACACCTTCTCCCACACACCCGGCAGGACGGCGGGCGGCGACACCGGCGACGTCGCCTGCGACCACTACCACCGCTGGCCCGAGGACCTCGCGCTGATGCGCCAGCTCGGCGTCAACTCCTACCGGCTGTCCGTCGCCTGGCCGCGCGTCCTGCCCGGCGGCGACGGCCCGGTCAACGCCAAGGGGCTCGCCTTCTACGACCGTCTGGTCGACGCCCTTCTGGAAGCGGGCATCACGCCCTCGGTCACCCTCTACCACTGGGACCTGCCGCAGGTCCTCCAGGACCGGGGCGGCTGGCCCGAACGCGACACCGCCCACGCCCTTGCCGAGTACGCCTCCGTCGTCGCCGGACGACTCGGCGACCGCGTGAAGCTCTGGACCACCCTCAACGAGCCCCTGTGCTCCGCCTGGATCGGCCATCTGGAGGGCACGATGGCCCCCGGCTGGACCGACCTCACCGCCGCCGTCCGCGCCTCCTACCACCTGCTCCTCGGCCACGGCCTCGCCGCCCAGGCCGTACGCGCCGCCGCGCCCGGCGCCGAGGTCGGCATCGTCAACAACCTCTCCACCGTTCACCCCGCCACCGACAGCCCCGAAGACGCGGCCGCCGCCCGCCGCCAGGACGGCCACGTCAACCGCTGGTGGCTCGACCCCGTGCACGGCCGCGGCTTCCCCGCCGACATGCGTGAGCTGTACGGCGTCGAACTGCCTGAGAAGCCGGGCGACTTGGAGACCATCGCCGCGCCCCTCGACTGGATCGGCCTCAACTACTACTTCCCCGCCTACGTCATCGACGACCCCGAGGGTCCCGTCCCGCACGCCCGCGCCGTACGCCGCGAGGGCGTCGCCCGCACCGGCATGGACTGGGAGATCGAACCCCAGGGCATCGAGGCCCTGTTGCTGCGCCTCACCGAGGACTACGGGGCACGCAGGATCTACGTCACCGAAAACGGCTCCTCCTTCCCCGACACGGTCGGTCCCGACGGCACGGTCCACGACCCCGAGCGCCGGGCGTACCTGGAGTCCCACCTCGCCGCCTGCGCCTCCGCCGCCCGCAAAGGCGCCCCGCTCGCCGGCTACTTCGCCTGGTCCCTCCTCGACAACTTCGAGTGGGCCTACGGCTACGCCAAGCGGTTCGGACTGATCCACGTGGACTACGAGACACAGCGGCGGACGGTGAAGAGCAGCGGGCGGCGGTACGCGGAGATCGTGGACGCCCACCGGAAGCTCGCCACCGGCTGAGACGTGTCCGGTGGCCGGGTCCGAGGTGCGCCGGACCCGGCCACCGGGCCGTCGTGCGGGGGCGTTCAGGCCGTCAGGTGTGCGCGAGCAGGGACTCCCAGGCCGCCGCCGTGGCCGGATGGCGTTCGGCCAGTGCCGAGGCCGGGGGAGCGGTACCCGCCGGCTCGGCCCAGCCCTCGCCGCAGCCCAGCAACCCCGCCACGGCATCGCAGGCCGCCGGATGCACGGCCAGCAGCGCCGCACCCCGCACGACCGGGGCATCGGGCGCCGCCCACCCCTCCGCGCAGCCCAGCAGTTCCGCGAGCGCGTCGCAGCTCGCGGGGTGCGCCGGGAGCAGGGCCACGCCACGCGGAGCCCGCGATGCGGGGTGGCGCACCACGGGCCGCGCCTCGGTCCGCCACGGGGGCGTCCACGCGTCCAGCGCCGCCAGCCGGGCCGGGAAGATCCGGGCGGCCTCCCGGATCAGCAGCGGTGCCAGGTCGCCCGCCTGGGAGCGCAGGGTGGTGATCAGCAGCGGCAACCAGGGCAGCAGCACCGTGTCCGGCAGCCGGCCGAAGGCGTTGGAGACCGCCTCCACCACCACGTCCGCGAGTCCCGGCACCGGCTCCAGGGCGTGCACGAACCCGCTCAGATAGCGCGGGTAGGCGGGCACCACCAGCGGGTTGTCCAGCAACCCTGCGCACCGCGCCCGCAGTTCCGCGCGGGACAGCGTGCCGAGCTGCACCCGGGCCGCCCACAGCAGCGCCGTCTTCGCCGGATCCTCGGGGTGCGACTGGGCCACCGCCAGCTCGAGTTGGGCGCGGTCGCAGCCGAGCGACAGCGCCAGGCTCTCCATGCCGAAGAGGAACCCGAGCATCGCCGCGACCTGCCCGACCGTCGCGTCCTCGTCGACGAACGCCGTCGGCAGCAGGGTGCAGTAGTGCGCGTACCCCGTCTTCGCGAAGGACTCGATCCACGGCGGGAGCACCGGCTCGTGGGTGCGGTAGTACGCCAGCAGCCTGCGCACCCGGCGCAGCACCTCCGGGGCGCCGTCCACCGTGCGCTCGGTGGCCAGCACCTTCAGCGCGTGGGTGCCGAGCTCGTCGGCGAGGCGCTTGCCGCCCAGGTGGAGCGTGGCGTCCTCGACCGCCGCCAGCACGGTCGCGGCCGTCGCCTGCGGGGCGTACGCCTCGCGCCGTAGCCGCTGCTCCAGGACCTGTTCGAGGCTGACGCCCTCGTATCCCAGCTCGATCAGGGCTCGTTGGTGGGTGCCGATCGCCAGGTCCCAGGACTCCTGGAGGGAGCGTTCACCGAGCCTGCGCTCCCCCATGATCGGGCGGGCCGCGCCGTGCGGGAGCAGGCGGCGCAGCATCCACAGCACGTCCGAGCAGGCGGCCAGTTCGGGACGCGAGACGATGTCGAGCAACGCGCGCTGTACACCACGTTGTTGCAGCTTGAGCCCGAGCGGGGCCAGCCGGTCGTACACGTCCCTCGCCAGCGGCGGCAGCGCGTCGTAACCGACCTGGCCGATCCGGTCGCCGCCCATCATGATCTCGACCAGACGCCGTACGTCCCGCCGGCCGGGCACGGCGTCCTTCTCGATGCAGGTGACCGCCGCGTCCTGGAAGTCGTACGGCGTAGGCTTCGCACGGTCGCGCATCCCGGCCAGCAGGATCGACGTCTCGAAGACGGCGATGGCGTCGGCCGTGGAGGCCAGATAGCCGTTGCGACGGGCGGCGTGGACGATGTCCACGGACCAGCCGAGCAGCTCCGCCTCGTCCAGCGTGTCCAGCGCGGGCGCCTGCTGGAGGAAGCCGGTGAGACGGTCCGGGGCGGCGCCCGGCGGCGGTGCGACCGTCTTCGTCGAAGCCGTCTTCCTCGCCGCGCCCTTCTGTCCCGCCAGCCGGTACGGCCGGGTCCGCGAGCGCTTGAGGCCCTTGGTCCATTCCGCCGCGGCGATGGACACCGAGCCCGCGGCGAGGCCGAACTGCGCCTCGATGGCCGCGTGGCTGGAGGGGATCAGGCCGTACTGCCACGTCGTCGCCGTACGCGGCGAGATGGTGAACGTGTCGGTACCCCCGAGACCGAACTCGGTCACCCGGCTGGCCGCGTGGAACGCCCCGCACACGTACAGGCAGTCGGCCGGGTCGGCGCCGGACTCCCTCAGGTGCTCGCGCATCCGCGTCCACATGTACCGCTCGCGGTCCTCGTCCACCCGCACCCGGTCCTCGTCACCGGGGGCGAGCCGTCGGAAGAGGCTGCCGATGAGGAACATGGCCTGGCGGTAGGTGTCGTGGTCACTGCCCGCGAGCGGGACCTCGACGTACTGGTGCCACCACTCCGACCAGTGCCGCACCCGGCCGTGCCGCAGCAGATGCTCCTCCAGCTCCGCGAAGCGCGGGCGCAGGTCGCCGATCTCCACGCCGACCGCCTCGCCGTGGAGCTGGGCCTCCTCGGGCGCCTCCTCGTCGGTGCCGGGCTCCTGCGGTGTACGGCTCGTGTCCCACTGGTAGACGTGGTCGGCCGAGCGGTCCACCAGGACCAGCTCCACGCCGGGAGTGTCCAGGGCGTACGCGATGGCCTGGTACTCGGCGGACGCCTCGGTGATCGGCGCGACCACCGACAGCGGCGCCCAGTCGGCAGGGAAGCCCTCGACCTTGCCCGCGAACGCCTGCACCGCGACCGGCAGTCGGCAGTTGCGCAGCTCGGTCAGGAGCGGCGCCATGTCCTCGCACAGCTCCAGATACACGACCTTGGGCTGCTTCTCGCGCAGTCTGCGGGCCATGGCGAGCGCGGAGGCGGGGGAGTGGTGGCAGACCGGGAAGATCTCCAGCGGTTCACGCACCGCCCGGTCCACGTCGTCCACCATGCCGAGGAGGATGCCCTCGAGTGCGTCGGATCCGCCCGCGAACTCGGTCGCCGCTCGTTGGAGTTGACCGCGCAGCGCGCCGAACGCGCCCTCTGGGGTGCCGCTCGTGGCGGCGTGGTCCACGCTCACGACAGGGTGGCGATCGCGTCGCGGCCGCCCTCGAGGAACTCCGGCCAGGAGCCGCCCTCTTCCTTGCTGCGCGGCTCGACCACGCCGTGCAGGTACTTGTTCAGGATGGCCAGGTCCTCCGGCTCGCGCCGGGTGAGGGAGCCGACCAGCGAGGAGGCGAGCGTACGGGCGGTGAGCGTGTGCTCCCCGAAGAAGTTGCCGTGCAGCACGGCGTCCTCCAGCACCCCGATCTGCTCGGCCGTCGACAGCGCCGACTCCAGCTTCTCGTCGTCGCTGCCGGCGGAGGCGGCCGAGGCGCGCAGGTCGGCGAAGCTCTGGAGCAGCACGTCGAGCAGGGTCGGCGGCACGTCCAGGTCGATGGAGTGCCGTCGCAGCAGTTCCTCGGTGCGGAAGCGGACGATCTCCGCCTCGCTCTTCTTGTTGGTCACCACCGGAATCCGCACGAAGTTGAAGCGGCGCTTCAGCGCGGACGACAGGTCGTTGACGCCCCGGTCGCGGCTGTTGGCCGTGGCGATGATCGAGAAGCCGGGCTTGGCGAAGACGATGTTGTCGCTCTCCAGCTCGGGCACCGATATGTACTTCTCCGACAGGATCGAGATCAGGGCGTCCTGCACGTCACTGGTCGAGCGGGTCAGCTCCTCGAAGCGGCCGATCGCGCCGCCCTCCATCGCCGTCATGATCGGGGAGGGGATCATCGACTCCCGGGACTGGCCCTTGGCGATGACCATGGACACGTTCCACGAGTACTTGATGTGGTCCTCGGTGGTGCCGGCCGTGCCCTGCACCACCAGCGTGGAGTTGCGGCAGATCGCGGCGGACAGCAGCTCCGCCAGCCAGCTCTTGCCGGTGCCCGGGTCGCCGATCAGCAGCAGACCCCGGTCGGAGGCGAGGGTGACGATGGACCGCTCCACGAAACTGCGGTCGCCGAACCACTTCTGCGAGATCTCCCGGTCGAGCCCGTCGGCCCGCTCGGAGCCGAGGACGAACAGCCGGACCATCTTGGGCGACAGCCGCCACGAGAACGGCTTGGGGTTGTCGTCGATGGACTCGAGCCAGTCGAGCTCCTCGGCGTACTTGATCTCGGCGGGGGCGCGCAGCAGGTCGGACATGGTGAAGTGCCTTTCGGTACGGGGGAGACCACAGCGGAACGGGCGTGGGCCGCCGCCGAGGGAGGGGGTGCCGCGCCGCGTGGGCGGGCGTGAGGCGCCGCGTGGGCGGGTGCCGTCCCGGGATCAGGTCAGGAACGTCTTGAGTTCGTGCACGAGCTTCTTGATGTGGCCGGAGATCACCGGCGTGCCCAGGTCCTTGAACCGCTCCCGGAACCACGGGTTGACGCTGCCGCGTCCGGAGCTGGTCACCGAGCCGACCGGGATGAACTTCGCGCCCGAGCGGTGCACGGCGGCGAAGCTGTCGTACAGCTCCTGCCCGCGCCACTCGTAGAAGTCGGATATCCAGACCACGACCGTGTTGCGCGGTGCCGCGATCTTCGGCTGGGCCAGCGCCATGGCCACGGTGCCGTCCGTGCCGCCCCCGAGTTTGGTGCGCAGCAGCGTCTCGAACGGGTCGTGCGCCCACGGCGTGAGGTCCAGCGCCTGTGTGTCGTAGGCGATCAGATGGACGTCGACCTTCGGCAGCCCGGCGAAGATGGATGCCAGGATGGTGCAGTTGACCATCGAGTCGACCATGGAGCCCGACTGGTCCACCACGACGATCAGCCGCTGCGGCGTCGTCTTGCGGCTGGTGTGCCGGTAATAGAGGCGGTCGACGTAGAGCCGCTCCTCCTCCGGGCTCCAGTTGGTGAGGTTCTTCCAGATGGTGCGGTCGAGGTCGAGGTTGCGGAAGACCCGCTTGGGCGGCACCGAGCGGTCGAGCTCCCCGACCGTGGCCTTCTCCACCTGGGTGCGCAGCACCTGTGCGACCTCGTCGACGTACCGCTTGATCAGCGACTTCGCGTTCGCCAGGGCCACGCCGGAGAGGTTGTCCTTGTCGCGCAGCAACTGCTCGACCAGCGACATGCTCGGGGTCAGCCGGGCCGCCAGTCGCGGGTCGGCCAGCACCTCGCGCAGCCGCATCCGCCGGACGAGACCGGCCTCGATCGCGCCGAGGTCGGGGCCGATCCCGGGGACGAGCCGGCTGAGGTCGGGGGTGGGCGCGCCGTAGCCGGTGCCGTTGCCCGCCGCCGCGCGGCCTCCGGTCCTGCCGCCGCGCAGCTCGCCCGGCTCGCAGCCGAGCGCGCGCTCCAGCCAGTCGGCGTCGGCCTGCCAGCGGGCGAGCTGTCCGGCGGTGATCTCGCCGGGGCGGGAGGCGAACACGTTCAGCAGCACTTTGGAGGCGAGCGCGGCGCGCCGTACCTCGGCGGTGCGGTCACGGGTGCCGTCCGGGTCCGGCTCGGGCGTCATCAGCCCGTCCAGCTCGGCGGCCAGCTCCGGGTGGCGCTGGACGACGGAGTCCACGGAGGTGTCCGGGTCGAGCAGTGCGGGCGGCAGGCCGATGTCCTCGACCACGGCGAGGGACGCGGACTCGAGACCGGCCTGCTCCTCGGGGTCGAAGAGGCGGGCGAGGAGACGCCAGTAGAGGACCTGACGACGGTTCTCCTGGGCATCGGGGACGGCGGGACCGGCGCCGACGGGGGCATCCTGGCCGCTGCCCTGGGTGCTGTCCTGGGTCATTTCCGCAGCAGCCTTCCCGCCCGCTCGCGCAGTATGGTCACCGCGTCCGTGGCCGCCTTCTCCGCGCGCACCCCCGCCTTGTCGGTCGTGCCCCCCGCCCACGCGCCCGCGTGTACCGCGACCGCCTTCTTGCGTACGGTCCGCTCCACCGCGAGCGGCTGGAGCAGAAACTCCCCGGCGTCCCAGCGCAGCAGCCCCAGGCACGCGGACGAGGCGGCGACGGCCTCCGGGGTGAGCGGCCCGGCGGCCGGGACGCGGTCGGCGTCGACCCGCAGCCGGCACCCGGCGACATCGAGGACGAGGCCGTCGGTGTCGTCCACCGCGTACCCCTCCACCAGGACCGGCACCGCGATCCGCGTCGGATGCCGGTCGAGCGCGGCGGTCGGGAAGGCGACCGCGGTCGGCAGCGCCACCCGGGCGGTGGTGAACGGCTCGGCGACCTCCCCGGTGCGGGCCCGCGCGTCGTCCCACAGCAGGTCGCCCTCGGCGGTGACCGGCATGGCGGCGAGGTCCATGGCGCGACCCTCGCCCAGCGCCGCGAGCAACGACATGTGCGGGCGCAGCAACTGCCACAGGCCCGCGCCGACGACCGAGTCGGGCTTCGGCGCGGACACCGAGGCCCGTACCAACCTGGGCGTAGCGCCGTCGGCGGGCTCGAACACCGCGTGCACCTGCGCCTGTACGGCGGTGGCGTGCTCCTGCACGTCCACACCGAGCGGCAGCAGGCGACCGCTCACCTCGGTCACGGCCGGGATGCCGAGGGCGCCCGGCACGGTCAGCAGCAGCGCCCGCGCCCACAGGTCGGCCCAGCGGCGGACGGGTATCCGCTCCAGGGTCGCGCCGGGGCAGCAGGCGGCGAGTTCGGCGGCGAAACCGTCGAGGAGTGCGGCCAGGCGGCGCAGCGCCGGGTCGGGCAGCATGGCGGAGACCACGGGGGCTGCGCCGCCGACGAGTTCGTGGTCGATGCCCCGCCAGCCGGCCCTGGCCAGGTCGCTGAGCCAACCGCGGGCGGCGAGTAGCAGGTTGACCGGCTGCTCCGCCCCTGCAGGGGCGCGGTCGTCGTCGCCGCACGCGCCCCCGACCGCCTCCCGCACCCGCGCGGTCAGCGCGTCGTGCGCCGAGCCGAGCAGGGCGGTGCGGGCGGCGGCGAGGGCGACGAAGTGGTCCTCGCCCGCGGCTCCGGCGGCCGCCTTCCCGGCCGCCTCCGCGACTCGCGTGGCCAGCGGCGATCCGGCGACGGCCGCGGCGAGCCCGTTCAGTCCCTCGGCCTGGCCGGGCTGCGGGCGCAGCAGACCGCCGACGAGGGCCCGGTCGAATCCGTCCACGGCGTCGAGGACCTCCGCCAGCCCCTCGACGGGATCGGTGAGCAGATCGACGCGCATCAGGCCACCGCCCTCGTGGTCGGGAACCACTGCATCTCCGGCAACGGCGCGGTGGTGGCAGGCAGTTCGAGATAGGCGAGGTGGCGCAGGAAGCGGCTGAAGACCTGGGCGGCGGCCGCGCTGTCGCCCTGCGGCGGGCGCGTGCCCGTCATGGCGGCGGCGAGGACGCCCGCGTCGGTGCCGTCGGCCTCGACCTTCAGATATCGGGCCACCCGCTCACTGCCGTACTGCAGCACGGCCTCGCCGATCAGCGCCCGTATGTGATTGCAGAACGTGCCGCGCGCCCCGCCGCACGGGCGGTTGTTGTTGGTGCTGCACGCGAACGCGTAGGACCCCGCGGCGACCGAGGAGACGTACACCCGCTCGATGTCCGACCCACTGGACACGACCCCCTGCAACCGCCCGTCGGCCAGCTCGACGAACGGCACCTTGGCCAGCTTCCGCGGCCGCGCCGACGGCACGACCCGCGCCGCGCTCGACCTCTCCCAGACGGACAACACACCACTCCCATGCACACGAAAAGGGACGCTCACACCAGAGCGGCGGAACGTGAAACGAATCTAAGGTGAGCCACTGACAACGGCGTTGACCTGCGGTTTCAACACACCGTCAGCGGACGGCGCGGGATCTTCCGCACAAGCGCGGCCTCGCCGGACCGCCTGTCGGCGGCTACGACTACGCTTGCGCCGCCGACCTGCCGCGCGAGAACCGTCCCTCGACGGGTGCGCGCGCCCGGCCGGATGCTCGGTTAGCCGTGTTCTCGCGTATGGAGGAGTGTCCCGTGACCGCCGGCGTACCCGTCCCTCGTATCGACACCAGCAAACCCCACCCCGCGCGCGTCTACGACTGGCTGCTGGGCGGGAAGGACAACTACCCCGTGGACCAGCAGGTCGGTGAGACGCTGCCCGAACAGTCGCGGCGCAGCGCGGCCCGCAACCGGGAGTTCATGCACCGCGCGTCCGCGTGGCTGGCCCACCAGGGCGTCGACCAGTTCCTCGACATCGGCACCGGCATCCCGACGGAGCCCAACCTGCACCAGATAGCGCAGGCGATCACGCCGAGCGCCCAGGTCGTCTACGTCGACAACGACCCGATCGTGCTGCGGCACGCGGAGGCGCTGCTGATCAGCACGCCCGAGGGCGCGACCGACTACATCCACGCCGATGTGCGCAAGCCCGCGGACATCCTCGAACACGCGCGTCAGCGGCTGGACTTCACCCGTCCGATCGCCCTGTCCCTGATCGCCCTCATGCACTTCCTGCCCGACTCCGAGGACCCCTACGGCCTCACCCGCACCCTGGTCGACGCCCTCCCCTCGGGCAGCTACCTGGTCCTCTCCCACGGCACCGCCGACCAGCACCCCGAACTGAAGGACCGGGTCGAGGACACGTACAAGAAGGGCGCGATCCCCCTCCGGATGCGCACCCGCGCCGAGGTCGAGCCGTTCTTCGAGGGTCTCGAACTCATCGCCCCCGGGCTCGTGTTCGCAACCGAGTGGTACCAGGAGGGCCCGGCTCCGGAGCAGGAGCGGTGCGGCTTCTACGTGGGGGTGGCACGGGTGCCGTAACCGGCACGGGCGCCCCGAGCCGCCGTGCCCGAGGACGGCCGCACGCACGCCACCGTGCGGCCGCTCCTGCCTCAGCCCGCGACCAGCTCCGGAGTCTTCGCGGGAGCGGCCGGGATCTCCTCCTCCGGCGCCTCCACCTGCCGCGCGTTGCGCCACAGCCACGCCACGTCCCGTCCGAACGACCACACCAGCGACCCCAGGGCCAGCAGGACCACCCCGAACTCGGCGGCGTACGGCAGCAGCCCCGCGCCCGCTATGAGAAGGCAGATTCCCTGGAGGGCGGCGACCGTCTTGCGGGCGAAGGACGGGGGGAGCGGGGCGTTGAGCCAGGGGGCGAGGCGGGCGGCGGCGACGAAGGCGTAGCGCATGGCGCCGATGAGGAGGACCCAGGGGCCGAGCCGCATGGACACGTACACGCTCAGGACCAGGATGAGGAACGCGTCCACCTCCATGTCGAAGCGGGCGCCCAGCGCGCTGGAGGTGCCGGTGCGGCGGGCGACCTTGCCGTCGACGCCGTCGAGGAGGAGGGCGACGGCGGTGAGGCCGACCAGGAGGGTGACCGGCGGCGCGCTCTCGAAGGAGTCGGCGACCAGGGCCGTCACACCGCCGACCAGGGTGGCCCGCCCGAGGGTGACCCGGTTGGCCGGGCCGAAGGAGCGCAGCGCGGAGCGGTGCAGGGCGCGGGAGAGCACCGCCCAGGTGGCGAACGCGAAGGCGAGCCCCGACAGCCAGCCGGCCACCCCCATGCCGATGGCCGTGCCGAGCAGGGCCAGCAGCAGAAGCTGTACGCCCGCTCCCACGGCCGTCTCCTGCTGGAGCCTCGCGTCATACGTGTTGTTCAGGGCCACCGCACATCCTCCGGCCGAGTGACAGAGTCGATCATGGCCGCGTACTGTGCGCGGCCTGTGCCCTTCTCGGTACGTGAGCAAGTTCCCGATCGTTCAGGAGGATGCCGATGAACACCGCCGCCCGCGCGTTCTGGCTCAGTTCACCCGGCCATGGCGAGCTGCGTGACGTCACCCTTCCGGAGCCCGCCGAGGGTGAGGTGCTGGTCCGCTCCCTCTACTCCGGCGTCAGCCGGGGCACCGAGACCCTGGTCTTCCGCGGCGGCGTGCCCGAGAGCCAACACGACGCGATGCGCGCCCCGTTCCAGGAGGGCGACTTCCCGGCCCCGGTGAAGTACGGCTACCTCAACGTCGGCGTCGTCGAGCAGGGTCCCGCTGAGCTGATCGGCCGCACCGTCTTCTGCCTGTATCCGCACCAGAGCCGTTACGTCGTTCCGGTGAGCGCCGTCACCGTCGTGCCCGAGGGCGTGCACGCCGCGCGTGCCGTGCTCGCCGGGACCGTGGAGACGGCCGTCAACGCCCTGTGGGACGCCGCGCCGCTCGTCGGCGACCGGATCGCGGTGGTCGGCGGCGGCATGGTCGGCTGCTCGGTCGCCGCGCTGCTCGCCCGCTTCCCCGGCGTACGGCTCCAGCTCGTGGACGCCGACCCGGCCCGCGCCAAGACCGCGGACGCCCTCGGCATCGACTTCGCCACGCCCGAGGAGGCCCTGGACGGCTGCGACCTCGTCGTCCACGCCAGCGCCACCGAGCAGGGTCTCGCCCGCGCCCTGGAACTCCTCGCCCCCGAGGGCACGGTGATCGAGCTGAGCTGGTACGGCGACCGGCGCGTCACCCTGCCGCTGGGCGAGTCCTTCCACTCCCGCCGCCTCACCGTGCGCGCCAGCCAGGTCGGCACCGTCTCCCCGGCGGCCCGCCCCGGTCGCGGTTACGCCGAACGGATGGCCCTCGCCCTCGACCTCCTGGCGGACCCCGCGCTGGACGCGCTCGTCACCGGGGAGAGTGACTTCGAGGAACTGCCCGAGGTCATGCCCCGCCTGGCCTCCGGCGAGCTGCCCGCGCTGTGCCACCGCATCCGGTACGACACGGCCGTTCGAGCGGGAAAAGAGGCGCCACGCCCCGCCGGCATGTGAAAAGGAATCAGCGCCGAAGACCGCCTGACCTGAGAAAAGAGTGAGAGAGGGCTGAACGCGGGGAAGCGAGCAGCCGTACTAGTCGTCAACCCCCGGCGGGAACCGCGGGGGGCACCAGACGCGCCGCACCTGGAGGGTCGTCCGTTGTTCAGCATCACCGTCCGCGATCACCTGATGATCGCCCACAGCTTCCGCGGCGAGGTCTTCGGGCCCGCGCAGCGCCTGCACGGGGCCACGTTCCTCGTGGACGCCACCTTCCGGCGCGAGCAGCTGGACGAGGACAACATCGTCGTCGACATCGGGCTGGCCACGAAGGAACTGGGCACCGTGGTCGGGGAGCTGAACTACCGCAACCTCGACGACGAGCCCGAGTTCGCGGGAGTCAACACCTCCACCGAGTTCCTCGCCAAGGTCGTCGCCGACCGCCTGGCCGAGCGCATCCACAAGGGCGCCCTCGGCGAAGGCGCGCGCGGCCTGGCGAGCCTCTCCGTCACCCTGCACGAGTCGCACATCGCCTGGGCGAGTTACGAGCGTGACCTGTGAGCGACCTGACCGTGGACCGCGCGACGGCCACCCCTGAGCGCACGAAGGTCACCTCCGACCGCCTGGCGGTCACCGACCGCATGACGGCGGGACCCGACCGCGCGAAGGCCACCCCCCTCGCCTACGTCCCCCCGCAGCCCACCGCCCCCCAGAACGTCGGGATCATCCCCATGTCCCTGCGCACCGTGCACTTCGTCATGCCGGGCGGCGTCGACGACCTCGCCGCCCCCAGCGGCGGCAACGCCTACGACCGCCGCGTCTGCCTCGACCTGCCCGGCTTCGGCTGGCAGGTCGTCCGGCACGCCGCGTCCGGCGCCTGGCCCGACCCGGACGGCGCCGCCCGCGAGAGCCTCGCCCGCACCCTGAGCGAGCTGCCCGACGACACCGTGGTCCTCCTCGACGGCCTGGTCGCCTGCGGGGTGCCCGAGATCGTCGTCCCCGAGGCGGAACGGCTGCGCCTCGCCGTCCTCGTCCACCTCCCGCTCGGCGACGAGACCGGTCTGGACCCGGCCGTCGCCGCCGACCTCGACGCCCGTGAGCGCGCCGTGCTGCGCGCGGTGCCCGCCGTCATCGCCACCAGCGACTGGGCCGTACGCCGACTGGTCTCGCACCACGGCCTCGCCCCCGACCGCGTCCACCTGGCCGCCCCCGGCGCCGACATCGCCCCCCTCGCGCCCGGCACCGACGGCGTCTCGCACCTGGTGTGCGTCGCCGCCGTCACCCCGCGCAAGGGCCAGCACCGCCTGGTCGAGGCGCTCGCCGCCGTACGCGACCTGCCCTGGACCTGCTCCCTGGTCGGCGGCCTCGGCCACGACCCCGAGTACGTCGAGGGGCTGCGCGCCCAGATCGAGGGGTACGGCCTCGCCGACCGGCTGCACCTGACCGGCCCGCGCTCCGGCGCCGACCTCGACGCCAGCTACGCCGCCGCCGACCTGATGGTCCTCACCTCGTACGCCGAGACCTACGGCATGGCCGTCACCGAGGCGCTGGCCCGGGGCATCCCGGTCCTCGCGACCGACGTCGGCGGACTGCCCGAGGCCGTCGGCCGCGCCCCCGACGGCGGCGTGCCCGGCATCCTCGTCCCGCCGGAGGACCCCGGCGCCATCGCCGCCGAACTGCGCGGCTGGTTCAACGAGGCCGACGTGCGCCGCCGCCTCAAGGCCGCCGCCCGGGGCCGCCGCTCCGCCCTCGCGGGCTGGGCCGCGACCGCCCGCAGCCTGGCCGGGGTCCTCGGCCGGCTCCCCGACGCGCCGCGGAGGGCCGCATGAGCGAGACGACCACGGTCGCCGGGCCGCAGCCCGGCAACTCCACGCCCTCCGAGGAGCAGCCGGTGAACACCGACGACGTCATCGCGGGCGCCGGACCCGTGACCCGCCCCGGCGAGCGGCCGACCGTACGGCTGCGCGAGGGCGAGGCCGAGGAGGCGCCCCGCTACGCGCCCGAGTGGCTGCAACTGCGCGAGGCCGCCGACGCGGACGCCCGCGCCGAGGTCCTGCTGGAGCCGCTGCGCACCCGGGTGGCCGAACGGCCCGGCGAGGACGGCGGGCTCGTCGTGCACGACCTCGGCTGCGGCACCGGCTCCATGGGCCGCTGGCTGGCGGCCCGCCTCGACGGCCCCCAGCACTGGGTCCTGCACGACCTCGACCCCTACCTGCTGCACTTCGCCGCCGTCGCCTCCCCGCGCGCCGGCGCCGACGGCGCCCAGGTCACCGTCGAGACCCGGCGCGGCGACGTCGCCCGGCTCACCCCGGACGCGCTGACCGGGGCCGACCTGGTCACCGCCTCCGCGCTGCTCGACGTGCTCACCCGCGAGGAGGTCGAGACCCTCGCCGCCGCCTGCGCCGGGGCGGGCTGCCCGGCGCTGCTCACCCTGTCCGTCGCCGGACGGGTGGAACTGGAGCCGTCCGACCCGCTGGACGCGCAGCTCGCCGAGGCGTTCAACGACCACCAGCGCCGCACCGGGATGCTCGGACCCGACGCGGTTGCCGTGGCCTGCCAGGCGTTCGCCGAGCACGGGGCGACCGTACGGGTGCACCCGAGCCCGTGGCGGCTCGGACCCGAGCACGCCGCGCTGACCGCGCAGTGGCTGCGCGGCTGGGTGGGCGCGGCGGTCGAACAGCGGCCCGAGCTGCGCGAGCGGGCGGCGGTCTACCTCGCCGAGCGGCTGGCCGCGCTCGAAGCGGGCGAGCTGAGTGTCGTCGTGCACCACAGCGATCTGCTCGCACTGCCCCGCTCGGCGGGAGGCGTGGGATGAACGCGCCAACGGGGGACACCGCCACGGAGGTTTCGGTGTCGCAGACGCGCCCGGCGCCGACGCGGGAGAAGGGCACCCGGGGGCGCTTCAACTCCCGTGCGCTGCGCGCCCACTTCGGCACCGTCGCCGGGGTCGTGATCCTCGGCGGGCTGCTGTGGCGGCTCGGCACCGGTCCGCTGATGGACGGGCTGCGGCGGATCGACACCCCAACGGTGCTGATCGCCCTCGGCGTTGGTCTCCTCACCACCGTGTTCAGTGCCTGGCGCTGGCAGTTGGTGGCGCGCGGGCTCGGCATCCGGCTCCCGCTGGGTGCCGCCGTGGCGGACTACTACCGCGCGCTGTTCCTCAACGCGGCACTCCCCGGCGGGGTGCTGGGCGACGTGCACCGCGCGGTACGGCACGGGCAGAGCGCCGGGGACGTACGGCGCGCGGTCAAGGCCGTCGTGCTGGAGCGGGTCGCCGGGCAGATCGCGCTCGCCGTGGCCGGCACCGCACTGCTGCTGACGCTGCCCTCGCCGGTCCGCGACGACGTGCGCACCGTCGCCGCGCCCGTGGCCCTCGCGGTGGTGGGCGCCCTCGCGGTCGCCGTCGCCGTACGGCTGAACCGGGGGTCCGCCGGGACCGGGCGGCGGGGCGGGGTCCTCGCCGACGCGCGCCGGGGGCTGCTGTCCCGCGAGAGCGGGCCCGGGGTCGCGCTGTCCTCGGCGGTCGTCCTCGCCGGACACCTCGGCATGTTCGTCGTCGCCGCCCGGGTCGCCGGGAGCGGGGCCACCGTCGCGCTGCTGCTCCCGCTCGCGGTGCTCGCGCTGGTCGCGATGGGACTGCCGCTGAACGTCGGCGGCTTCGGTCCCCGCGAGGGCGTCACCGCCTGGGCGTTCGCCGCGGCCGGGCTGGGCGCGAGCAGCGGGGTCGCGGTGGCGGTCGTGTACGGCGTGCTGAGCTTCGTGGCGAGCCTGCCCGGCGCCGTCGTCCTCGTCGCCCGCTGGTACGCCGGGCTGCGGGGCTACTCCCGTACGGCGCCCGGCAGTTCGGCGACGGACGCGGTCTCGCCCGAGGTCGCCAACTCGCCCGAGGCCGGGAGCTTTCCGGAGGTCAGCAGCTCGAAGTACGGAGCGAAATCCTCCACGAGGCTCGCCAGCAGGCTCTTGCCCTTTTCCGCCGTGGCCAGGGACGGGCGCCCGATGACGCCCGATTCGGTGTAGGCGGACATTCCCGTGGTGAGCAGATGACGGCGGTCGTCGGCGGTGAAATCGGCGGTCTCATGACCAGGGCGGAGGAATTCGGGATGAGCGTGCAGCAGAATGGACGTCTCGATTTCCCCGGCGTGCATGTCGGTGAGCAGCGAGGTCACCACGCCCGCGCGCTCGCGGGCCGCCTCCCAGTCCTCGGCGGCCGGGAAGAGCGCCATGCGCTCACCGCGCGCGGACGCCTCCTGCACGACATTGCCCAGGACGTAGTTCCCGCCGTGGCCGTTGACCACGACCAGGGCCTCGACACCCGAACGGCGCAACGAATCCGCCATGTCCCGCACGATGGCGTGGAGGGTGGTGGAGGAGATACTGACGGTTCCCGGCCAGGCCGCGTGTTCGTGGGAGCAGGAGACCGTCACCGGGGGAAGGAGGTGTACCGGGTACGCGGCGGCTATCTCCCGCGCCACGGCGCAGGCGACGAGCGTGTCGGTCGTCAGCGGAAGGTACGCCCCGTGCTGTTCGAAGCTGCCCACGGGAAGGACGGCGACCTGTGTTGAGACACCCGCCCCCCGCTTGCGTACGTCCTCCGTGGTGTCCGCCGGCAGCACTCCGTGTGCGGCCGCCGCACTCGCGCCCGAACCACTCATCTCTTTCACGGCCTTTCGTCTCTGCTTAGGAATCAGATCATGACAGAAAACCTCGGCGTCCTCGGCAAGAAGTCCCCGCGGCGTTCGGGCGCGGAACGCGTCGTGAATACCCCGCTGCCCACCGCGTACGGGAAATTCCAGGCGATCGGCTACCTGGACCACGACCGGGGTGACGAACACGTCGCCCTGGTCTTCGGCGAGATAGGCGAGGAGGGCGTGCTGACCCGGCTGCACTCCGAGTGCCTGACCGGGGACGCGTTCAGCTCGCAGCACTGCGAGTGCGGTGAGCAGCTGTCCTCCGCGCTGCGCGCGGTCGCCGCCGAGGGCAGCGGGATCGTCGTCTACCTGCGCGGCCACGAGGGCCGCGGCATCGGCCTGCTGGCCAAGCTGCGCGCGATGGCCCTCCAGGCGGAGGGCCTGGACACGGTCGAGGCCAACCTCGCCCTCGGCCTCCCGGTGGACGCCCGCGACTACCGTGTCGCCGCCGAGATCCTCCACGACCTCGGCGTCCGCTCGGTGCGCCTCATGTCCAACAACCCCCGCAAGCGCGAGGCGCTGACCCGCCACGGCATCGAGGTCGCGGAAACGGTCCCCCTCCTGATCGAGCCCAGCGAGAACAACATCACCTACCTCCGCACCAAGCGCGAACGCCTGGACCACGACCTCCCCCACCTGGACGCGGTGGGCCACGGCTCCTGATCCCGGCCCGACGGGAGCGCCCGACGAGTCCGGCCGGGTCCCGGCCGGACTCGCGCCGTCTCCGGACGCCTCAGTCCGTCACCGCCTCGTGGACCAGGCGGCGCAGTTCCGGGAAGATCTTCAGGTTTTTCGGCCGGAGCTGGGTCATGAACTGGACCGTGAGGTCGAGGGCGGGGGCGATCCAGAAGGCGGTGGTGGCGACGCCGGTCCAGCCGTAGGTGCCGGGGGCGGAGGGGGCCAGGGTACGGGTGGGGTCGGTGACGACGGAGACGTTGAAGCCGAACCCGAGGCCGTCGTTGGCGCGTTCCTGGTGGGCGGCGGCGCCGAAGGTACGCAGGACGGCGTTGCCGGGGAGCTGGTTGCGGGTCATCAGGGCCACGGTCTCGGGGCGGAGCAGGCGGACGCCGTCCAGTTCGCCGCCCCGGCGCAGGAACTCCATGAAGCGGTGGTAGTCGTGGGCCGTCGAGGCCAGGCCGCCGCTGGCGGAGAGGAAACGGGGGCGGCCGCGCAGGGGGAGCCCGGGGACCGGTGCGATGCCGCCGGTCTCGGTCTCGCCGTACAACTCGGCCAGGCGGGCCATCTGTTCGGGGCTGAGGTGGAAGCCGGTGTCCGTCATGCCGAGCGGGACCAGGATGCGCTCGGCGAAGAACGCGTCCAGGGGGCGCCCCGAGACCACCTCGATCAGGCGGCCCAGCACGTTGGAGGCGACCGAGTAGTTCCACTGGGTTCCGGGCTCGAACTGGAGGGGCAGCCGGGCGTACACCGCCACCGTCTCCGCCAGGTCCGCGCCGGGCGGCACGGAGGACTCGAGGTTCGCCTCGCGATAGAGGGCGTCCACCGGGTGGCTGTGGTAGAAGGCGAAGGTCAGACCCGCCGTGTGGGTCAGCAGATGGCGGACCAGGATCGGTCCGGAGGCCGGTCGGGTACGCACGTCCGCGCCCGAACCTCCCTCGTACACGCGCGGATCGGCGAACTCCGGCAGGTGGCGGTCGATCGGGTCGTCGAGGGACAGCAGGCCCTCCTCCACCAGCGTCAGCACCGCTACGGCGGTGACCGGCTTGGTCATGGAGTAGATACGCCACAGCGTGTCCGGCTCCACCGGCAGCCCCGCCGCGCGGTCACGGTGACCGTGCACGGTGAGATGCGCGACGCGCCCGCCCCGGGCCACCGACACCAGGAAGCCGGGCAGCCGGCCCTCGTCCACGTAATGGGCGAAGTGCTGGTCCAGACGGTCCAGTGCCTTCGCGTCCAGCCCCGCCTCTTCCGGGTCGACTTCCTGTCGAAGCTGTGCCATCGCTCGCTCTCCTACGGTCGCGTCGTACGCCGTGCGGTCCGGCTCGGTCACCGGGACGACCTGTTGTTTCTCATGGTCGCGCAGGATCGCCGGGAAGGACCCGCGCGTCGGCTTCCCGCGCGTCGGCATCCAACGCCGCCTCGCCGGCGCCTCGTTGAGGCAACGCACGAGCCACCGGAACGACCGCCGCCACCAGGATCGCGAACACGCACAGAGCGATACGCGACCCCGCCGCCGTCAGCGCCGTCGCCGCCGCCACCCCCACCACCGGCCCGATGTTGAGCGCGGTCTGCTGAAGCCCGCCCGCCACTCCGGCCGCCGTCAACTCCGCCCGGCGTACGACGACATGGGTGGCCGCCACCATCACCGTCCCGAACCCCGCGCCCAGCAGGGCGAATCCGGCACCCAGGGAAAGCGCCCCGGTGGCCCGGGACAGCAGCAGCCCGCCGAGCGCGAGCAGCGCCGTCCCCGTCCCGGTCGTCCACCTGGCGCCCCAGCGGCGCAGCAGCACCGGACAGCAGGGAGCCGAGGCGATCATCATCGCCGCGAGCGGCACGCTTCGCACCGCGCTCTCGAACGGGTCCAGTCCCAGGTCGCGTTGGAGCACGTACGTCTCCACGAAGAGCGTCCCGGACAGCGCGGCCGACACGGCCACCAGGATGCCCAGCGCCGCCCCCACGGGACCCACACCGATCACCCCGGGCGGCACCAGCGGACGCGTGGCGCGCCGCTCGTGCCGTACGAACGTCACCCCCGCCACCACCGAGACGGCGAGCGCCGGCAGCGTCGCCGCACCGGGCGCCGACAGCGCGTGGACCGAGGACGCCAGGGTCACCGCGAGCAGCAGCGCGCCCGGGAGGTCCAGCCCGGCGGGGGAGACCCGCGGCGCCTCCCCGCCCAGCGCGGCCAGTCCGAAGGCCAGCGCCGGGAGCACCCCGAGGAAGAACACCGCACGCCAGCCCAGCCAGGTCGCCAGCGCACCGCCCACCAGCGGCCCGGTCGCCGCCGCGAGCCCGATCGCGCTCGTCCGCACCGCGAGCGGCATCGCCAGCCGGTCCGGCGGATACGCGGCCCGCAGCATCCCGAGCGTCGCGGGCTGGAGCAGCGCCCCGAACACCCCCTGGACGACCCGGAGCCCGATCACCCACCCGACGCCGGGCGCGAATCCGATGGCCGCCGACGCCGCCCCGAACCCGAGCATCCCCAGCGCGAACGTCCGCCGCTGCCCGTACCGGTCCCCGAGCCGCCCCGCGAACACCAACAGGCTTGCCACGACGAGGAGATACGCCGTACTCGTCCACTGCACCTCGGCGAACGAGGCATGCAACGACCGCTGCAGGGAGGGCTGGGCGACGGTGAGGACCGTGCCGTCCAGGGCGACCAGCACCGCGCCCGCCACACTGCACGCCAGCGCCAACCGCCGGTTCACCTGCCCGTCCCCGGGCCGAGGTGCGCGGCCAGACACGCCTGCAACATGGGCTCGAAGTCGGTGTCCCCGGTCGCCAGTTGGAGGCTGCCCCAGCGCCACAACTGGACCAGCCCGTGCAGGTTCGCCCACAGAACCCCGGCGACCTGACGGGCGTCCGCCTCCGGCCGTACGCGCTGCACCAGCTCCACCAGGACCGCGAACAGCGGCAGGCTGGTGTCCCGCAGCCCCAGGTGACCGCTCTTGAGAATGTCGTGACGGAACATCAGCTCATACATCCCGGGGTTCTCCAGCGCGAAGCGCAGATACGTCCGCGCCAGCACCTCCGACCGCTCACGCGGATCGTCGGCGGCGGAGTCGAGCGTGTCGCGCACCCGACCGCCCAGATCCTCGAAGCCCCGCCGCGCGATCGCGGACAACAGCTCCAGATGGGTGGGGAAGTACCGGCGGGGCGCTCCGTGCGAGACCCCCGCCCGGCGGGCGATCTCCCGCAGGCTCAGCGCCTGCGCCCCCTCGGCGGCAAGGAGGGCAACCCCGGCGTCCACCAGACGCGACCTGAGCCCCGGGTCGGACCCGCTCTTCGACGACTCGTTCATGGACAGTGTCTACCAAGCAGCGGTAGACACTGTCTACCAAGCCGGGGAATGCGCCGCACACCACCCCCCGTTGACCCGGGTATGACTGACGACCCGACGACGCAGGACGCCCTGCTCAAGCTGCTCTCCGAGGGGCACGGGGGTGTGCTGGTCACACTCAAGCGGGACGGCCGCCCCCAGTTGTCCAATGTGAGCCACGCCTACGACCCGGCCGAGCGGATCATCCGCGTCTCGGTCACCGACGACCGCGCCAAGACCCGCAATCTGCGCCGCGAGCCGCGTGCCTCCTACTACGTGACCAGCGACGACCGCTGGGCGTACACGGTGGCCGAGGGCACGGTGGAGCTGACCCCCGTCGCCGAGGACCCGCACGACGAGACCGTGGAGGAGCTGATCCGGCTCTACCGCGAGGTGCTGGGCGAGCACCCGGACTGGGACGACTACCGCGCCGCGATGGTCCGCGACCGGCGGCTGGTCGTGAAGCTGCACGTCGAGCGCGCCTACGGGGTGCCCGGGAAGTAGAAGTAACTGCCCCCGACCGCTTCCGGACACGCCGAGGCCCGGACCACCACACACGGTGGTGGTCCGGGCCTCGGGCGGTCACTTCAGGGCCGATCGCCCCACCCGTCACTCAGGGCAACCGGTTCCACTCCACGATCACGGGTCGACCATGCTCCGTGGAGAGCCGGCTCACCGTCCCCGTGGCGAGCCGGAACAGCCGGCCGTCGGCGGGCGGCAGGCCCAGCCGACGCGCGGTGAGCACCCGCAGGAAGTGGGCGTGCGCGACCAGGATCACGTCGCCGCCGTCCTCCTGGAGCGCCTTGTCCACCCGGGCCAGGACCCGGTCCGCGCGCGCCCCGACCTGCTCGGGGGACTCGCCGGGATGCCCCTCGGGGCCGGGGATCACCCCGTCGGTCCACAGGTCCCAGTCGGGCCGGGTCGTGTGGATGTCGACGGTCTTGACGCCCTCGTAGCCGCCGTAGTCCCACTCGACCAGGTCGGGGTCGGACTCGGCGCCGGTCAGACCGGCCAGCCGGGCGGTGTCCCGGGCCCGGCCCATCGGGCTGGTCAGGACGACGGCGAAGTCGTGCCCGGCGAGGAGTGGAGCGAGGGACCTGGCCTGCTCCTCACCGCGTGCGGTGAGCGGCAGATCGGTCCAGCTCGTGTGCTGTCCCGACAGGCTCCACTCCGTCTCGCCGTGGCGGACGAGCAGGAGGTCCCCCACGACGTCAGCCCTTCTTCTCGACCGCGTGGCCGCCGAACTGGTTGCGCAGCGCGGCGATCATCTTCATCTGCGGCGAGTCGTCCTGGCGGGACGCGAAGCGGGCGAACAGCGACGCGGTGATCGCCGGGAGCGGCACCGCGTTGTCGATGGCGGCCTCGACGGTCCACCGGCCCTCGCCGGAGTCCTCGGCGTAGCCGCGCAGCTCGTCCAGGTGCTCGTCGTCGTCCAGGGCGTTGACCGCGAGGTCGAGCAGCCAGGAGCGGATGACCGTGCCCTCCTGCCAGGAGCGGAAGATCTCGCGGACGTTGTCCACGGAGTTCGCCTTCTCCAGCAGCTCCCAGCCCTCGGCGTACGCCTGCATCATGGCGTACTCGATGCCGTTGTGGACCATCTTGGCGAAGTGACCGGCGCCGACGCGGCCCGCGTGCACGTAGCCGTAGGGGCCCTCGGGCTTCAGCGCGTCGAAGACGGGCTGGAGGCGGTCGACGTTCTCCTTGTCGCCGCCGACCATCAGCGCGTAGCCGTTCTCCAGACCCCAGACACCGCCGGAGACGCCCGCGTCCACGAAGCCGATGCCCTTGATGGCCAGCTCGGCGGCGTGCTTCTCGTCGTCCGTCCAGCGGGAGTTGCCGCCGTCCACGACGACGTCACCGGGGGAGAGCAGGTCCTTCAGCTCGTCGACGACGACCTGGGTGGCGGTGCCGGCCGGGACCATCACCCAGATGGTGCGCGGCGCGTCGAGCTTCTCGACCAGCTCGGCGAGGTCCTTGACGTCGGTCAGTTCCGGGTTGCGGTCGTAGCCGATGACCTGGTGGCCCGCGCGGCGGATGCGCTCGCGCATGTTGCCGCCCATCTTGCCGAGACCGATGAGTCCGAGCTGCATGTCAGTTCACTTCCTTGAGGGAACGGTAGGCGGCGACGAGGGCCGTGGTGGAGGGGTCGAGGCCCGGGACCTCGGCGCCCTCGGTGAGGGCGGGTTCGATCCGCTTGGCGAGGACCTTGCCGAGTTCGACGCCCCACTGGTCGAAGGAGTCGATGTTCCA